>JBGPKY010000177.1:0-5287 GCA_041486205.1 Actinomycetota bacterium
TACTCCTGCGGGGCGATCGGCAGGATCACGCGCTCCCGACAACTCGAGTCGCAGTTGTAGATGTTGAACTCGAGATAGCCGCGGTTGTAGGTGTGGCCTGCCTCGACGACCTTCACGTAGGCGTTGTTCGGAACGTAGCTGGCGAAGAGATCCTCGCTCGGCCCGCCGACGGGGTCGCCGACCTGATGGCCGTGCGCGTCCATGATCCTGTAGGCCTGGTTCTCGATCCGGATCGTCCACGTTTCGCCGTTCGGGATCGTGGCCGCGACGTCTCCCGTCTTGGCGTTGCCGATACGAAGATCGACATCGCCGGAGGAAGCCGCCAAGCGGATCTTCGTCTTGCCTTGGACGAGGCCGATGCGGAGCGTCTTGGGCGGCGCGTCCGCCTGCGCGAGCTTGGTCCCGCTGTAGAAGTGGGTCAGCACGCGCTGGTGCGTCCACCCTTCCTGTGCGAGCCCGTACGCGCCCCACTGCGACATGCCGAGCCCGTGACCGAACCCCGACCCGTAGAAGGTGAACGAGTCGGCCGCGCGACCGGGCGCCGCCGGCCCGAGGGCCGCCGCGAGGACGACGAGGGAAAGGAGCAAGGCTCTACGCATGTTTTCGAGGGTTCCCGGAAGGGAGCCGCACCGTAACACATGCGATGCGGTCTTCCGGGTCTTCACGCGGAAGACGCCGTCCGACCTGCGGAGACGCGGGCGCCGTCGAGGACCAGCCCGGGCGGGACGACAGCGCCCTCGGCGAGCGCGCCGTCCGTGAGGGTGGCACCCGCGCCGACCACCGAACGGGGTCCGAGGATCGAGCCGACGACGCGCGCGCCGGCCTCGACCACGGCACCGGCGTGAAGGACCGAGTCGTCGATCTGCGCGTCGGCGCCGATGGAGGCGCCCTCCCCGACCACCACCCAGCGGCCGAGATGCGCCCGGAGATCGATGTTCGCGCTAGGCGCGATGCACGGCGCCGCGTACGCGGGCTCGCCGTTCACCTTGCCCTCGAGGATGTCGAAGTGCGCTTGGAGGTACTTCTGGGGCGTTCCGAGATCGAGCCAGTAGGCGTCCGAGACGAGCCCGTAGAGGGGACGCCCGTCGCCGATCAGCGACGGGAAGATCTGCCGCTCGATCGAGACGTCATCGCCGCGCGGCCAGCCGGCGAGCGCCGGCGGCTCCAGGACATACGTGCCGGCGTTGATGTCGCCGGGAACGAGCTCCTGCGGCTTCTCCCGGAACTCGATCACGCGGCCATCAGCCTCGATGGGCACCAGACCGAACGGCCGCGCGTCGTCGACGTGGGTGAGCGCGATCGTCGCCGTAGCGCGTCGCTCGCGGTGGAACGCCAGCATCGAAGTTAGGTCTAGGTCGGTGAGGATGTCGCCGTTCAGCGCGAAGAACGGCTCGTCGGTCGCGAGCGCTTCGAGCGCGTTCACGATGGCGCCGCCGGTCCCGAGCGGCTCGGCCTCGGTGATCCACGTGATGACCGGGTCTCCGCGACGTTCACCGATGAACGCGTGGAACGCCTCCTCGAGGTAGGACGAAGACAGCACGACCTCGTGGACGCCGTGGCGAGCGAGGTGATCGAGGACGTGGTGGAGCGACGCTCGGTCCATCAGCGGCAGCAGCGGCTTCGGGATGGTCTCGGTGAGGGGCCGTAGGCGGGTTCCCTCTCCTCCCACGAGCACGACCGCTTTCACGGAGAGCCCTTCAACCGGTCGCGGAGCGAGACCAGCTCGGCTCGCGCTCGAAGCGCTAACCACGCGAACGGCAGCAGCGCCTTGCGCCACCCTTGCGCGTGATGCTTCTCGAAGTAGAGGTAGACGCTCTTCGAGTGCTGGAGGTGCATCCTCCGCGAGCGGCCGGTCGAAACGCCGCCCTCGTGGAGCACCTCGAGCTCGGGCGTGTACAGCACGGTCCAGCCGCCGTCCCGCAGCCGCTTGAAGAGGTCGACCTCTTCCGCATAGAGGAAGAAACGCTCGTCGAGATGGCCGACCTCGTCGAGAGCCTTACGGCGCAACAGCATCGCCGCACCGCTGATCCAGTCGACCTCACGCTCGGACGAGCGATCCCAGCCCGACTGCCTGTAGGCGCGCGTGAAACGGTTGTTCGGAAGGAACGGCCCGAGGAAAGCGTGCCCGACCGCCGTCCCGATCGACGGCACGCTGCGACCGCTCGAGTAGATCGTTCCGTCGGAGTTGCGGACCAGCGGCCCGATCGCACCGGCGCGCGGACGTTCGGCCGCGAACTTCACGAACGCATCGAGCGTTCCCTCGAACACCTCGGCGTCGGGGTTCAAGACGAAGATGAACGGTGCAGTGGTCGCGCGGATGCCGGTGTTCACCCCGGCCGCGAACCCCCGGTTGTCCTGCTCGATGGACCGGACCTCGGGATGCGCGGTGGCGGCGACGTGCGCGCTCCCGTCGGTGGAGCCGTTGTCGACGATCACGACCTCGAGCTCCACGCTGCCCACCGAGGCGAACACCGAAGCCACGCACCGCTCGAGGAAGGCACCCGCGTTGTGGTTCACGACGACTACGGCGAGGTCCGGCATGGGCATCGGTCAGTTGTGCGGGGTCTGCGCGACCAGGACGATCCCCGCGACGATCAGCGCCACGCCGCCCCACCGCAACGTGCTCACGTCCTCGTGAAGCACCAGCTTGTCGAAGAACACGATCAGAACGTAGGTGAGTGCCGCGAACGGATATGCGAACGAGAGCGACGCGCGAGACAGCACGGCCAGCCACACGATCGCGGACACGCCGAAGATCATGAGGCCGATCCAGACGGCCGGCGTCGACGCGGCCGTTCGGATGGAGTCCCCGTTGAACTGGAAGACGCCCGACCGGGCCTTCACCTGGTTCATGCCGTGTTTCAGCGTGAGCTGCGCGACGGCGGCGAGTCCGACCGACACGAGGATGAGCGCGATCAACATGGTTCGATGTCCTTCCTTCGCAACGGGTTCCGCGTTCGTCTCGGGGCTCACAGGTCCTCGACCTCGATCTCGACCGGCACGTCGACCCGCTCCTGCGCCCGCGGTACGTCCATGACCTCGAACAGGTACCGCTGGGTCTGCACATGGTAGAGGTGGCCGGTCTCGCGCGAGGAGAGCCCGATCGTGACCCAGTACTTGCCGGCGTTGTAAGGGAAGGACGCGATGCGGAAGCGCACTCGCTTCTTCCCGTCGAAACGCTCGATGAGCGGGCCGCCACGCGAGGTTCGCGCGTCGAGCACCGGGTGGTTGGTCGAGCCGTCGAGCACCGCGAAGTCGACGTCGAGATCGCCGACGGGTTGGTTCGTCCTCACGTCCACCTGGATGGTGAGCGGGTCGTCGCGGAGCACCGGACCCTCGCCCGAGCCGTTCGCCCGGATGATGTCGACGGCCTCGATCTCGGCCTCGCGCGTTCCCTCCTCCGGGGTGAAGCTCTCGTCGACCTGGCCGAGCAGCACGTAACGCATCTCGCGAACGACGTCGTCGGGCATGCCGAGCGCGTGTACCTTGCCGTGGTGCAGCATCACGGCCCGGTCGCAGATCGCGCGGACGGTGTCGAGCGCGTGCGTGACCAGCACGATCGTGCGGCCTTCGCGCTGGAACGTCCGCACGCGGTCGATGCACTTCGCCTGGAAGGCCTCGTCGCCCACGGCGAGCACCTCGTCGATCAGCAGGACCTCGGGGTTGACGTGAACGGCTACCGCGAACCCGAGCCGCACGAGCATGCCGCTCGAGTAGAACTTCACCTGGTTCTCCATGAAGTCCTCGAGCTCGGCGAAGTCGACTATGGCCTCGTAGGCCCCGTCGGTCTCCTTTCGGGAAAGCCCGAGGAACGACGCGTTGAGGTAGACGTTCTCGCGACCGGTCAGCTCCGGGTGGAAGCCGGCGCCGAGCTCCAGCAGCGCCGCGAGCCGTCCGCGTTGCCGCACCACCCCCGACGTCGGCCGCAGGATCCCCGCGACGATCTTCAAGATCGTGGTCTTGCCGCTCCCGTTGTGGCCGATCAGCCCAAGCGTCGAGCCCTCTCGCACGTCGAACGAGACATCCCGCAACGCCCAGAAGTCCTCGGCGCGCGAACGTCCGGAGAGCACCCGGGCCTTGAGCGACGTCGGCCGGTCGCGGAACAGCCGGAACTTCTTCGAAACGTCCTCGACGGCGATCGCGGCGGTCACAGCTCCTCCGCGAAGTCGCCCGACATGTCGAAGAACGCGCGCCACGTGAAGAGCAGGAACAGCGTCGAAGCGGCGAGGGTGATCGCGAGCAGGCCGGCGAGCCAGCCGAGGCTGACGGTTGGCAAAACCGTCAGCGTTGGGGTGGGTCGCACGACCGCGTAAAGCGCACGCTGGAACCCGAATACCACCGGCGAGAGCGGGTTCACCAGGAAGACGTTCCAAAGGCCGTGCTTGGACAACGCGTGCTGGACCAGATACCCCGCGTAGACGATGGGCGTGAACCAGAACCACACGAGCAGCCCGATGTTCAGCAGATGGCCGACGTCGCGGTATCGAACGTTCAGCGCGGACAGCCAGAACGTCAGCGCCACCGTGAACACCACGAGAGTCAGGAACGCGAGCGGATAGATCGCCAACTCCGGTACGTGGAAGCCGTAGCCGGAGGCCACGATGAACAGCATGAGGACCACGGTCTGCAACACGAAGTCGATGAGCGCGACACCGACGGCCGACAGCGGCAGGATCTCGTGTGGGAACGCGACCTTCTTCACCAGGTTCGAGTTGTCGATGACCGAGCGCGCCCCGGTCGTGAGCGACACGGAGAACAGGTTCCAAGCGAGCAGACCCGAAAGCAGGTACACCGGGAAGTGCGGGAACGAGTTGTTGGTGATCTTCACGACGAACGTGAACACCGCGAGGAAGACGATCGGGTTGAGGAGCGACCAGACGGCCCCGAGGACCGAGGCCGTGTACTTGACCTTCAGCTCCTTGCGGACGAGGTTCAGCAGGATCTCGCGGTGCGCCGAGAGGACGCGCAGGCGCGGCCCGACGCGCAGGCGCGGGGGCTCGGAGGTGCGCTCTACGATCTGAGTGGTTGCGGCCATCGCAGGTTGGCGGGCGTGAAACCCGGCCTCGGGCGAGTCTAGCAACGGGCTCCGGCCGAACCGTGGAGAAGCTGTGGATTCGTAGTCCGCAGTGAGCACAGCGGCAGATCGGAAGGGCTCATCGTGGACGGTAGGCAGCCCGTCGATGCTGCGCACGGTGTACGAGGACGACGCGAGCGGCCTCGTCGATCTCGAAGACGATCCTGAAGTCGCCTCGAGGTGCCGAGTAGAGCCCTTCGAGCTCCCCGCGGA
>JBGPKY010000178.1:0-5253 GCA_041486205.1 Actinomycetota bacterium
CACGCAGACCGGACCGGCGACGACGATTCTCTCGGGGTTCGCGACGGGCCTCGAGTCGACCGTCTGGTCGATCCGGGTGATCGCGGCCGCGATCATGGGTGCCTTCTTGCTGGGACACACCACGGTCGAGCGGCTCTACTACATCTCGCTCACCGGGATGGGGATGCTCACGACGGTCGGGGTCATCGTCTCGATGGACACGTACGGGCCGGTCTCGGACAACGCCCAGGGCATCGCTGAGATGTCCGGTGAGTTCGAGGGACGGCCGGCGGAGATCCTGACCGGCCTCGACGCTATCGGGAACTCGACGAAGGCCATCACGAAGGGCATGGCGATCGCGACGGCCGTCATCGCGGCGACGTCGTTGTTCGGCTCGTTCGAAGAGGCGCTGAAAGCCGCCGGCTTCGACTTCCTCGGTATCCGGGTCGACCACCCCGACGTGCTGGTCGGCCTGCTGATCGGCGGGTCGGTCGCGTTCCTGTTCTCCTCGCTCGCGATCCGCGCGGTTGGGCGCGCGGCTGCGCAGGTGGTCGTGGAGGTTCGCAAGCAGTTCCACGACCATCCCGGGATCATGACCTACGAGGAGAAACCCGACTACGCGCGAGTCGTCGACATCTGCACCAGGACCTCGCTCCGCGAGCTGCTCACGCCGGGCCTGCTCGCCGTGCTCGCGCCCGTGATCGTGGGGTTCTTCCTGAAGGCCGAGGCGCTCGGCGCGTTCCTCGCCGGTTCGATCCTCACGGGTCAGCTGCTCGCGGTGATGCTGTCGAACGCAGGCGGAGCGTGGGACAACGCGAAGAAGTTCATCGAGGAAGGCAACTACGGCGGCAAGGGGAGCGACTCGCACAAGGCCGCCGTCATCGGCGACACGGTCGGCGACCCGTTCAAGGACACCGCCGGCCCGGCGCTGAACCCGTTGATCAAGGTCATGAACCTCGTGTCTCTTCTGATAGCTCCGCTCGTTGTCGAGCACGCGAAGGACACCGCGCTTCGGCTCGCGATCGGCATGGTCGCCGTGCTGATCCTCGGGGCCGCGATCTACGTGTCCAAGTCGAGGAAGTCCGAGCTGATGATCGAACCGGAAGTCGTCCCAGGGGGAGGATCGGCGGTCTCGTAGGCGGCCCCGATTTGCGCGGTGCCGGTGCGAGCCTGCTGAATACGAGGATGGGCGCCTTCGACCCCTTCCGGCGGTTCTTCCATCGGATGGCTGAGAGCGACGAGCAGCGGCTCGCCGACGAGATCTCCGGGTGGGCGGCGAAGGTCGCCGGCACGGTTCGCATCGCCGAAGCTCCATCCCGAACGCCGATCAAGCTCGCCGGCGTCGTGAAGCGCATCACGGTTCGCCCGGTCGAGGGGTACGAGTCGCTCGAGGCCTTGCTCACCGACGGGACGGGAGAGATCACCGTCGTGTGGATGGGCCGGCGTTCGATCCCCGGGCTCACGCTGGGCACACGAGGGGTCGTCGAGGGCGTCGTGGGCGCGCTGCACGCGGGGCGGCGGATGGTGAACCCGCGCTTCGAGTTCTCCGCGTAGATCTTCGCGATGGGAGCGGTGTAGGAACGCCGCGCTCTCCGCAGTAGCCTGACTTCGTGTTCGGGATCAGTCGGTTCATACCTCCGCCTCGTCGGGTTACCGCAGGCGTCGTCGTCACACTTGCCGGCATCGCTCTGGGCGTCGCCTGCCTGATCCCGTTCCGATCCGACATCAGCGCGGATGCCGCTGCGCTGGTCCTCGTGATCCCGGTCGTCGTCGGCGTCGCGATCGGCGGGTTCGTCGTCGCCCCGGTTGGCATCGCCGCTGGGTTCCTTGCCTACGACTTCTTCTTCATCCTGCCGTTCCACACCTTCCGCGTCGCGAAGCCTGAGAATCTCGTCGGACTCGTCGTCTACGGGGTCGTCGGATTGGTCGTCGGAGGCGTCGTGGCTCAGGTTCAGAGGGCCCAGGCGGAGTCCGCACGCCGTCAGGCCGAAGCCGAAGTCCTCTACCGGCTCTCGCAGGCGCTTGCCGCTGCGCCGGATCTCCGAGCGGCGTTGCACGCGGCCGTCCAGCTCATACGGGATCTGTTCGGTTTCACGACCGCCGCCATCCTGCTCGAGGAACAGGGCAGGCGGATGAGGATCGCCGCGTTGGACGGCGACGAGCTCCCGGAACCGGTCCTTCGATGGGTGGTCGGGAGAGGCCCATCCGGAGAGCCCTCACGACTCGCGGAGAGTTCGGTACTGGCGGTCCCCCTCGTATCGCAGACCGGCCGCCCTGGCTTGCTCGTAGTTGCGGGCGGGAACTTCGAGGAGGAAACGGTGCGGATGGTCACTACATTCGCGACTCAGTGCGCCCTTGCTGTCGAGCGCGCGAAGTTCGAAGAGGAAGCCACCCGCTCGCGGATGCTGGAGGAGGTCGACCGGCTCCGCTCGGCACTTGTCGGCGCCGTGTCTCACGACCTCCGCACGCCTCTCGCCTCGATCAAGGCCTCGGTGTCCGACCTGATCGATCCCGCGGTCCCGCTGAACGCTGAGGACCAAGCGACGTTGCTGCGGACCATCGAGGAGGAGACAGACCGGCTGGCTCGTTTCGTCTCGAACCTGCTGGACATGTCGCGGATCGAGGCCGGAGCACTCGAGCTCCATCGGACGGCGACGCCCCTCGACGAGATGGTGGCGGCGGTCATCGGGAGGATGGGACGTCTCTTGGCAGATCATCGGCTCACGGTGCAGGTTCCCGAGGATCTCCCGCTGGTCGATGTGGACTACATCCTCGCCGAGCAGGTCATCGCGAACATCCTCGAGAACGCGGCGCGCCATACGCCTCCGGGGACGTCGATCCGCGTGACTGCCAGCGAGACGCTCGACCGATGGGTGGAGGTACGGATCGCCGATGACGGTCCGGGGATCTCCGAAGGGGAGAGGGATCGCGTCTTCACGCTGTTCTACCAACCACGGGCGGAACGTCGATCGCGAGGCGGAACGGGCCTTGGCCTGGCCATCTGCAAGGGCGTCGTGGAGGTGCATGGAGGAGCGATCTGGGTCGAACCCACGCCCGGGAGTGGCGCGACCTTCGTCGTACGCTTCCCCATCGCACGGGCGGAGGTGTGAGGTGGCTCGGGTGCTGGTGATCGACGACGAACTCGCCATCCTCCGGGCCCTCGGCACGGGACTACGAGCTCGAGGGTACGAGGTGGTGACGGCCCGCACGGGCGAGGACGGGTTGGCCGTGGCCGCACTCGAACGACCGGACGTCATCGTCCTGGATCTCGGGCTTCCCGACATCGACGGCGTCGAGGTGTGCCGGCGGCTCCGCGGGTGGACCGAGACGCCGATCATCGTTCTTTCGGCGCACGGGAGCGAAGAGCGGAAGGTCCAGGCGCTGGACGAGGGAGCGGACGACTTCATCACGAAGCCGTTCGGCATGGAGGAACTCCAGGCCCGCTTGAGGGTCGCGCTCCGACACCGCGCTCGCCCAGCGTCGGAGATCGAGAGTTCGACGGTCGACATCGGCCCGCTCTCCGTGGATTTCGCCAAACGGGAGACCCTCGTGCGGGGGCGGGAAGTGGAGCTCACCCCGCTCGAGTTCGACTTCCTCGCCTTCCTTGCCCGGAACGTCGGCAAGGTCTTGACCCATCGCATGATCCTCCAAGCGGTGTGGGGACCGGAGTACGGGACCGAAACGCACTACCTCCGCGTGTACGCTCGCCTCGTTCGCAAGAAGATCGAAGAGGATCCTTCCCACCCCGTGCTGCTCCGAACGAGCCCCGGGGTCGGGTACCAGCTCGTCGGTCCGGATGAAGGATGAAACCTCGCACGCCGTGGCGGGATTAACGCAGGCTTAACGGTTCGCGCTCTCGCATTGACGCTGGCTTGATGCGGCGAGTGCGACGCTCGAGTCGTGGGAAGCGCAGGAGCACGCGAGATCGACCGGGTCGCCGACGCCCCTATCGGGCGGCGATCGCCCGATCTTGACGGCGGCATCGAGCTCTTCCCGATCGGACAGGCTGCGCTACGACGCAGGGTCGGGGTCACCGGCACCGTTCGGGAGATGCGACAGCACGCGGCCGGGAGTGGTCCGGTCCTCGAGTGCGCGCTTGAGGACGCGACCGGATCGGTGATCCTGCGGTTCCTCGGCAGGTCCGCCGTCGCTGGAGTCGAAGTCGGGAGGCGTCTCTTCGTCGAAGGCACGATCGGCTTCGACCGAGGCCGCCGCGTCGCCTGGAATCCCCTGGTGAGGTTCTCGTGGTGAGCAGCCTCGAAGAGGTCCAGACCGACGAACCTCGGTCGATCGCGGCCATCCACACGCTCGAACGACTCGATGTCTACCGGGCGATGGGAACGTCCCCGCGCGGGCTCACGGCAGAAGAGGCTGCGTCGCGCTTAGCGCGATATGGGAAGAACCGGCTACCGAAGGCCGTCCGGCGTTCGCTAGCGCTTCGGTTCCTCGGTCAGTTCACGGATCTGTTCGCAATCGTCCTGATCGCAGCCGCTGCTCTCACGTTCCTCGCATACGTGGTGCAGGTGCCCCACGACGTCGGGAACCTCCAGCTCGCCGTCGCGATCCTGGGCGTCGTGGTGCTGAACGCGATCATCGGCTTCTTCCAGGAGTACTCCGCCGAACGGACGGCTGAAGCGTTGCAGGCCCTCGTCCCGGAAGTGTCACGGGTGATCCGCGACGGCGAGCGGATGGAGCTTCCCGCCGAAGGGCTCGTTCCAGGGGATCTGGTCGTGCTCGAGCCGGGCGTTGCGATCTCGGCCGACAGCCGGCTCGTCGGAGCTCATGACCTGCTGATCAACAACGTCGCGCTGACGGGGGAGAGCGACCCCGTGAGCCGGACGGAGGAGGCGTCCTCCGAGGACACGGAGCTCTTGGAGTCCCGGAACCTCGTCTTCATGGGAACCTCGGTCGTCAACGGAACCGGCAAGGCCGTTGTCTTCGCGACGGGATTGCAGACCGAGTTCGGGCGCATCTTCCGCCTCACGGCGGAGGTGGAGGACGAGAAGAGCCCGCTTCAGCGGCAGATCGCGAACATGGCGAAGCGCGTGTCCGCGGCGGCGATAGTCATCGCCACGGTCATGTTCGCGATCAGGGCGGGGTCTGGTTCGAAGATCGTCGACGCGTTCATCTTGGCCATGGGGGTCGGCGTCGCGCTAGTCCCGGAGGGGTTGCCTGCAACCCTGTCCGTCTCGCTCGCGATCGGCGTTCGACGGATGGCGCAACGGAAGGCCCTGATCAAGAAGCTCGTCGCGGTGGAGACCCTCGGTTCGACCA
>JBGPKY010000179.1:0-5243 GCA_041486205.1 Actinomycetota bacterium
AGGACGAACTGTTCTCCGCCTCCGCTGAAGAGCTTCGCCTCCGTGTGATGGGACTCCTTGCGTTGCAAGAGCAGAACCGTGTCCGCCTGTTCGTGCGCCCCGACCTGTTCCGTCGAAGCGTCTCGGTGTTGGTGGCGCTACTGCGAGAGCGTTTCAGCGTTGAGCTCCGGCACCGGTTGCAGGACTTGTTCGTGGAGAGGTTCAAAGGGTCGAGCGTCGACTACCACCTATCGCTCGGTGAGTCCCAGATGGCTCTGCTTCATTTCACCGTTCATACCGACGCCCGGGAGGTACCCGATGTGGCGTTCGAAGAGCTCGAGGAAGAGGTCGTTGCCCTCGCGCACACGTGGGACGATCGGCTGCTCGACCGGCTGCAGGAAGTCCACGGCGCCGCGCGCGGACTTGAGCTATTCGAGCGGTGGAGCGATCGATTCCCCGAGTACTACAAGTCCTCGACCGACGTCGAGCTCACGCTCGCGGACATCGACTGCTTGGAGGAACTGGAGGTTGGCGATGAAGCGTTCGTCGTAGGCCTCGCGAACGAGGAGGACGAGGGCGAGGTCTTGACGCGTGTGCGCCTCTACAAGATCGGCGGGAAGATCCAGCTGTCCGATTTCGTGCCGCGGCTCGAGGCACTCGGACTGCGGGTCGTCGAGGAATGGCCGACCCGTCTCCTCGGAGACGAAGACGAAAGGTTCCTCCACGACTTCGGTGTGCTCGGCGCGGACGGGAAGCCGCTCGACGTGGAAGCAGCCGGGCCACGGATCGCCGACTGCATCTCCGCCGTGTGGAAGGGGGAAGCCGAGAACGATTCGCTCAACAGGCTCGTCGTCACGGCGGGACTGACGCACCGACAGGTCACGATCTTGCGCGCGTACCGGAAGTACCACCACCGGGTGAACGCGGGCTTCCCCGTCGAGTACAAGAACGACGCGTTCGCGGCCCATCCGGACATCGCGGCGAAGATCGTCGGGCTGTTCGAGGCGCGGTTCGATCCGGCCGCAGGCGCCGGTCCCGGGGTCGAGCAGGACCTGCGCGCCGAGATCCTCGCAGACCTCGACGCTGTTCGTTCCCTGGAGCAGGATGTCATCCTTCGCACGCACCTAGGTCTGATCGACGCGACCGTTCGGACGAACGCGTTCCGGGCCGGTCGCGCGTTCCTGTCGTTCAAGTTCCGTTCCGCCGATGTGCCGGAGATGCCGAAACCGACGCCTCTGTACGAGATCTTCGTGTACTCGCCGGAGATGGAGGCGATCCACCTCCGAGGCGGGAAGGTCTCGCGCGGCGGGATCCGCTGGTCGGACCGCCGCCAGGACTACCGCACCGAGGTTCTCGGACTGATGAAGGCGCAGATGGTTAAGAACGCCGTGATCGTGCCCACCGGCTCCAAGGGCGGCTTCATCCTCAAGCGGCCGATGACCGACCCGACTTCACTCAAGCAGGAGGTCACGCGTCAGTACGTGACGTTCATGCGCGGCTTGCTCGACATCACCGACGATCTCGTTGACGGTGCGATCGTCCATCCTCCGGATGTAGTGGTGCACGACGAGGACGACCCGTACCTCGTCGTCGCGGCCGACAAGGGAACGGCGACGTTCTCCGACACGGCGAACGCCGTCGCCGCCGAGTACGGCTTCTGGCTCGACGACGCCTTCGCCTCGGGCGGCAGCGCCGGATACGACCACAAGAAGCTCGGGATCACGGCGCGCGGTGCGTGGGAATCGGTCAAGCGGCACTTCCGGGAGCTCGGCGCCGACGTCATGAACGAACCGTTCACCGTCGTCGGCATAGGCGACATGTCGGGCGACGTGTTCGGCAACGGCATGTTGCTCTCCGACCAGATCTGCCTGGTCGCTGCGTTCGACCACCGTCACGTCTTCATCGATCCGAACCCGGTCCCGGCGGTCGGGTTCGCGGAGCGCACGCGGCTGTTCCAGATGCCCGGCTCGTCTTGGGACGACTACGACCGCGAGAAGATCTCGGCGGGAGGCGGCGTCTGGCCGAGGACGGCGAAGAAGATCCCGCTCTCGCCGGAGGTTCGTGGAGCGATCGGCGTCGACGGCCAAGAGCTGTCGCCCGACGGGGTGATCGAAGCGATCCTTAGGGCACCGGTCGATCTGCTGTGGAACGGCGGCATCGGCACGTACGTGAAGGGCTCCCGCGAGTCGCACCCGGATGTCGGCGACAGGGTGAACGACTCCGTTCGCGTGAACGGCAGCGAGCTTCGGTGCCGCGTCGTCGCCGAGGGCGGGAACCTCGGCCTCACGCAACGGGGCCGGATCGAGTACGCGGTCGGCGGCGGGCGTGTCAACACCGATTTCATCGACAACTCTGCGGGTGTCGACTGCTCCGACCACGAGGTGAATCTGAAGGTCCTGTTCGGTCTCGCGATCCAGCGTGGCGAGCTCACCCTCGAGCAGCGGAACCAGCTGCTCGTGGAGGTCGAGGGCGACGTGACCGATCACGTCTTGTACGACAACTTCCTCCAGGCTCAGATCCTCTCGCAGGAGGTCGACCTCTCGCCCGGGCGGATGGAGGCGATCGAGGATCTGATGCAGTCGCTCGAGGCAGCGGGGTTCCTCGAACGCGAGATCGAATACCTGCCCTCCCCCGACGAGATGGCAGAGCGGCGCCGCGCGGGCCGGGGCATGGTCCGGCCCGAGCTCGCCGTCCTGCTCGCCTATGCGAAGCGCAGCCTCGTGACGGCCTTGCTTGGTTCCGAGCTTCCCGACGCGCCTTACCTCGAGCAGGATCTTCGCGGCTACTTCCCTCCCAAGGTCGTCGAGCGATTCGGCCATCTACTTGCGCTGCACCCGCTGCGGCGCGAGCTGATCGCCACGATCGTGGCGAACGACGTCGTGAATTCCCAGGGGGTCACCTTCGTGACGCGGCTGGTGGCCGAGATGGGAGCCGAGGCCTCGGACGTGGTCCGCGCCTATCGGATCGCCCGCGACGTGACCGGAGCTGTCCTGAGATGGGAATCGATCGAAGACCTCGTCGGAGAGATCGACCCAGCGATCCTCAACGAGTTGATGGCGGGCGTAGACCGACTCGTCGAGAAGACGTCGCGTTGGTACCTCGCGCACGCCTCTCCGCTCGCCGGAGAGACGATCGCGGCCTGGAATGAGGCTTTCACGCGCCTCGCGGACGCTTTGCCGTCTGTCGGACCCGATGTGTGGAGACTCGACCGCGAGCGAGAGGTACGCCGCCTGAGCGAGAGCGGTGTTCCGGAGGGAACCGCACGGCGGCATGCGTTCCAAACGAAGCTCGTTCACGGCCCAGACGTCATCGCGGTGGCGGACGAGTCCGCCCGCTCCGTCGAAGAGATCGCCCGAGCGTTCTTCCTGCTCGGGGAGGCACTCTCGATCGATTGGCTGGAGGAGCGGCTGCGCCAGCTGCCGATCGGCTCGCATTGGCACCGGTGGGCGCTCCAAGCGATGGAGGACGACCTGCTGCTGGTCCGGCGCCAGCTCGCGCAGCGCGTGATCGGCTCCGCCGGCGCGCAGGGGATCGACGCCGCCGTTGCCAACTACCTCGCTTCGCGGGCGGAGACGGCTGCGCGGCTCCAGCGATTCATGCGTACGCTCGCGATGGAGGGGGTCACCGATCTCGCTGCCCTCACGGTCGCGGTTCGCCAGATCCGCGCGCTCGTAGGCTGAAACTTCGCGACGGTGCTTGAAGCGTCACTGCCGCTTGCTAGCCTCCAGGTCGTGAGCACGATGTCCCCTCGCCGCGATGTTCCCGAGCAGCATCTCGACGCGCGTTCCCGAGAGCTGTTGGACTTCGAGCGCGATTGGTGGAAGTCCCCCGGCCCCAAGGAGCGACAGGTTCGTGAGCGGCTCGGGCTCTCGCCCGCCCGCTATCACCAGCTCCTCAATCGCGCGATCGACCTGCCCGAGGCCTTGGGATACGACGCGATGCTGGTCCGGCGCCTGCGACGTCTGCGGGAAGATCGCCGGCGGAAGCGGTCGGCCCGCAGGCTCGGGCTTACCCTCTAGCCCTGGGGTAGGATGTCCGGCAAGCACGAACCACCGACCAAGAGGAGCTTCTACTTCTCCGTGGCTACCAGCACCGTTCGGTTCGCGATCATCGTGGCCCTGGTCGTTGGTGGCGTCGTTCTGATCGGCAAGGCGTTCCCGGACGCCTCGGGAGGCCTGGCGAACAACGGCATCACCAGCCCAACGCCGTCCCAGTCGCCCACGACCAAACCGACGAAGCCACCCAAGACATCCCCCAGCCCGCAGGTCCAAGGCGTGCGTATCGCCGTCTACAACGGATCCTCGGTCACGGGCCTTGCCTCGGACACCGCGACGAAGCTCCAGGACACATACGGCTACGTTCCGAACCCGATCGCCAACGCCCCGTCGCCGGTGTCGCAGACCACGCTCTACTACCGCAACGCCCAGGACCAGGTCGAGGCGCAGTACATCGCCGACAACTTCTTCAAGGGTCTCGCCGTGAAGATGGCGCCGCTCGACGCGAGCTCCAACGTCCCCAAGTCCGTCCAGGTCGCGATCTACCTCGGTACCGACTACGCGGCCACCAAGCACTAGCCTCGCGGCCTTCCGAGACCAGGCCGAGCGGGCTGGGATCTTCCTCGACTTCGACGGGTCCCTGTCCGCGATCGTCGAGCGACCCGAGTTGGCGCACCCGGCCGATGGTGCCCGTGAGGCGCTCGCCGCGCTCCTACCGGTCTACGCGATGGTCGCCGTGGTGTCTGGGCGCCGTTCCGAGGAGGTCTCTGGGCTCCTCGCGGTCCCCGGGGTTCGCTGCTACGGGCTTTACGGTCTGGAAGGGGTCTCACGCACGGGCCTCGGTGCGATCCTTCCGAACGTCGAAGCCGCTGCGGCTTCCGTGCCCGAGGTTTGGGTGGAGGACAAGGGGGTTTCCGTGGCGGTGCACTATCGACAGGCGCCCGATCCTGCAGCAGCGCGGGTTTCCCTCTCCGCATCACTACAGCCGATCGCTACCTCTAACGGGCTCGATCTCGTCGAGGGGAAGATGGTCCTCGAGTTGGTTCCCGCCGGTCGGGCGATGAAGGGCGGCGCGGTCGAGAAGGTCGTCGGGGAGCAACGCCTGTCAGCGGCTCTCTTCGCCGGTGACGACGTCGCCGACCTCGACGCGTTCGCCGCGCTCGACCGGCTGGCCGGGGGCGGCCTGGTCACGGTCAAGGTCGCGGTTCGAGGCGAGGAAACCCCTGAGGAGCTTCTCGCCGCCGCCGATCTTGTCGTAGAGGGGCCTGA
>JBGPKY010000180.1:0-5221 GCA_041486205.1 Actinomycetota bacterium
CCACGAGGCGTCGACGTGTGCGCGGACCAGTCCGACCCGCTCGCCGGGCGAGAGGTCGATCGCGTCTGCGAGACGCTCGGCTTCGCGGAACCAGCGCGTTGCCTCGGACCGCTGCCAGATCGCCGCCGTGCGGTCGCCTGCTGCCCGCGTCCAGGCGAAAGCGCTTCGCTCGAGTTCCTTACGCCGCTCTCCCGTCTCCCCAAGCTCGTCGAGGTAGCGGAGCGCTTCGAGCTGATGGGTGGCGATCAGCTCCGCGATCTCGTCGGCCCTGTCGCCCGCGCGCCTTTGCGCCCAGTGCGCGACGCCCGCGTGCTTGTCGGCTCGCAGCGACTTGGGAAGCGAATCGTAGGCGCCGTCGCGGATCAGGTTGTGACGGAAGGAGAACTCGAGCTCGTCTGAGAAGCTCGAAGGATCGTGCGGAAGCACGAGCTCCTTCACGCGAAGGCGTCCGACGGCATCGCGCACCTCCTGCGGCGAACGCCCGCTCAGCTCGGCGACGGCTCCCACCCAGAAGACACGGCCGACGACGGCCGCATCTTGCAGGACGGCCTTCTCGTCCTCGGGGAGGCCGTCCAGTCGCGCCGCTATGAGCCCTTGGATCGAGCGTGGGAGTTCGACCTCGGCGACGGGAAGCGCGGTCTCCCATCGAGAGGCTTCCGTGGCGCGCAAGACTCCGTCGTCGATCAACTTGCGAACGATCTCCTCCACGTAGAGCGGGTTCCCCTCGCTGCGTTCGACGATCGTCGCCTTCAGCTCGGCCGCGAGGTTCCCCGGGAGCAGGTCGTCGAGCATCTCCTCGCCCTCGGCATCCGAGAGGGGGTCGAGGTAGATCGACGCGGCGTTGCGCTTGCCGCCGCCCCACGTCGGGCGCGCCTCGAACAGCTCGGAGCGGGCGGTCGCGAGGACCATGATCGAACCTTGGGCCCAGTCGGCCACGTGTTCTACGAGGTCTAGCATGCCGCCGTCCGCCCAGTGGATGTCGTCGAGGACCACGACGAGCGGGTAGCGCGCGGCCATGCGTTCCAGGAATCGGCGCCATGCGTCGAACAGGTCCTCGCGGCTTATGGACCTTGGCTCGCCGGCTCCGATCAATGCGCGTATCTGCGGCGCCACCGAATCGTCGCCGAAGAGCTCCCGAACGGCCGCGTCGGCTTTCTTCGCTGCGATCTCCGCGGTGTCGTCATCGAAGATCTCGCACTGCGCCTTGATCGCGTCCGCGAACGCCGAATAGGACGTGTTGCCGTACGCGAGACACCGCCCCCTCCGCCAGTAGACGGTCTGCGGGAGACCCTCGACGTAGTGCTCCAGCTCGGAAACGAGGCGTGACTTCCCGACGCCGGCGGGCCCGACGATCGTAACCAGCGCGGGGCGTCCCTCGGTCTCGACGCGGCGGAGCGTCTGCTTCAAGACCGCGAGCTCTTCGTCGCGCCCGATCAGGCGCGCTTCCAACCCCAGCTTCGGGCGCTCGCCCCGGGTCCGCGCCTTGATGCGGAGCGCGCGCCACGCGGGGACAGGCTCGGCCTTGCCCTTCAGACTTAGAGGTTCGAGCTCGCGGTATTCGATGACGTCCTTCGTGGAGGCGTACACGGCGGGACCGACGACGATGTGGCCGGGCTCGGCTGCGGTCTGTAGACGCGCGGCCGTGTTCACCGCGTCGCCGGTGAGCATCCGGTCCCGAGGCCCGTTCGCGCGCTCGAGGTCTACCAGCACCTCGCCGGCCTCGAGTCCGATCCGCATCTCGAGCCGCGGCTTGCCCTCGGAGGCGAAGCTGCGGTTCAGCTCGGAGAGCACCGCGTGCATCTCGAGCGCAGTACGGACGGCGCGCTCTGCGTCGTCCTCGTGCGCCTTCGGGACGCCGAACACGGCGAGCACCGCGTCGCCCATGAACTTCTCGAGGAGTCCTTCGAACCGGCGGACCTCCTCGGCCAGGCGGTCGAAGGTTCGCCCGACGACCTCCTGCACGACCTCGGGGTCCTCCTTCTCCGCGAGCGCGGTCGAGCCCACGAGGTCGGCGAACAGCGCGGTCGCGTACTTCCGCTCCTTCCGGCGCGGCTCGGCCTGCGCGAGGGTCGAACCGCACTCGTTGCAGAACTTCGCCTGGTCGGGGTTCTCGGCTCCGCAGCTCGGACAGGTGGCCATCCCGGGAGCCTACGCTCGAAGCGTTGCCAGCGGGAGCCCCGGTGTAACCGCCGACGCCTCTCGCGACCGCCCGCCTCGGGCATCGGAGCCGCTCGGGCGGTGGATATGATGGCCGGCTATGGACGAGGAGATCGCGGGAGGCGCGCCTTCAGAACGGACTAAGGTTCGCCGCCTGCCCGACCTCGCTCGCTACGACCGGGCGACGATCGACTCCATCCTCGATGAGGCGCTCGTATGCCATCTCGGCTTCGTGCACGAAGGCAGGCCGTTCGTTATCCCTACCCTCCAAGCTCGCGTGGGAGACGAGCTGTACCTCCACGGCTCCGCTGCGAGCCGCACGCTACGCGCGCTCTCCTCCGAGATCCCGGTCTGCGTCACGGTCACGTTGCTCGACGGGATCGTCCTCGCGCGCTCGGCGTTCGAGAGCTCTGTGAACTATCGCTCCGTGGTGCTCTTCGGTAGCGCGAGGGTGCTCGAAGATCCCGCCGAGAAGCTCCATGCGCTCGAGGCGCTTACCGAGCAGATCGTTCCGGGTCGCTGGGCCGACGTGCGGCCGGTGACGGAGCAGGAACTGAAGGCCACAACGGTGCTGGCGCTCCCGATCGGTGAGGCGTCCGCGAAGATCTCCGAGGGGCCACCCGACGATTCGGAGTCGCCCGACGCCGACCTTCCCATATGGGCGGGTGTCATCCCTTTGCAGACTAGGTTCCTCCCGCCCGTGACCGCCCCGGATCTCAAGTTCGACATCGAACCGCCCCCGTATGCGATCGATTACCGTCGCCCGCCCGTCTGATAGCCCCCGCCCGTGACCTTCCGTGGCGGTTCCGTCGGTTTCCCGTACTCTGGCTGTATGCCGGACAGCTTCGGGAAACGGGCGCGTCGCGAGGTCAACGCCAAGAACGCCGCCTCGCGCGAGGCGAGACGGATCGCCCGCAACCAGCGGAAGAAAGACCGAGCGGCAGGGATCGACGTGCCGCCGCCTGGCCTCGAGGACGAAGCCCGCGAGGACCTTCCCGGTGATACGGCGGAGCCGGACGACATCGCCTAACCATTCCGCCTGGGTTCTCTAGGGACCCTCATCTTCTGCGACGGGGTCCGCGCCCGCGCGTAGGCTCGGGGCATGCAGGCCGTCCATCGCGATCGCGACGTGCGGGTGCTGTTCGCGCTCGGCGGCGCGGCTGGTGCCGCGTTCCTGCCGTTCTTCGCCCTGCTCCTTCGCGAACGAGGGCTTTCGCCGGAGCGGATAGGTGTCGTGCTAGCCGTTTCGTCCCTCGCGTCGGTGGCGGCGTCGCCCGCATGGAGCCACGTGGCCGATACGCAGCTCGGCTCGGTGGGTGCCCTGCGGATCACATCGGTGGCCTCTGCCCTCGTCGCGCTCGCGCTGATCCCGGCAGGTTCGCGTCTCTGGGTTATCGCATCGGTGGTGGCGGTCCTGGGCCTGGTGGGAGGCCCGGGCACCGCGCTCGCCGACGCCCTCGCCCTCGCGCACCTTGGACCAGAGCGCATCACCGAATACGGCACGATCCGCCTCTGGGCGAGCATCGGTTGGGCCGTGGCGGTTCTCGGGTTCGGTCTTTGGTTCGAGCGCGTGGGGCTGGAACCGCTTCTTCCCGCGTATGCCATCGGCCTACTCGTATACGCGGCGTTCACCATGCGGTTCCCGACGACGAAGCCCCAGCGAAGGGACGAGGGCGGCTCGCGATTGGGGTCCGTTGGCGATGCGTTCCGCGCGGTACCGGGCCTCAAGTCCTTCCTGTTCGGGCTGCTGCTCGTGAGCGTTGCGACGTGGGGCGCTCAGACCTTCGTGCCGCTGCGGATCGCATCCCGAGGCGGCGGGCCCTTCCTCGTCGGGCTTGCGGCGTGCGTCGCGGCGGTGATCGAGATCCCGTTCTTCCGTGCGAGCGGATGGCTGGGGCAACACGTAGGGCTCCGCGTGCTCTATGCCACGGGGTGTGGGATATACGTGATGATGATGATCGGCTGGGCGCTCGTCGCGAACCCCACGGTGGTGGCGCTGATCAAGATGGGTGGAGGTGCGGGGTTCGGTCTCATGTACGCGGCGCTCGTGGTCGCGACCGGACGGCTGATGCCCGGGGAACTGCAGAACACCGGGCAAGCCCTCATGCAGATGGCCACGATGGGGATCGGTCCGATCCTCGGCTCCGCCGTTGGAGGCGTAGTGTTCCAGCGGCTCGGAGCTCCGGCGTTGTTCGCCGGCGCGGCTGCCGTCGTCGCCGTAGGCGCAGGCGTCGTGTGGCGAGCGCTCGCGAAGGAGCGGTTCGGGGGGCGCGGGTAGTCTGGAGCTCTGATGGGCGCCTACGACCTCTCGCTGGCGGAGCTCACGGAGCTGCTCTCGTCTTGGCGCGAGCCTTCGTACCGCGCGCGTCAGGTCTACGCGCAGCTTTGGAAGCGGTCCGCGACGTTCGAGGAGATGAGCGACCTACCGCCCTCGCTCCGCGAGAGGCTGTCCGAGGAGCTGCCGCTCGGGGTCGATGTGCTGGAAGAGCGAACCGCCGATCGGGGCGCCACGCGCAAGTCGCTGCTCCTCCTCGGCCAACGACACCCGATCGAGACGGTGTTGATGGGCTACCGCGATCGCGTAACTGCTTGCGTCTCGTCGCAGTCAGGCTGCGCGATGAACTGTGGGTTCTGCGCCACCGGCCAGATGGGCTTGAAGAACAACCTCAGCGCGGGCGAGATCGCCTCGCAGGTCGTTTGGGCCCGGCGAGAGGCGTCAAGATTGCCGCCGTCGACGCCTCAGAGGCTCACGAACATCGTGTTCATGGGGATGGGCGAGCCGCTCGCGAACGAGCGGAACGTCTTCACCGCGATCGCGCGGATGACGGATCCGCTCGGTATGAGGCTCGGCGCGCGACACATCGCGGTTTCGACGGTGGGAGTGGTGCCGGGTATCCGGAGGCTCGCCGATGCGAACGACCAGGTGCGGCTGGCGGTGAGCTTCCACGCGGCCGACGACGAGCTCCGCAACGAGCTGGTCCCGGCGAACCGCCTGTGGCCGCTGGCCGAGCTGGAAGCTGCGATCGCGCAGTGGCGAGAGCGCACCCATCATCGTCCTTCGATC
>JBGPKY010000181.1:0-5215 GCA_041486205.1 Actinomycetota bacterium
CGCACTTGCCGGTGTAGTCGGGGGTCGGCGACCCGGTCGCACCCGAGACGGCCGGCTCCGGCGATGCCGGGCCGATCGTCTGGATCTGCGCCCTCACCCAGAAGTCGGCGCCGAATCCGATCGCGCCGATCACCATGACGAGCGCCGCGAACGAAGCGGTCGCAGCGAGGAAGGTGCGCCGGACGTGCGGGTGGGCGCGCCTGGATGGCTTCGGCAGTGCGGGTTCGTTCGCCATAGGCTGTCTCAGAGGCTACCCGAGCCACGCGAGGAGGGAAGCGGACCGGCGTGACGATCGTGTGGAGTCCCTCGGAGGAGTACGTGGAGCGCGCGAACGTCACGCGCTTCATGCGGGCGAATCAGATCGCGACCTACGACGAGCTGATCGCCCGCTCGGTCGGGGACGTCGCCTGGTTCTGGGACGCGGTCGTGAGGGACCTCGGCCTCGAGTTCTTCGAGAACTACACGAGCGTCCTGGACACATCGAAAGGCGTCGAGTGGGCGACGTGGTTCGGTGGCGGCAGCGTGAACCTCGCCCACAACTGCGTCGATCGGTGGGCGGAGCGGACGCCCGACGCGCTCGCCGTGATCTGGGAGGGCGAAGAGGGCGAAGTCCGGAGCGTTACCTATCGCGAGCTTCGCGAGATGAGCGACCGGCTGGCCAACGGGCTCGTCTCGCTCGGCGTCGGGAAGGGCGACGCGGTCGGCATCTTCCTCCCGATGTCTCCGGAAGCGGTCGCCGCCGTGATGGCCTGCGCGAAGCTCGGCGCCGTGTGGCTGCCGATCTTCTCCGGCTTCGCGGCCGATGCCGTCGCGCAGCGGCTCCGCGACGCAGAGGCGAAGCTCCTGATAACCGCCGACGGGTTCCCTCGCCGCGGGAAGCCGGTGCCGATGAAGGAGGTTGCCGACGAGGCGGCCGACGCGTCGCCGTCGGTCGAACACGTCCTGGTGTGGTCGCGGCTCCAACGCGAAGATGCGCCCCGGCGCGACGGTCGCGACGTTGGATGGGACGAGCTCCTTGCCGCGCAACCGTCTTCCTTCGAAACGCTGCACCTCGACCCCGAGCATCCGCTGTTCATCGCCTACACGAGCGGAACGACCGGCAGGCCGAAGGGCGCAGTCCACGTCCACGGCGGGTTCCTCGTCAAGATCGCCGAGGAGGTCGCGTATCAGGTTGATCTGCATCAAGGCGAGATCGTCTACTGGTTCGCCGACCTCGGTTGGATCATGGGGCCGTGGGAGGTCGTCGGCGCGACGGCGCTCGGCGCCACCGTGTTCCTCTACGACGGCGCGCCGAACTTCCCCGGGCCGGACCGCATCTGGGACATGATCGAGCGCCACGGCATCACCACGCTCGGCGTCTCTCCCACCCTGATCCGCGCGCTCATCCCCGCAGGCGAGGAAGAAGTTCGAAAGCACGACCTGTCGTCCTTGCGGATCCTCGCCTCGACCGGCGAGCCCTGGAACCCCGAGCCCTACCGCTGGTTCCATGAGGTGGTCGGCGAGGGCCGATGCCCGATCATCAACCTCTCCGGCGGGACCGAGATCGGCGCGTGCTTCCTTTCTCCACATCCGATCACGCCGCTCAAGTCCTGCACGCTCCGCGGCCCGGCTCTCGGGATGGACATCGACGTCTTCGGGCCGGACGGCACCCCGGTCTCCCGCGGCGAGGTCGGCGAACTGGTCTGCAAGCAGCCGTGGCCGGCGATGACGCGTGGCTTGCGTGGCGACCCCGAGCGCTACCTCGACACCTACTGGCGGCGTTTCCCCGGTGTGTGGTTGCACGGCGACTGGGCGAGCGTGGACGAGGACGGCTACTGGTTCCTGCACGGCCGTTCCGACGACACGATGAACGTCGCGGGGAAACGCCTCGGCCCCGCCGAGGTGGAAAGCATCCTCGCCGAGCACCCCGCGGTCGCCGAGTCAGCCGTGGTCGGAGTGCCGGACGAGGTGAAGGGAGAAGCCATCTGGTGCTTCGTCGTCACGAAGCCGGGGACTCGGACGGACGAGGAGCTCGCCGCGGATCTCGCGCAGAGCGTCGCCAACCACCTGGGGAAGGCCTTCAAACCGAGCCGTGTCGTGTTCGTCCCCGAACTCCCGAAGACCCGCTCGGCGAAGATCCTCCGCCGAGCGATCCGCGCCACCGTCGCGGGAGAGGACCCAGGCGACCTATCGAGCCTGGAGAACCCGTCGGCGATCGAGCGGATCCGCGACGCGGTCTCGCTTCCGGCATCCCCGGGCGGATAAGCTTCGTTGGAGATGTCGGTCGACCACCTACGGGTGCTGCTCGTCGAACATGAGCCCGACGACCTGGAGAGGGTGCGGGGCGCCATCGGCCGCGCCACCGAGCTGAACCTCCACCTCGAGGTCGAGACGACGCTCGAGCGCGCGGAGGCGCGGCTGGAGGACGGCGACTTCGATGTGGTCCTGCTCTCTCTCTCACTTCCCGACAGCGTCGGCATCGCCACCTTCACGCGACTCCACGACGCGTACCGGAACGTCCCGATCATCGTGTTGTCCGGCCCCGGCAACGGTGGGGACGCCCGCGCCTCCGTCCGCGGCGGCGCCGAGGACCATCTGGTCAAAGAGCACCTCGACGCCGATTCGATCTCGCGGTCGATCCGCTTCGCCGCCGAGCACCACCGGCTGGAGCGAGCGATGGAAAGCCTCGTCACGGTGGACCCGCTGACCGGCCTGTACAACAGGCGCGGATTCACTCCCCTAGCCGAGCACCACATCCGCATGGCCGCCCGCTCGAAGGAACCGGTGATCCTGCTGTTCGTCCAGCTCGACGGGCTGCAGGCCGTCGACGAGCAGCGAGGCACGGCCGAGGGCTCGCTCCTGGTCGCCGACACCGCCCGGGTGCTCCGCGAGGCCGTTCGCGACTGCGACGTCCTTGCGCGCGTGTCCTCAGATCGCTTCTGCGTGCTGCTGACGGGCAACGCCGCCGGCGCGGAGACGATGGTGCTGACCCGGCTCGTCGAGGCCGTCGCCACCCACAACTCTCGGAACCCACGCCCATCGAAGCTCGAGCTGTCGGTCGGCGCCGCCGCCTACGACGCCGAGAACCCGGAGACGCTCGAGCAGCTGATAGAGCGCGCCGAGAACCGCATGCGCGACCGACGGCTAGGCCAGCCCCAGGCGTGATCCGGCCACACCTGACGCCTGCCCCCACCGATCCGGCCCGGGCACCGCAGCGAATCCTCTCCGGCGCACGAGCGAAGGGAACATGGCGACCGCGACGATCGAACACGGGCGGGCACTCGAACGCGAGCGGCCGATGATCGACCTCTCCGAAACCCGCGACCGGGATCTCGTCAGGCGGATCGGAGAGGGAGACGACGACGCCTTCCGCGGTCTGTTCCGCCGGTACTCGCCGAGCGCTCTCGCGCTGGCGCGCAGTGTCGTGCGGCAGCCCTTCCTCGCGGAGGAGATCGTCCAGGAAGCGTTCCTGGCACTGTGGCGGAACCCGTCCGCCTACGACCAGCAGCGCGGATCGGTGAGGGCGTGGCTGATGGGCATGGTCCACCATCGCGCGGTCGATGCCGTTCGCCGCGAGGAAGCGCACCGTCGCCGGACGGAAGCCGCGGTGCCGGACGCGCTCGATCGCGAACCAGATCCGGCCGACCAGGTCGTCGATCAGCTGGGCCTTCCCGAGGAACGCAAGGCCGTCCGCTCGGCGCTCGACGAGCTCCCGCCCGAGCAACGCCGGGTCTTGGAGCTGATGTACTTCGATGGGCTCTCGCAGTCGAAGATCGCCGAGCGGCTCTCCCTTCCGCTAGGCACCGTGAAATCGAGGACCTTGCTCGGTATGAGACGCATGCGGGGAGCGCTCGTGGAGATGGAGCGATGAGGGACCACTCGGCGATCGAGGAGCTCATGGCCGCCGACGCGCTCGGCGGGCTCGACCCGAAGGATCGGGAAGCGCTCGCGCGCGAACGCGCGTCGCACGGCGCCGACTGCTCGGAGTGCCTCCGCCTCGAGTCCGACTACGCCGAGGTCGCCGGGCGCATGGCGTTCGCCCTGGAGCCGGTTGCCGCGCGCGCGGGGTTCGAGGACGAAACCGTGGACCTCGCGACCGAGCGCTCGCTCGAACGACCCCGCCTAGCGCGCAGCGGACGACCCGCGTGGCGAGGACTGGTCGCCGTTGCGGCGGCCCTCGTGCTGTTCGCCGCGGGTTGGCTCACGCGCGGACTCGGAAAGGCCGGCGCGCCGGCTTTCCTGCCCGCCGAGGCGAAGATCGCCGCTTTCCAAGCCGTTACACCGGACGTCTCAGGACACCTCGCGGTCGCCTACCGGCCGGGGAAGGTCGGCGTGTACGTGTTCGGCTCGGATCTCGGGCCCCTGCCGTCGGGGAAGGCCTACGAGCTGTGGACGATCCAGGGCAAGACGCCGGTGGCCGGCGGGTGCTTCACGCCCGACGCGAACGGAGACCTGCTCACTTATGTCGACGCGCCGCTAGGCGGGGCGGAGCTGATGGCGGTGACGGTCGAGCCGGCGTCGTGCTCGGAACAGCCGACCACGACGCCGATCCTCACGGCTCAGATCCAGACCGCCTGAGGCCGCCTCAGCGGACGATGAGCACGGGGCACTCGGCCAAGTGCATCACCTTGTGGGCGACGCTTCCCATCAGCAACCGACCCCAGTCGGAGAGCCCGCGGGTCCCCATCACGATCATCCCGGCGCCGATCTCCTCGGCGACGTCGAGGATCGCACGGGGCGTCTGCCCGTGAGCGACGCGGCGGATGTCGCCGACCGCGTTCGCGCCGGCGTCCTTCAGCTCGCGAACGACGCTGTCGACCAGCGTCTGCGCTTCGCCCTCGGTCTCTAGGTCGACGTCGCTCGCCCACGTCAGCTCGTGCTCGCGGACGTGCAGGACCGTCACCTCACCGTCGTGATGGCGCGCGATGTCGCCGGCGACTGGGATGGCCTTGCGGCTGTGCTCCGAGCCGTCCATCGCTAGGAGGATCTTCTCGAACATCCCGCCCCCTTTCCCGGCTCAAGCTTCGACCCCCGGGCACGCCCGTGAGAGGGCCGGCCGGTCCGCGACGAGCGGTCCGAAGGACCCCTTGCTCCGGGGGCGATGGGCGCGTGCGGCATCTGAGAGTCGGAATAGCGTGGAGCCGTGAGGATGCGATCACGCGCTCCCCGGGGAGCGACCGACGCCGACCCGATCGAGGGCGGAACCGCTTCGTCGGAGCCGGGCGGAGCCTCATCC
>JBGPKY010000182.1:0-5182 GCA_041486205.1 Actinomycetota bacterium
CTTCTGGCGGCCGTGGCGGTTCGCGGCCGGGGTGGCATTCGGAGGGGCGTTCGCGACCAAGTGGTCGGGCTTCGTCGGGATCCTGTCGGCCATCTTCCTCTCCTACATCTGGGAGCTCGGTCGCAACAGGCGGGCCGGCGTGAAGCGATGGGGCTGGCGCGTGATCCAGGCGGAAAGCTTCGGCATCGTCGTGACCTTCCTCGCGGTGCCGGCGCTCGTCTATCTCGCCTCGTACACCGGGTGGTTCATCCATTTCGGTTTCCACCTATTCGGCCCGAACGGCTGGTTCAAGCTCCAAGCAGACATGGCGAGCTACCACGAGCACCTTCAAGTGATCGACCCGTCGACGCACAAACCCATCCACCCGTACTTGTCGCAGTCCTGGAAGTGGATCCTGCTCTGGCGACCGGTCCTCTACTACGCGAAGTACCTCGCGAACGATCTCCGCCACACGATCGTGGCGCTCGGCAGCCCGACGATCTTCTGGGGCTCGATCCTGGCGATCCCGTACCTCTTCTGGTCCTGGTGGAAGAAGAAGGACTGGCGGGCCGGCTTCGTCCTCGTTGCGATGCAATACCTTCCGTGGGCGATCGTCTCACGGCCTCAGTTCTTCTTCTACGTGACCCCGGTGACGCCGTTCTTCGCGCTCGCATGCGCGTACGCGGTGCGAGACCTTGCCGCCTACCGATACCGGATCCCCGACCCGGTCACCATCGAAGGCGGAGAGGCGGTGGCGTACTCGCGCTCGCGACCGTTCCTGCCCGTCGCGGTCGGATTCGTCGTCCTCTCGGTCGCACTGTTCTTCTTCTTCTGGCCCGTGCTTACCGGCGGACCGCTCTCCTCGACCGCGTGGAAGCTCCGCATGTGGTTCCCGACCTGGGTCTGAAACCCGCGGTCAGAAAGCGGGCACGAGATACGAACGTCAGCGGGTAGCATTCGCGCCATGCCGACGGCGACAAACGTCTTCATCACCATGGACGACGGCGTTCGACTGGCGGCCACCACATACACGCCCGATGGAGACGGCCGATGGCCGGTGATCCTCGAGGCGCTCCCCTACCGCAAAGACGACATCACCGCCTCTTACCGTCCCGAATACGAGCGGCTCGCGGAAGCGGGCTACGTCGTGTGCCGGGTCGACATCCGAGGCACGGGTTCTTCTGAGGGGCTGGCCACTGACGAGTACACCGAGCGGGAGCATCAGGATCTCGAAGCCGTGATCGACTGGCTCGCGACCCGCGAGTGGTCGAGCGGCAGCGTCGGGATGTACGGGACGTCGTACTCCGGCTTCAACTCGCTCCAGATGGCGGCACGTCGACCGCCCGCGCTGAAGGCGATCGTCTCGATCTTCGCCTCCGACGACCGCTACCAGGACGACGTCCACTACTTCGGCGGCGCGCGCAAACAGCTCGACCTGCTCGACTACCCGATGTACATGGTGGCGATGAACGCGCTACCGCCTGTGCCGGCGGTCTACGGCGAGGGTTGGCGAGAGCTATGGGAGGAGCGCATCGAAGAACACGAACCGTGGGAACTCAACTGGTTCGAACATCAGACCTGGGATCCGTACTGGCAACACGGCTCGATCCTCGGCGATCACGGCGAGGTCGTAGCCGCGACGATGCTGGTCGCTGGATGGGCGGACAGTTATCGGGGTGTCGCGCTACGCGCGATGGAGGGCCTGCGGTGCCCGAAGAGGCTCCTGCTCGGTCCGTGGGGCCACGTAGCCACCGACACCGGGATCCCCGGGCCGAACCTCGACCTCGTGACCGAGATGTTGAGATGGTGGGATCGTTGGCTGAAGGGCGTCGACAACGGCGTCGACCGCGATCCGCCGATCACACTCTTCGTCCGTCGTCCGACGAAACCGGAGCCCGACCTGCCCTTGCATCGCGGCGAGTGGCGGTTCGAGGAAAGCTGGCCGCTTGCTCGCGGAAAGGAGCTCCCACTTTCGCTGACGCAGGCCGCAACGCCTGCGTCGCAAGGCGAGAGCCCCGACGAGCTTTCGATCCGCGGTGACGTCGGCTGGACGGCTTGGATCTCGTGCGCGGGAGCCATGCCCTGGGGCCAGCCGCAGGACCAGCGGCCCGACGAGGCGTATTCGCTCGTCTACGACTGGGAGCCGCTCGAGGAGGACCTCGAGATCCTCGGCAGCCCGCGCTTGGAGGTCACGGTGCGCTCCTCAGTGCCTGTCGCATACATCTCCGCGAAGGTGTGCGACGTCCACCCCGACGGGACGTCCCAGCTCGTGGTTCGAGGCTTGCTCAACCTCACGCACCGTGAGTCGCGCTCGGAACCGCTCCCCTTGGAGCCGGGCAAGGACTACGCGGTTACGATCCAGCTCGAGACCACGTCGTGGATCTTCGAGCCCGGCCATCGCATCCGCTTGGACCTCGCGGGCGCCGACTGGCCGAACGCGTGGGCGCCACCGTACCCGGGAACGCTCACCATCGATCGAGCCGACGCTACGCTGGTCCTGCCGGTGGTCACCGGGCCCTCGCCGGTCACGACGAAGCCGCAGCCGGCGCCGCCGACACGAGAGGCATCGAGCAGGAAGTCCTCGAAGGGCAACACCACGGACGGCATCACCTGGAAGATCGAGCACGACGTGCTCGCCCGCGAGACGCGCGCCGAAGCGGGCAGCCGGGGAACCACCGAGGCCGAGGGCGACCGTCCCCGTTTCTCGGAGATCTACGGAGGGACCGTCGGCGTGTCGACCGAGGATCCTGGCCGCGCATGGGTCGAAGCGCGCGGCAGCTTCACGATCGAGTACCCGGAGGCGACGATCTCGGTCGAGGCCCGGCATCGCATCGTGAGCGACTCCGAGGCTTACGACATCACGATCGAGCTCGACGCCGCGGAGAACGGCGAGCCCCGCCGATCCCGCCGCTGGCAACGACGGATCCCGCGCGAGCTGGCTTAGAGGTCAGGCGGGGTCGCCGGCCGGTTGCGCGACCCGGCTCTCAGCCGTGAGCGGAGCGATCACCACAGGGTCGTCGCGGAACAGGTCTTTCGTGATCATCCGGATCGACACGTCCTGCCGGCCGGCAGCGAAGGTGATCGACTCGCGGTCGGTCACGGCAGGGTCGACGTACATAGGTGCGAGGAGGAACAGCCCGAGCGGCGGCAAGGCGCCCAGCTCGTAATCCGGGAACGCCTTCTGAAGCTCGCGCTCCGTGGCGAGCCTTGCCTCGGGATCGTTCACCGCCTGGATCACGAGGTCCATGTCGAGTCGTCGCGAAGCAGGGATCACCATGAGCGCCGGCCCGTAGCTCGCGATCACGACAAGGGTCTTCGCCACCTCTTCCTCAGGGATCCCGAGCGCGTGGGCCTCGGCGAGCGATGTAGCGGTCTGCTGGTGAGGGATCACCTGGAAGGGCACGCCTCTGCCCTGCAGGTACTCCAACACGGCTGCCATCTGGAAACCTCCTCGGAAGCGTCTCGCCGCCACGAGTGTAGCCCCTCGGAAACCCCCAAGGGAGCGGCCGAAAGGCCATGATCTCGTGCCTACGAGAAGCCCGGGAGGTGCTTTCGGAAGAGCAGGTAGCCAACCCCAGCGCCGACGTCGAGCAGGAAGTGCGCGACGACGAGCGGCCACGTGCGTCGAGTTCGCGTGAACACCACGCCGAAGAACAACCCGAGCGCGAGGTTCCCCGCGAAGCCGCCCCAGCCTTGATACAAGTGGTACGTGCCACGCAGCAGCGCGGAGAGCACGATCGCGGGCCACGTTCGTACGCGGAGCTGCCGAAGGCGCGTGATGAGGTACCCCGCGACGATGACCTCCTCCAGGAGCGCCGCCTGAGTGGCGCTCATGAATAGGGCCGGCACCGTCCACCAGTGGCCTAGAGGTGGGACTGGGATAACGAACCGGTTCACGCCGAGGGCGACCGATCCGAGGTAGATGCCGATCCCCGCGAGTCCTATGACCGCGAAGAGCGCGACCCCCCGCCCGAGGTCGCGGCGGGGGCGATCCCAGGCGAGGCCGATGGCGGCGAGCCCCTCCCCGTTGCGCCGCACCAGGAACACGACGAGCCACACGGGAGCGAGTCCGAAGACGAACCCCGCGAGCTGGCTAGGGAAAGCCGCCTGGGAGACGGCGTAGACGGTGAACCCCTTCAGCGGCGCGGCCGTGAGGTCGATGATCGCGTAGACCGCGCTCGCGAGGAGCGAGAGCGAGAGGACGACGAGAACCTCTTCGCGGAGCGACCTCGGCGGAAGCGGCGGCACGGTTCCGCTATCGGTCGACGAACCCATGGCTGAACCGTACCTCCGGCTCACCCGCTGCGGGCGGGCTTGGCTGAGGTCTAGAGCTGGAGGATAGGGCAGGTCAGCGTACGCGTGACGCCCTCGACGCTCTGGATCGGCATGACGATCGACTTGGCAAGCTCATCGAGGTCGGCCGCGTCGCCCCGCGCGATCACGTCGTACGGTCCGGTGACCCCGTCGACCGCGATGACGCCTTTGATCCCACCGATCTCCTTCGTGACGTGACTCGCCTTGCCGACTTCGGTCTGGATGAGGATGTACGCGCTGACCACGGTGCCCTCCTCTTCGCTCTCGCTCTCGCTCGAGGCCCAACCAGTGGCCGTATCGTATCCGACTCCCGCGTCCCCGTGCGAGACAGCATTTGTGGGTCACGCCGGGGCGTGGAACACTGCCCGCGATGGCCAAGATCGTGATCATCGGGGCCGGTAGCGTCGAGTTCACCCGCAACATCGTGGCCGATCTGTGTTCCTTCGAGGATCTGCACGGCCGCCTGAGCATCGCGCTCCACGACATCGACGGTGAGCGGCTCAGCTACTCGCAGCGAGCGGCGGATTCGATCGTCGGACGGACGAACGCCGCCTATCCGGTCGAGGCATACGCAGATCGGCGAGCGGCGCTCGACGGCGCCGATTACGCGATCAACGAGATACAGGTCGGCGGGTATGCCGCGACCCTCCGTGACTTCGAGATCCCGAAAGAGCACGGCCTTCGCCAAACCATAGCCGACACGATCGGGGTCGGCGGTATCTTCCGCGGCCTCCGTACCATCCCGGTCGCCGTCGGTATCGGCAACGACATGCATGAGCTCTGCCCCGACGCTTGGTTGCTCAACTACACGAACCCGATGGCGATGGTGCCTTGGAGCGTCTACGCGGGAACGCCCTTCCGCAACGTCGTTGGCGTCTGTCATTCCGTC
>JBGPKY010000183.1:0-5152 GCA_041486205.1 Actinomycetota bacterium
CGCGCTCCAGCAGCCGTGAGTGCAGGTAGAACACGTCCCCGGGGTAGGCTTCCCGGCCCGGCGGCCGGCGTAGCAACAGCGACAGGGTGCGGTACGCGGTGGCTTGCTTCGACAGATCGTCGTAGATGATCAGCGCGTGCTCGCCCTTGTACATCCAGTGAGCCCCCAGAGCGGCTCCCGCGTACGGCGCGATGTACTGGAACGGGGCGGGGTCCGACGCCGGCGAATTGACGATGACCGTGTACTCGAGCGCGCCGTTCTCGCGGAGCGCCTCCACGACCTCCGCGACCGTCGAGGACTTCTGGCCGACGGCGACGTAGATGCACTTCACCTGCTTGTCCGTGCCCCAGTTCTCGCGCTGCTGGATGATGGCGTCGACCGCGACGGCCGTCTTGCCCGTCTGCCGGTCGCCGATGATGAGCTCGCGCTGCCCTCGGCCGATCGCCGTCATCGCGTCGATCGCCGCGATCCCGGTGTAGAGGGGCTCCTTGACCGGCTGGCGGTCGATGACGTTGGCGGCCTGCACCTCGAGGTTCCGGCTGCCCTCCGCTGCGATCGCGCCCTTGCCGTCGAGCGGACGCCCGAGCGCGTCGACCACGCGGCCGAGGAACGCGTCGCCTACCGGCACCGACAGGATCTTTCCCGTCTGTTTGACCTGGTCTCCCTCTTCGATATGCGAGGAGTCGCCCAGCACGACGCAGCCGATCTCGTCCTCGTCGAGGTTGAAGGCCAGGCCGAGGACACCGCCGGGGAACTCCAGCAGCTCGTTCGACATCGTCTTCGGGAGACCCTGCACGCGGGCGATTCCGTCGCCGGCCTCCATCACTCGGCCGACTTCCTCGCGCTCTACCGAGGGCTCCCAGCCCTCGACGTTGCGGCGCAGGGCTTCCGCGATGCTCTGGGGGTCGATGTCCAATGCCATGCTCACGAACTCCTGTCTAGGCGCCGCGCAGGCGATCGCCCGCGTTCCGCAGCCGGGTCCGGACCGTTCCGTCGAACACCTCGTCGCCGACGCGCGCGACTACACCGCCGATCACCGAGGGATCGACGACGACCTTTATCTCTACCGTCTTGCCCGTCGCCCGGGAAAGCGCGGCAGCGAGCTTCTTGCGCTTCGCTTCGCCGAGGGGTACCGCGGAGCGAACCTCCGCCACTCGGTGCTGGCGCTCCTCGGCCGCCACCTCAGCGAACGCCTCGATGATCTTGGCGAGGTCCCGCCCACGTCCTTGCTCCACGAGGAACCCGAGGACGTTGGCGGTGTGCGGGTTCGCCTTCGGGCCGAGGAGGTCGGCGATCACGAGCCGCTTCCGCTCGGCCGGCAGGGCCGGGTCGGTGAGTGCCTCGCGGAGCGCGGCGTTCGCCTCTATCGCCTTCGCGAAGGCGTACAGCTCGTCTTCGACCGAGATGGGATCTCCCTCGGCCTCGAGCGCCGCGAAAAGGGCTTTCGCGTAACTCCGAACAACGGCGTCCTTGGTGGCGGTCACGTCCCTAGCCCTGCCCGTTCCCGTTACCACTCTCTGAGGCCGCGACCTGGTCGATGTACTCGTCGATCAGACGGTCGTGCGCGTCCTTGTCGAGCGACTTGCCGACCACGCGTCCGGCCAGCTCGACCGCGATCTCGCCTACCTGCGACTTCAGCTCTTGGAACACGCGGTCGCGCTCGGCGCGGATCTCCTCCGACGCCCGTGCGACAGTGGCCTGCGCTTCTTGCTCGGCCTTGGCCTGGAGGTCGCGGCGGAGTTGGTCGGCCGTCTTGCGGGACTCCTCGATGATGCGGTTCGCCTCGTCGCGAGCGCCGGCGAGCTGCGTCCGGTAATCGGTGAGCTCGGTCTCGGCCTGCACGCGCGTTCGCTCGGCCTTCTCCAGCTCGCCCTGGATCTTCTCCGTGCGGGCGGCGAGCATCTTGTTCAGCGCCGGGAACGCGAACTTCGCTAGGACCGCGAACACGATGATGAACGCGAGCGTCCCGTAGATCAGCTCGTTCGTCGCCGGGAGGATCGGGTTCGGCGCCTCTCCCGCCGCCAGCATTGCCAGCCCAAGCATCGTCGCCTCCCCTACTTGATGATGAACGCGAGCACGAAGCCGATGAGGGCCAGTGCCTCGGTGAACGCGATGCCGAGGAACATCGTCGTGCGGACCATCCCGGCGGCTTCGGGTTGGCGGGCCATCGCCTCGACCGACTTGCCGACGAGGAAGCCGATGCCGAGCCCGGGACCGATGGCACCGAGGCCGTATACGAGCCCCTTGCCTATCGGCGTGCCCACGGTTTCGGCCGCAGCGAGCAAACCGAGCAGATGCGTCATCCCTATCCTCCCTCTAGTGCTCGGGGTGAACCGCCCCCGAGATGTACACGGCTGTAAGGATCGTGAAGATGTAGGCCTGGAGTACCGAAACCAGGATCTCGAACCCCAGGAGGAGCACAGAAAGCAGGAATGCGGGCACTGCGAACGGGATGGTCGCCGGCTTCGCCAGCAGGTATGCCGTCCCCAAGAAGAAGATCGTCAAGATGAGGTGACCGGCGATCATGTTGGCCGCGAGACGGACGGTGAGGGTGAAAGGCCGCAAGATGAAGGTCGATACGAGCTCGATCGGCGTCACCAGGATGTAGAGGGCCTTCGGCACGCCCGGCGGGAACAGGTTGCTCTTCAGGTAGGGTCCGAGGCCCTGCGCTCGCACACCCGCGACGTTGAACAGTATCCAAACGAGACCCGCGAGGAACGCCGGGATGGCCGTCCTCGAGTTGACCGGGAACTGGATCCCCGGGATCACCTCGAAGATATTGCCTACGAAGATGAACATGAACATGGTCGTCAAGAACGGGACCCACGGTAGACCCTCGGTTCCGATCACTTCGAGCGCGATACCGTTCCGCACGAACTCGACGACCGCCTCGAGAGCATTCTGGAGGCCGCGAGGAACGAGCTTCGGTTTCGAAAACGCCGCCAGGAACAAGCCCACGACGATGATCGCTGTGGCGAAGATATAGATGCCGACGCGGTTCACGCAGTAGGTGCCGTGGCCGATCACGCAAGCGGTCTTGAACACGTCGGTGGTGGGAGCCTCGAAGCCGGCGGGCGGCTTGGCGAAGGCGAGGATCCCGGTGAACACTCCTCTAGACCTCCCTCGCCGCGAGCGCTCGAGCTGCGCGTGCCGCCGAGGCATCGGCCGGGATCTCCAGCTCCCCGCCAAGTCCGCGCAGAGCCAGACGCGCTTCGAAGATCAGAAGCAGAAGCGTCCCGGGTACGGCCGCGAGCCCGAAGGCGAGCGGCGAGAACCATGTCAAGGCGTTCAAAGCGAACATCACCCCGACGATCACGCCTAGCCGCACCACGAACCCGCCGAGCGCAACCGCCTGCACGAAGGCGATCGAGATGCGCGACGCCCACGCGAGCGAGAGCCCATGAGCGGAGAAGTTCGCCAGAACCACCGCGGCACCGATCCCCGCGGAGACCGCGGCATCGGTCCCGCCGAGGATGGATCCGACGACGGATGAAAGGAGGATGCCGGCTGCGCCGGGAACGATCGCCCGGCGTACCATCTCGCGCTCAGGTCTGTCCGTCATCTCTCCCATACCGTATGTACACGACGTAGATCCCCGTCGAGATGCCGATCAGCATCCCTACCGGGAGGAACAGCCAATGGAACCCGACCCAACGGTCGACGAGGTAGCCGACGCCACCCCAGGCGATGATCCCCGCGATCAGAGTTCCGGTGACCGACCAGGCCTGACCGACGCCCTTCCATCCTTCCCCCGGTCCGGCCATGGGCGCCCAAGTATAGCGACGGCCCCCGCGCGGCGTCAAAGGTGGAGGTGGCGCGTTTCCGCAGGTAGATGCCGGTTTTCGGTTGCGCTTGTGAACCGTTTCACGAGGGGCGCCCCTCGGGGGGAACGGCTCGTCAACCGGTCGTGAATCCGCTGAAGATGCCGTCCCACTGCGATGTTTCGGTCTCGCCCTTCAGCTCGCGATACGAGTAGAGCAAACTCAGGGCCTCGTCGGTCGGGAAGACCAGCGAGCTGTTCGCGATGTTCAGGAAGCGCTCCTGCTCGGTCGGATCCGTCGCCTGCGCAGCCCATTTCGCGATGACGTCCTTGGCGGCCGGGACCGGACTCACGTATCCCACCCCCTGCGTGATCTGGGCCGCCACCTTCGGCTGGTAGACGTAGTCCATGAACGTGATCGCGTCCGAGAGATGCGTCGCGCCCTTCGGGACCATCATGCTGTCCGTCCAGATGAGAGCGCCTTCGTCGGGCACGACGAACTGTAGGCCATTCGGATCGCCGCTCGGGTTCGTCTGGAAGATGTCGCCGGACCACGCCATCGACAGAGCGATGTCGCCGCGCGTCAGCGCGTTGATGTAGCTCTGTTGATACGACTGAGAGATGATGTGGTCCGTGCGTTGTTTCTCCAGGAGCGCCGCTGCCCGCATCCAGTCCTCCGGCGTCGAATCCACGGGCTTCACCCCGATAGCGAGCAGCGCGAGGTTCGGCAGGTCGGCCAGGTCCCCGAACATGCCGACCTGTCCCTTGAACTCGGCACTGAACAGATCCTTAAGGCTCGTGATCGCGCGACCGGTCTTCAGCGGGTTGTAGGCGATGCCGGTGAGCCCCGACTGCCACGCCATCGAGTGCTTGGCCCCCGGATCGTAGGACGGGTTCTTGACCAGAGCGTTCGCATATAGGTCGAAGTTCGGACGGAGGTCGGTCGGGAGCAGCTCGAGGTAGTCGAGCTCGATCATCTTCGTGAGCGAAGTGCCGTTCGTGATGACGATGATGTCCCACCCGGTGGGTTCACCAGCCGCTAGCGCGGACTGTATCCGCTCGAAGAACCAGTCGCTCTCCTGGACCACCTCTCGGTAATTGACCTGGATACCTGTCTTCTTGGTGAACCCTTCGAGCGAAGGGCTCACCTTGGTCCCGTCGGGGAGCCTCTTCTTGTCGATGTACAGAGACCAGTTCGCGAAGTTCAAGATCCCCGCCGGGTCGCTCTGGAAGGTAGAGCCAGGAGCAACTTTCGCGCACGCGGCCAGTAACCCTCCGACGGATAGCACCCCCAGACCCACTCCCGCGCGACGGAGGAACTCGCGGCGCGGAAGGGCCTGCGCCCCCATCACGCCTTCTTGCGCTGGACGAGAACGTTCGCGACCGCCGCGA
>JBGPKY010000184.1:0-5112 GCA_041486205.1 Actinomycetota bacterium
CATCAGGATCTGCCGCTGGGTGATGTGGTCCTGCAGGCCGGGGGCGAACCGAGCGATCGCTTCGACGACGCGGTCGGCGAACTTCTCGCGCTTCTGGTCGGTCCACTCGCCGTCTGCGAGCGTGTACGGCGCGTGGCCCCCGAAGCAGGTCATGATGTGCTTCCCCTCGGGCGCGAGCGTCGTGTCGGCCATCGTCGGGATGACCGGTGACGTCCACGGCCACTCGGATGGCCGGCCGTATTTCGCGTCGTCGTAAGCCTTCTCGAGGTAGTCGACCGTCGGACCTATGTGGACGTAGCCGGGTGCCGGGCCCCACGACGGGTTCCACGCCGTGTAATCGGGCAGCCCGTCGAGCGCGAAGTTGATCTTGAAGGCGGTCGAATACGTGTCGAAGGACTCGACGTCGCGAACGACGTCGTGGTCGAGGTACTCGCGGCCGATGAGGCGAAGGTATGTGGTCTTCGGGTCGGCGTTGGAGACGACCTGTCCGGCACGGTAGACATCGCCGTTCATCAGCGTGACACCAACCGCGCGCCCGTCGCGGATGTCGACCTGGGCGGTCTCCGCGTCCGTCAGCACGGTCGCCCCGTAGCTCTCGGCGCAGCGCTTCAGCGCCTGCGTGAGGCCGCCCATCCCGCCACGCACGTACCCCCATCCGCCTGCGCCCTCGTGCTCGGAGATGTTGTGGTGCAACAGGACGTACGCGCTCCCGGGCGTCTTGGGTCCCTTGAAGGTGCCGATCGAGCCCATGTATCCGAGCGTCGCGATGATCTGATCGGACTCGAACCACTTCCCGAGGAAGTCGTAGATCGACTGCGTCATGAGGTCGACGAACTGGAACGCTTCGCGCCCCATCTTCTTCAGCCGCCACGCCACCCAGCCGGCGTCGCGGAGCGCGCGCGGCCCCATCTTGCCGGGAGCGGGCTTCCAAACTACCTCGCGCACGAAGTCGGCGGCACGCCCGAGGAAGGCCGCGTAGTCGGGGTACGCGGCCGCGTCATCCTCGGAGAACTTCGCGATCTCCTTGCAGGTCTCGCGCTGGTCGTTCCACAGGGTCATGGCCCGGCCGTCCTCGAAAGGAACGAAGAGCTGGTCGGTGGGGATCAGCTCGAAGCCGAAACGGTCTAGGTGCAGCTCCCGCACGATCTTGTCCGGGAACATGCTCAACACGTAGGAGGTCGTGGACACGTGGAAGCCCGGCCATAACTCCTCGGTGACGCACGCGCCGCCGACGATGGTCCGGCGTTCGAGGATCAGGGTCCGCAAACCCGCCTTCGCGAGCCTCGCGCCGCAAACGAGGCCGTTGTGCCCTGCCCCGACGACGATCACGTCGAATCGATCCATCCTGTTCATCTGATCCCTCCCACTCCGGCACGCGTCAGCCGGTGCCGTCGGCGACCGAGCGACGACCCGAGTCTGACGGAAACTGCGATCGCTGGTCGGGCCGAAGGTCCTGCAAGCACGGGGCCGCCGAGAAGTGCCGCGGCTGCGATCGGATACCTAGGGCGGGGAACCGAGCCGACCCGAGTCGAAGTCCCCCCGGTCGCAGGGCACACGCTCCTATCTCGTTTCCTCGCGTGCCGCTTCACTGTCCACAAGGAAGTGATGACCATGAGGTCCTGCCCATCCCTTGCCGCGCTCGACACCCCGCTCCGCCTCGTCGAGCCGTCGACCGACTTCGACTTCGAGCCGGACGAGCCGGTGGCGTCCCTGGCGGAAGCACAGGCAGAAGCGCCCACCCGTCCCTCAGCGACGCCACCGACCGCTATGGTGGCGCTGGTGGCGGCCGGGATCGGCTTCGCAGCGGGACGTCGATTCAGCGGCGAGCGAGCGCGGTCTCGGCGTCGTCCACGGTGACGGCGCGCCTGCGGTAGTTCGCGAGCGCGAAGCGGTCACAGGCCGTTTCGGCCGCGGACTTCTTCCCCCGGCGTTCCTTCAGGTACCAGTGCATGTACTCGTGGCAGTAGAGGAACCGCAGGACCTGCCGCGGGGTTCGGAACGTGACTCCCTCGGTCAGCCAGATGAACCTCATCCCTTTGCCGGGTCTGCGCTTGGCTGCGAACGGAACGATCTCGCCGAAAGGGAAGAATGGCTCGGGGACCTGCAAGACGATCAGCCGCTCGTCGAAGTCCGTCCAGGCCGACAGATGCGGCTTTTCCCTGTAGCGCAAGGGTTTCACGACGATGCGGTAGCCGGCCGCGTCGGGCAAGCCCGTAAGCATCTGCCTGACGCGGGCGGCGGGTAGGTCGTCGAGCTCGGATGCGATCCTCACGCGCGGAGCCTACCGCGTGCCACCGACACGCGGGAGGGTCAGCCGGCGACGTATCCGCGCGCGTGCTCGGCGAACCCTAGCCAGCGTTTGGCGTGGGCGAGCGATAGCACCACCCATTCCTTCATCGGCCGTCCCATCTCCGAGGGGTCGAACAGCTCAGCGCCCCTCAGCTTCAACGCCTCGGCGTGCGGCTTCGGGGGTAGCTTGAACACCATGGAGTCGCCGTACAGCCCGGCGAACGCCTTCCCGCCCGCCTTCAGCGACGGCATCCCGAACATCTGGCTCGACACGACGCCCTTCCCGGCCAGCTCCTCCGCGATGTCGTCGTAGATCGCCCGGCTTTTCGCCCCGGGAACCTTCTTCTCCATGTCGGGGCGGGCGGATTCGAACCGCCGGCCTCCTGCTCCCAAAGCAGGCGCGCTAACCAGGCTGCGCTACGCCCCGCAAGATCGATTGTAGGCGCCGGTCAGAGCTCGAACGCGCCGCTGCCGACGACGAAGACACCGCCGCCCACGATCACGCGCCATCGATCGCCCTCGGCGGTGACCTCAACGTCGAGCCGGCTCGGACGGCCGACCTGCTCGCCCTGGCGGACGAGGATCCGTCCGGGCATCCCGCCTGCGCCGTGCGCGGCTAGGTATGCCCCCAGCGGCCCAGCGGCCGAGCCGGTCGCAGGGTCCTCTCCGATCCCTATCGCCGCGTCGAACATGCGCGCGGTCGCGCCCTCGTCGGTGATCGCGAACAGGTAGAGCGCGTCCAGTCGGTGATCCACGGCGAGCTTCGCGAGCCGCTCCGAGTTGCGAACCGCGCGCCGGAGCCTCGCGAGATCACGGACCGGCGCTAGGAGGTGACGCAGTCCGGTCGAAACCACCTGCGGCGGCAGCTGTTCGTGGAGATCGGCAACCGAGAGCCCGGCCGATACCGCGATCCCCTCCCGGTCGGGGAACTCGTTGTCGAACACCGGCGGGAGCTGCCACATCCGTGCGTATCCGCGTTCGAGGTCGACCACAACCGGGATCTCTCCAGCTGCGACGACCTGCGTCAGCGGCGACGTCACGCGGCCTTCGTTCACCATGACGAACGCAGTGCCGATCGTCGGATGACCGGCGAACGGAAGTTCTTGGTCCGGCGTGAAGATCCGCATCGCGTAGCGGTCGCCGGAAGCGTCGGTCACGAACGTCGTCTCGGAGAAGCCGATCTCGCGCGCGACGGCCTGCATCGCAGCGGCGTCGAGATCGCCCGGTTCGGGGACCACGCACAGCTGATTCCCCGCCAGCGGCCGTTCGGCGAAGACGTCCACCAGTCGGAACGGAACCCGCATCCCCGCAAGGTACCGCAACGCGCGAAGCCCGCGCGTTGCTAACGTGACCGGATGGCGGAGGAGCAGCGGGAGCCGCGACGCACCTACCGGGACGGCGCTCGAGCCGTAGGGCCGCTCGCGGTTGCCGTCGCCGGCTTCGGTGTCTCGTTCGGGCTGCTGGCGCGCTCGGCCGGGATGGGGTGGCTCGCGCCGATCGTCATGTCGGCGACGACGTTCGCCGGCTCGGCGCAGTTCGCGGCGGTGTCGGTACTCGGCGCGGGCGGGACGGTTGCCGCCGCCGTCGCCGCAGCGCTGCTATTGAACGCTCGATACGGGCCGATCGGCGTCTCGGTCGCGCCGTGGCTCTCGGGCCCGCCGTGGTCGCGGTTCATCCGCGGACAGCTCGTCGTCGACGAATCGTGGGCGGTCGCGGCGGAAGGCGATGGGCGTTTCGACCCGCGGATGCTCGTGGGCGCAGGGCTAACCATCTACGTCGCATGGCTCGCGGGGACGACGGTCGGCGCGGTGGGAGGCCAAGCGCTCGGCGACCCGGCGAGGCTCGGGCTCGATGCTGCCTTCCCAGCGCTCTTCCTCGCCTTGCTGGTTCCGCAGATCCGGAGTCGTCGGACGCTGTCGGCGGCGCTAGCCGGGGCCGCGATCGCGTTCGTCCTCACGCCGTTCACACCGCCGGGTATCCCTATCGTCTCGGCGGCCGCGGCATGTCTCCTGGGGGTGCGGAAGCCGTGACCTCCACGTGGCTCGTGGTGGCGCTGGTCGGAGCGGGAACAGTCGCGATCAAGGCGACGGGTCCGGTTCTGCTGGGCGGACGGAAGCTCCCCGCGCGCGTGTCGTCCGTCATCGGACTGCTCGCTCCGGCGCTGCTCGCGGCCCTCGTCGTGACGCAGACGCTCGCGAGCGGCCGGCACCTCCAGGTCGACGCGCGGCTCCTCGGAGTCGCGGTGGCCGGGATCGCGTTGTGGCGGAAAGCCCCAGTGCTGGTCGTGATCGTCCTGGCCGCGGCCGCAACCGCGATCGGGCGCCTGCTGGTCTGAGTTCCGCTCGCTGCTAGGCTTCTGGTTGAACCTCGCGGGTGTGGCTCAATGGTAGAGCTCCAGCCTTCCAAGCTGGTGGTGCGGGTTCGATTCCCGTCACCCGCTCCGACGCAGCTTGCTCACGATCCCTTCGCGACCTCGACGAAGTTGGATTCGATCGACGTGAACTGGACCCAGGCGGCCTGCCAGCCCTCGTTCGTCCGGGGGAATCGGTGAAGGGGTGATGCGGGGTTGCTGCGATCCCAGATCCCGAAGTAGTCGCTCGCGTAGCCGAGCACGTACCGGGAGCCTGTGTGCGTGAATTCGATCTTCTCGGGAGCAGCGGTCGGAGCCGGGGAGACGACGGGAGTCGCGACGGCGGAAGTCTCAACCGCGGGAGTGGGCGTCGCCTCCTCGGTGGCGGGCCCGGGCTGAGTGGCCGGACCTCCTGCGCCTTCCGGGACCTCATCGGTCAGCCAGCTCATGCACCAGCGGCATTTGATGGCCTC
>JBGPKY010000185.1:0-5095 GCA_041486205.1 Actinomycetota bacterium
AGGTGCTGATCCGCGAGTTCGACCTGGGCGGCGATCCGGCCCTAGCACGACTCGCCAACATCGTGCACGGTGCCGACGTCGACGACCCATCGCCCGATCCACGGTCAGCCGGCCTGCTCGCCATCGCCGAGGGCTTCCTGGAGGTCGAGCTCGACGACCACGAGATCCGCCGGGTCGGTGGGCGGATCTACGACGCCCTCTACGCGTGGTGCGCGAAACAGCCGTAGCCGCCGTCGAACGAGACCTGCGACGGATCCTCGTCGTGCAGGGCCTTCGGGCGTTCGCGTACGGCTTCGGCGTGGTCGTGCTGGGAACGGCCCTCGACCGGGCGGGGTTCTCCGCGTTCCAGGTGACGCTGGTCTTCACCGCCATGCTCGCCGGGATGGCCCTCGCTTCGATCGTCGTTGGGCTCATCGGGGACCGGGTCGGGCGGCGGCGGCTTTACGCCGGGCTGCTGGCGTTGATGGGCGCTACCGGCGTGGTGTTCGCTTTCGCGGGGAGCGTATGGGTGCTTGCGCTGGTCGCCCTCACCGGAACGATGTCCACCGATGCGAACGAGTCCGGCCCGATCACCTCCCTCGAGCAGGCGATGATCGGACAGGCGCCGGCTGACGCGCGCGTACACGTGTTCGGTCGATACAACGCGATCGCGTATCTCGCCGGGGCGGTGGGGTCGCTCGCGGCCGGCGGTCCGGCGTTCCTCAAGCACCTCTGGCACGGCGCGCCGAGCGATCAGCGTTGGTTGCTCGTCTTCCCGCTCGTCGCGGCGGTGTGCGCGGTCTTCGCGCTACAGCTTTCCCCAGCCATGGAGTCCGGAGGCGACGGTCGGACGCAGCGCCCCCTCGAGCGCTCGCGTGGCACCGTGAAGAAGCTCTCGGCGCTGTTCGCTACCGACGCGTTCGCCGGTGGGTTCGTCGTGAGCTCGTTCATCGTGTTCTGGTTCGCGAGGAAGTTCGGCGCGAGCCAGGAGACGATGAGCCTCGTGCTGTTCGGCGGCGGGCTGCTGCAAGCCGGGTCCTCGATCGTAGCCGCGCGCGTCGGCGCGAGGTTCGGGCTGCTGAACACGATGGTGTTCTCGCATCTGCCGTCCAACCTCTTGCTTTTCGCTGTGGCACTCATGCCCTCGCTCGTCCTAGCGCTGATCGTGCTGCTGGTCCGGTTCGCGCTGTCGCAGATGGACGTGCCCACGCGACAGGCCTATATCGCCGCGATGGTCGATCCGGAGGAGCGAACCGCCGCGGCCGCCTTCACGAACACCTCACGCTACGTGGCGCGCCCCTTCGGCCAGCTCCTCAGCGGCGCGCTGATGACGAACGTCGCCGTCGGCGCCCCGTTCTTGGTCGCGGGGAGCATCAAGTGCGGTTACGACCTGATCTTGTGGCGCGTCTTCAGGAAGGTCCGGCTGCCCGAGGACCCCGGCTAGTCCTCGTCCACCTGCATGACGACGGGAGCGATCGCCACCACCGATTCGCCCTCGTCGACGCGCATCGTTCGGACGCCCTGACTCGCGCGGCCCACGCGGCGGATGTCGGAGGCCGGCACGCGCTGGACCTTCCCGCCGGAGGAGATCGTGAACAGATCTTGGTCCTTCGAGCCGACGAAGGCGCCAGAGAGCAGGCCCGTCTTCTTCGTGATCTGGTGGCCGATCACACCTTTGCCGCCACGGCCCTTCGGCGGGTAGTCCTTCAGCGGGCTGCGCTTGCCGTAGCCTTGCTGCGAAACGCTGATCATCTCCTCGCCCTCGGACGCGACGCCCAGCGCGATGACCTCGTCGTCGTCGGCGACGCGCATGCCGATCACGCCGGCGGTCTGGCGCCCCATGGGGCGAACCAGCGACTCCTTGAACCGGATCGCCTGCCCCTTCCGCGACACGAGGAAGACATCGTCCTTGCCCTCGGTCATCAGCACGTGGACCAGCTCGTCGTGCGGCTTCAGGTTGATCGCGGCGAGACCGGTTCGAGGCGAGTCGTACTCGGGCAGCGCGGTCTTCTTGACCATCCCGCGTTTCGTCGCGAACAGCAGGAACGTCTTGTCGGTGTACTCCTTGAGATCGATCACGGCGTTCACCCGCTCGTCGCCGGAAACCGAGACGCCCGGAAGGTTCGCGGCGTAGAGCCCGCGCGCCGTGCGCCCCGATTCGGGGATCTCGTGAACCTTCACCCGGTAGACCTTCCCCTTGCTCGTGAAGAACAGCAGCCAGTGGTGCGTGGTCGTGGTGAAGACGTGCTTGATGACGTCTTCTTCCTTCAGGTTCGCGCCGATGACGCCCTTTCCGCCGCGGCCCTGCCGTTTGAACGCGTCGATCGGCTGGCGCTTCACGTACCCAGCGCGCGAAACGGTGATGACCACATCTTCTTCCGCGATGAGGTCTTCTATGTCGAATTCGCCCTCGTCGGCCTTGAGCTGCGTCCGCCGCGCGTCGGCGAACTTCTTGCGAACCTCGAGCAGCTCTTCCTTGATGACCGCCCGGATCTTCTTCGGGTCTTTGAGCAGGGACTTCAGGTGCTTGATCCGCGCGAGGAGGTCCTTGTGCTCCTGCTCCAGTTCAGACTTGGCCAGGCGCGTGAGACGCCGCAGCGGCATGTCGAGGATGTGATTCGCCTGGATCTCCGAAAGCTTGAACTTCTTCATCAGCTTGGACCGGGCCTCGTCGGCGTCCTGCGAGCCGCGGATGATCTTGATGACCTCGTCGAGGTGATCGAGTGCGATCAGCAGGCCCTGGACGATGTGGTCGCGTTCCTCGGCCTTCTTCAGCTCGTACTTCGTACGGCGCGTGACCACGTCGACCTGGTGATCGACGTAGTACCCGACCATCTCGGCGAGGTTGAGCGTGCGCGGCACGTTGTCGACAAGGGCAAGCATGATCACGCCGAAGTTCTCTTGGAGCTGCGTGTGCTTGTAGAGCTGGTTCAGAACGACCTGCGCGTTCGCGTTTCGCTTGAGGTAGACGACGAGGCGCATGCCTTCGCGGTTGGATTCGTCCTTGAGGTCGGCGATGTCCTTCAACTTGCCGCTCTGCGCCAGCTCGCCGATCTTCTCGGCCAAGCGTGCCTTGTTGACCTGGTACGGAAGTTCGGTGACGACGATCTTCGAACGACCCTGCGAGCCCTCCTCGATATGCGAGACCGCACGGATCTTTATGGAGCCGCGCCCGGTCTCGTACGCGTCCTTGATCCCTTGCTTGCCCATCACGATCGCGCCGGTCGGGAAGTCGGGTCCCTTGATGAACTTCATGAGGTCGGCCGGCGCGCAATCCGGGTTGTCGAGGTAGTGCATAACCCCGTCGATCACCTCGCCGAGGTTATGGGGCGGGATGTTCGTCGCCATGCCGACCGCGATACCGCCCGCACCGTTGACCAACAGGTTCGGGAACCTCGACGGCAGAACCGTGGGCTCCTGCTCGTACCCGTCGTAGTTCGGGATGAAGTCGACCGTCTCGGCCTCGATGTCGCGCAGCATCTCCATGGCGATGGGAGACAGGCGCGATTCCGTATACCGCATCGCGGCCGCCGGATCGCCGTCGATCGAGCCGAAGTTGCCTTGACCGGCGACCAGCGGCGCGCGCAGAGAGAAGTCCTGCGCCATCCTGACCAAGGCGTCGTACACGCTCTGGTCTCCGTGGGGGTGGTACTTCTTCAGCACCTCACCGACGGCCGCCGCGCACTTGCGGAACGGCCGGTCGGGCCGCAGACCCGATTCCATCATCGACCAGAGGATCCTGCGGTGCACCGGTTTCAGGCCGTCGCGCACATCGGGCAGCGCGCGCCCGACGATGACAGACATCGCGTAGTCGAGGTAGGAACGCTGGATCTCCTCCTCGAGTCCGACCGGCTCGATCCGCCCCACCAGCAGCGACACGCTGCCTCCGCCGCCGCGCTTAGACATCGGGGTTCTTCACGTCCTTCGCGTTCGCCTCGATGAACGCCTTTCGCGCCGGCACGTCCTCCCCCATCAGGATCGTGAACAGCCGGTCGGCCAGAGCTGCGTCCTCCAGGGTGACCTGGAGCATCGTGCGGGTCTCGGGGTTCATCGTCGTTTCCCACAGCTGCTCGGGGTTCATCTCGCCGAGGCCCTTGAACCGCTGCGGTGTGTCAACCTTCTTGTCGCCGTTCTTCTTACGGAACGTGTCCCACTCCTTCTCCGTGTAGAAGTACATGGGCTTGCGGTCCACCACGACCTTATAGAGAGGTGGCTGCGCGAGGTAGATGTAGCCGGCGTCGATCAGCTCTCGCATGTTGCGGAAGAAGAACGTCAGGAGCAACGTCCGGATGTGCGCGCCGTCGACGTCAGCGTCCGCCATGAGCACGAGTCGGTGGTATCGAGCCTTCGTCAGGTCGAACTCCTCAGCGATGCCGGTCCCCATGGCCGTGATGAGCGCCTGGATCTCGGTGTTCTCCAGGATCTTGTGCAGGCGAGCCTTCTCCACGTTGATGATCTTGCCGCGGATGGGCAAGATGGCTTGCGACGCACGGTCTCTAGCCTGCTTCGCGCTGCCGCCCGCGCTGTCGCCCTCCACGATGTACAGCTCGCAGAGTGCCGGGTCGGTGAGCTGGCAGTCGGCGAGCTTGCCCGGCAGAGAGTTCGAATCCAGGAACGACTTCCTCCGCGTCAGGTCCCGCGCCTGCCGGGCGGCGATACGGGCTTTCGCCGCGGCCTCCCCCTTCGTCACGATGCGCTTCGCGTCCCCCGGGTGCTCCTCCAGCCAAGTCGCCAGGTGTTGATTGACGGTGGTCTCCACCATCGAGCGCATCGACGCGTTGCCGAGCTTGGTCTTCGTCTGGCCCTCGAACTGCGGGTCGCGGAGCTTGACCGAGACGATCCCGATGAGGCCCTCGCGAACGTCCTCGCCCGTGAGGTTCTCCTCTTTCTCTTTCAGCAGGCCCTTCGCGCGCGCATAGCGGTTGATGACGTTGGTGAGGGCTTTCTTGAAACCCTCCTCGTGCATCCCGCCCTCGTGCGTGTTGATGGTGTTGGCGAAGGAGTGGATCGACTCCGCGTAGCCGGTGTTCCACTGGAGCGCGACGTCGACTTCGGCGTCCTCGACAGCCGCCTCGAAGTGGATGATCCTCGTGTGCAAGACCTCCTTTCCGTAGCC
>JBGPKY010000186.1:0-5078 GCA_041486205.1 Actinomycetota bacterium
GAAGGTGACGGCGCCGAAGAGAGTCCCGAGCGCGGCCGCTCGGAAGTGCCACCTTCGGATCTTTGGCAGTCGTCGCGCCGCCCAAAGCAGGAAGGCGACCAGTGCGGCACCCAGGGTGAGGAAGCCGATACGGACATCTGCCCAGGCCCACGCAAACAGCGCAGTGACTGCGGCCACGATGGTGGCCGTCGCATACAACAGCAAGCGCTTCATCCGTCCTCATTCTGACGTTCGTCGGCTCCGTTCGGTTTCGGACCGTTGGGTAAGAGCTACCGGACCGTATGGCGGCGTGCGCACGAGGCCAGAACGCAGGCCGACCAGCATCCTTGAGAAGGTCGGTTCGTCGGTTTGTTGGTCAGTGGGTGGTCCCTCGTAACTCAGTAGAAAGAGCCCCGGTTAGCAACACCGGTTGGATAGTCACAGGAGCACCGTTAGCAACACCGGTTGGATAGTCACAGGAGTCACATGAGCGCCGTAGGCCACACCGTTGCAAGACGTCGTGTCTCACACCGGTTGGATAGTCACAGGAGTCACATAGGCGCCGTTTAGGCCACACCGTTTGCAGATGTCGTGTCTCACGCCTTCTGCATGGGCAATGGCGGGACTGGCCGGACACGTCGCCAATCACCTCGCGCTACCGCGGGACGCTTCCCATTACGGAGGGTTTATGCAAAGTCGACGCTTGTGATTCCGAGGCTCCCCTCTCGGGAGGATAGCCCCAATCAGCGGCGGGAGCGGCGACCCAGAGATAGACAGTCGTCACCGGGGCTCACGCCCGATCGCGGTGCCCTTGGCCAATCGGCGGGTGGCGCACCCATCCTGAGGTAGGGTTCCCCGATGCGTCGTCGTCTCGTTGTGGTGGCTGTAGTGTTCGCGATCGCCGGCGCAGCGTGCACGGGAGGAGGCGGGTCTCCGCCGGTCCCGTCGCAACGCGATCGGCTCGCCGGCGGCACGCTCTACGTGGGTGTCGACGCGTCCAACGGGTGGTACGGCTGCCCGCTGTTCTGTGGGGGGCAGTTCGACCCGATGTCGATCCTCGCGCCCAACATTGGGGAGCTCATGCGCTGCTGCCTCCAGCGGACGCTTCTTTCGTTCCGGGGCGCGATCGTCTCCGAAGGCGGCGGTATCCTTCGACCTGACCTCGCCACGTCCCTGCCGACCATCTCCTCCGACGGTCTGACGTGGACCTTCACGATCCGGTCCGGCATCCACTACGCGCCTCCGCTGCAGGATCTAGAGGTCACGGCGCAGGACTTCGTCCGTTCGTTCACTCGCGCGCTAACGCCCCCGGGGCCCGAGGTGCCATTCTTCCAAATCATCGGGGGTTACATCACCGACACCTATCTGAGAGACGAGATCGCTGGCGCGCAGGCCTACATCGACGGCACGGCAGACCAGGTGTCGGGACTGGAAGCCCCCGACGCTAGGACCTTCAGGATCCACCTCACGCGGCAGGTAGGCGATCTGGGCTACCGCGTGGCCTGGAACGCGCTGGGCCCGATCCCGCCGAATCCGGCCCGCCCGTCGGACCCGCTCGGGATCGCGCAGGGACACGACGGGGACTTCGGGGACTTCATGGTGTCTACGGGTCCGTACATGTTCGAGGGTTCTGAGGCGCTTGATCTCTCGGCGCCGGCCGAGGATCAGGTGCCCCCCGTCGGCGACGGGTTCGGCTCGATGACCCTGGTCCGCAACCCCTCCTGGAGCAGCGCGAACGACCCTCTCAGGCCCGCGTATCCCGACCGGATCTCGGTGACTCCAGTACAAGATGGGACCACGGCCGAACAGCTGCTGAGGAGCGGAGCGCTCGACGTCGCCCTGAACTGGACGGCGGATCAGCCGACCGTCGACGCGTGGCGGTCGGACCCCGCGCTGCGGGATCGGATCTTCGTCGAGCCGGCCGACCAGGTGAACTACATCGGCATCAACCTCGCGGTCCCGCCCTTCGATGACCTCCACGTTCGGCGGGCGATGGACTACGCGGTGGACCGCCAGGCGGTCGCGCAGGCGGCCGGTCGAAAGGGAGCAACCTTGATCCCAGCTACACACATCGGGCTCGACAGCCTCGAGGACAACCTGCTCCTGTCCTACGACCACTACGGATCCACTGGGAACCTCGCCGCGGCGAGGCACGAGATGGCGCAGTCGACCTACGACCGCAACGGCGACGGCAAGTGCGACGTCAACGTGTGCCGATCGATCGGCCTCGCGGTCCCAACTTACGACTCGGTGCGGATCGCCGCCGCTCACGTCGTGGCCGCGGACGTCCGATCGATCGGGCTCCGCATCCATCTTCAGCGTTTGAGCGGCGAGCGTTTCGGCGAGATCTACGGTGACCCTTCCGCACACGTGGCGCTAATCGCAACAGGCTGGATCAAGGACATCCCGTCCGCGTCGAGCTTCTTCTCCAGTCTGTTCGCGTCTAGCACGGTTGATCATCCGAACCAGTCGATGGTCGGGGCGAGCGCAGCGACGCTCCGGCATTTCGGTTACGCGCCGGTGCAGATACCGAACGTCGATCCGCTCATCTCCTCCTGTGAGAACCAGGCCTTCGAGGCTCAGACGCACTGTTGGGCTTCGGTCGACCAGGACATCACAGAGAACCTCGTGCCGTGGATCCCGCTCACCCAGCAGCAATCGGCATGGGCCGTGGGGTCTCGCGTCCGGCACTTCACGGTCGACATCTCCCAACCCGCGCCCGTGCCGTCGCTCGACGAGATCGCGGTGTCGGGTCCGCAGGCGACCCCGCTGCCGGCCCCCGCGCCGGGGAACAACCCGGGGATCCCCGACGGCGTGTATCGGGTAGAGGTCCAACCGAGCGATCTGCTCGCCCACGTTCCGAAGTCAGGCGATCAGCCGACGCCCGAAGACGTCGTTCAGACGACAGGCACCCTCACTCTCGTCGTTCGCGGAGACGAGTACTGGCTGCGCTTGGTCGGGAAGATCCCAGTGTTCGAGCCGTATTTCGTCGGCGTGCTGCAGGGCTCCGGCGATAGCGTGACGTTCGAGAGCCGGGGGCCGAACGACCACCCGCCGCCTATCTCGATGCGATGGTCGTTGCAGGGCACCACGCTTCTGTTCTCCCATGTGGATTGCAGTGCGTTCAACCCGCCCGATCCGTTCGGCTGCACCATCGCTCAGACCTGGTTCTCGTCGCACCCGTGGAACCAGGTGGCGACGATCCCCGCGTCGTAGCGAGTGCGCCGGAGGCGCTTCTCTCAGGCACCGTGGATGCTGACCCAGACGCCGTCGGGGGTGACGGCGACCGAGTCGGGGCTGGCGGCGAGTGAGGTGGTGCCAACCACCTTCGCGGTCTTCGGGTCGATGCGAACCACCGTCCCATCCAGCGAGTTGGCAACCCACACCACGCCGCCGCCGGCGGCGATCCCGAGTGGGCCGTTGCCGACACCATCGATCGACGTCGTCTCGCCGGTCGCAGGGTCGATCCGCGTGACACTGTCGGAGTCTGTGCTCGTGACCCAAACGTAGCCCTCACCGAAGGCGAGTCGAGCCGGCTCGCCCTTCAGTAGTGGGATCCCGTCGCCCTGCGGCTCGAGCGAGGAAGCGTCGATGCGTATCACCCGGCCGCCGAGCGCATCCGCCACCCAGACCGAGCCGGCGCCCACTACCACGTCGACGGGCCTCGCGCCGGTCGGGAGCTTGATCTCGTCGCGTTGGCCGGTCACCGGGTCCAACCGGAGGATCGTCCCCGAGTTCTGGATGGCGACCCACACCGCGTCCTCCCCGTAGGCCACGCCCGCTGCTCCGCTGCCGACCGGGATCGGAGCGGCACTGTTGGACTGCGCCGGGTCGATCTTCACGAGTTGACCGGCGAAACCGTTCGTGACCCAGATGAAGCCGCCACCAACCGCAATCCCGGTGGGGTTCGCGAGGATCCCGCCGAGCGCGGGATCGGCGGTGCCGGTCGACGGGTCGATGCGCTGTACCGTCTTGTCGTCGAAGTTCGCCACCCAGAGGCCATCGGTCCCGAAGGCCAGCCCGCTGGGGAACGTGCCGACCCGGACGCCGCCGACGACCTCGCCGCTCGCCGGGTCGAGCCGCACGACGGTGTTGGGCGCGGGGACGAACGAAGTGCCGCCTCCCCGGAATATGAACACAGCCGCGACGACCGCGACGACGAGTAACGCTGCGCCGCCGACCAGGAGCGCTGTTCGCCTCGGGCCGGCCGGATCGTCGGCCTGCGGCGCCCCCTGCACAACGGCGGAGCGCTCGATGTGCTCGGGCCTCACAGCGTACAGCTGCATGTTGGCCGAGACGCCCTTCAGCTCGTGGAACCCGGCGTCCGTGAAAGCGATCTCCGAGCCGGCCATCAGGTCTCGAACCGTGCTCGATACCATCAACTCGCCCGCGTCTGCCTTCGACATCACGCGCGCTCCGACGTGCACCGCGATGCCGGCAACATCGTCACCGGTCATCTCAACCTCGCCCATGTGCACACCCGCACGGATCCTGATCCCGGATGCGGCGAGGTCCTGGATCATCTGCGTCGCGCATGCGATCGCGTCGGACGGCTGGTCGAAGGTGGCGAAGAAGCCATCTCCGGCGGTGTCGATCTCACGTCCGCCATGCTTCTTGAGCGCCCGGCGGACGATCCGATGATGGGTCGTTAGGACCCCGTGCCAACCCTTGTCCCCGAGCTCCTCGGCGAGCGCCGTGGAGCCGACGATGTCGGTGAACAAGACCGTGGTGAGGAAGCGCTTCTTCTGCGGTTCGCCGCGCGGCATCCGCCTAGTGTGTCGGAGGCTACCCGTTCGCACAACGTCCTGATCGAGGGATCGCTCTGGAACCGGCGGGGCGTAAGGGTGTCCGAAAGGGTCGGCGCTGCGCGCGCCTCCTCAGCGCGGTGCGAAGATGTCGGTTCGGGAGGGTGGCCGAGTGGACGAAGGCGACGGTCTTGAAGACCGTTGGCTGGTTCGCCGAGCTCACGACCGAGCGTGCATCGAAGTCTCGCGGCATTCTCAATACCGCTGCCGAACGAACCGTCAGCTGGAAGCCGCTTGCGATGTTCGTCTGAATTGGCCGCGGTCAGCCGGTGAACCTGAACCGCTCGCTCGAGC
>JBGPKY010000187.1:0-5030 GCA_041486205.1 Actinomycetota bacterium
CGATGCAATGACCCCGATCGGCCGTGGCCAGCGAGAGCTGATCATCGGCGACCGGCAGACCGGTAAGACCGCGGTTGCGATCGACGCGATCATCTCCCAGCGCGAGCTGTGGGGCACGGACAAGGCGGTCAAGTGCATCTACGTCGCGATCGGGCAGAAGGCATCGACCGTGGCCGAGGTCGTGGAGGCGCTGCGTGAGAACGGAGCCCTGGAGTACACGGTCATCGTGATCGCCGGGGCCGCGGACCCGGTCCCCTTCCAGTACATCGCGCCCTATTCGGGGGCGGCGCTGGGCGCGCACTGGATGTACAAGGGCGAGCACGCGCTGATCATCTACGACGACCTCTCGAAGCAGGCCACCGCCTACCGCACGTTGTCGCTGCTCCTGCGGCGCCCGCCCGGCCGCGAGGCTTACCCCGGCGACGTCTTCTACCTGCACTCGAGGCTGCTGGAGCGCGCCTCGAAGCTCTCCGACGAGTTGGGCGGGGGCTCGCTCACAGCGCTGCCGATAATCGAGACCAAGGGCGGCGACGTTTCCGCCTACATCCCTACCAACGTCATCTCGATCACCGACGGCCAGATCTACCTCGAGACCGACCTGTTCTACGCAGGCGTCCGCCCGGCGATCAACGTGGGCATCTCGGTCTCGCGCGTCGGGGGAAACGCGCAGGTCAAGGCCATGAAGAAGGTGGCCGGCCGGCTTCGGCTCGACCTGGCTCAGTACCGCGCTCTCGAGGCGTTCGCTCAGTTCGGCTCGGAGCTGGACAAGGCGTCGCAGCAGCAGCTTGCCCGCGGTGCGCGCGTGGTGGAGGTGCTGAAGCAGCCGCAATACCGGCCGCAGTCGGTCGAGCGGGAGGTCGTCGCCATCTACGTCGCCACAGGCGGCTTCCTCGACGACTTGCCCGTCGAGGACGCGAAACGGTTCGTGGAGGAGTTCGTCGGGTACCTAGACACGCGCAGGCCCGAGGTGCCGACGACGATCCGCACGACCGGCGACCTGTCGGAGGAAACGGAGACGTCGCTCAAAGAGGCCATCGCAGAGTTCCGGCAGATGTTCGTGCCGACGGGCGGCGGTCCAGGGGGCGGGGCAGGGAGCGGTCCCGGCGCGAGGCCGGGCGAGCTGAAGCCCGACGTCGGCTGGGAGCGCATGTCGGCCGTCGAGGACGACGCCGAGATCCCCGGCGAGTAGCCGATGGGCGCCAAGCTTCGCGTCGTCCGCCGGCGGATCCGTTCCGTTCAATCCACCATGAAGATCACGCGCGCCATGGAGCTGATCGCCGCGTCGCGGATCGTGAAAGCACAGCAACGGGTGGAGTCGGCGCGCCCGTACGCGGAGCTGCTCACGCGGGCCATGGAAGACGTCGCGCGACAGACGGGCTCGCTGGTCCATCCGCTGCTCGAGGAGCGCGAGCGCCCCGCGCGCGTGGGTGTCTTCGTCGTGACTTCGGACCGCGGGCTGGCGGGCTCGTACAACTCGAACGTGCTTCGCCTGGCCGAGAAGGTGGTAGAGGACGTGCACGGTCGCGGGCTCGGAACCTGGCTGTACGTGTCGGGCAAGAAGGGGGTGTCGTACTTCCGCTTCCGCGGAGTGCCGATGGAAGCCACCTGGACCGGGTTCAGCGAGGTGCCGCCGTACTCGGCCGCGGAGCAGATCGGCGCGCGGCTGATCGAGGACTTCGCGTCGCAGGGGATCGATGAGCTTCACGCGGTCTACACGGACTTCCGCTCAGCATTCACGTTCCGTGCGGCGGAGAAGAGACTCCTTCCGATCGCGCCGAGCGAGGTCGTTCCGCGCGAGCCCGGCCGGCCGCACCCGGAGTATCTGTTCGAGCCGGCGCCGGCTGCCATCCTCGGAGATCTGCTTCCGCAGTACCTCGTCACGAAGGTTTACTTCGCGCTGCTCGAGTCAGCGGCATCGGAGAACGCGGCCAGACAGCGCGCTATGAAAGCCGCGACCGACAACGCGGATGACCTGATCAAGGTCCTTACCCGGCAGGCGAACCAGGCTCGGCAGGCCGAGATCACGACGGAGATCATGGAGATCGTCGGCGGCTCCGAGGCCCTGGCGACGACATCGAGGGAGTGACGGATGACTGACGAGGCGAACGGACGCGTCCTTCGCGTCATCGGACCGGTGGTGGACGTGGGGTTCCCCCCGGCCGAGCTACCGGAGATCCATACGGCCCTGCGCATCGACGTGACGCTCGAGGGCAAGACCACCACGATCACCTGTGAGGTTGCGCAACACATCGGGGACTCGACCGTGCGCGCCATCGCCCTGAAGCCGACGGACGGACTGGTACGCGGTGCACCGGTCGAGAACACCGGAGGGCCGATCAGCGTTCCGGTCGGCGAGGGTGTACTTGGCCACGTCTACAACGTGCTCGGTGAGCCTCTCGACACTACGGAGGACCAGATCCACGCGACTACCCGCTGGCCGATCCACCGGGATCCGCCGCCCTTCGACGAGTTGGAGCCGAAGAGCGTGATGCTGGAGACGGGGATCAAGGTCATCGACCTGCTCGAGCCCTACGTGCAGGGCGGCAAGATCGGGATGTTCGGCGGGGCCGGCGTCGGGAAGACCGTCATCATCCAGGAGATGATCCGCCGCCAGGCGGAGCAGCACGGCGGCGTTTCCGTGTTCGCCGGCGTCGGCGAGCGGACGCGTGAGGGGAACGACCTGTTCCTCGACATGACCGAGTCCGGCGTCCTGGAGAAGACCGCGCTGGTGTTCGGCCAGATGGACGAGCCGCCGGGAGTGAGGCTTCGCGTCGCCCTTTCCGCGCTCACCATGGCCGAGTACTTCCGCGACGTCGAACGCAAGGACGTGCTGCTCTTCATCGACAACATCTTCCGGTTCACGCAAGCGGGCTCCGAGGTCTCGACGCTCCTCGGACGCATGCCGTCGGCGGTTGGCTACCAGCCGACGCTTTCCGGAGAGATGGGCGAGTTACAGGAACGGATCACGTCGACGAAGGGCCGCTCGATCACTTCCCTGCAGGCGATCTACGTACCGGCCGACGACATCACCGACCCTGCCCCGCACGCGGCGTTCGCGCATCTGGACGCGACCACGGTGTTGAGCCGGGAGATCGCTGCCCTCGGCATCTACCCGGCGGTCGACCCGCTCGACTCGACCTCGCGGATCCTGGACGCGCGATACGTGGGCGAAGGTCATTACGGCGTGGCTCGCCAGGTGCAGGAGATCCTCCAGCGGAACAAGGACCTCCAGGACATCATCGCGATCCTCGGCGTGGACGAGCTCTCCGAGGAAGACAAGGTGATCGTCGCCAGGGCGCGCAGGATCCAACGGTTCCTGTCGCAGCCATTCTTCGTCGCAGAGCAGTTCACCGGCATACCCGGCAGATACGTCCCGATCGACGAGACCATCGCGTCGTTCAAGGCGATCTGCGAGGGCGAGTATGACCATCTTCCCGAGCAAGCGTTCTTCCTCGTCGGCGGTATCGAGGAAGTCGTGGCACAGGCGAAGAAGATGGAAGCAGCGGCTTAGCGATGGCCGTCGAGGTTCACGTCGTCACGCCAGAGCGCGAGGTCTGGTCCGGCACGGCCGAAATGGTCGTAGCGCGCGGGGTCGAGGGAGAGGTCGGCATCCTCGCAGGTCACGCGCCGCTCCTGATCCGACTGGCGATCGGACCGCTTCGGATGCTTCATCAGGGGTCCCAAGAAGTCGCGGTGGTCGACGGAGGGTTCCTTCACGTGACGAGCGCCGGCGGAGTGACTCGGATCGACGTGCTCGCCTCGCACGCCGAGATGGCCGATGAGATCGATGTCCGGGCTGCGGAGTTTCGCCGCGAAGAGCTGGAGGCCAAGCTGCGGGAGCACGATGACGCCGAAGCCAGGGCCGAGCTGGCGAAGGCCTTGGCTCGCATCAACATCCACGGCTAGGGCGGGCCTAGGGGCTCCGCGCCGCCTAGAATCCGAAGTCATGGACCGACTGCGAGTCACCGGGGGCAGGCGCCTGACCGGTTCGGTGGCCATAGCGGGCGCGAAGAACTCCGCCTTGAAGCTCATGGCGGCCTCCCTGCTCGCCGACGGACGCACCGTGATCGACAACGTGCCTCGCATCCAGGACTGCCACACCATGGGGGACGTGCTGGAGCATCTCGGCGCCGATGTGGCGTGGGACGGCGGGACGCTTTCGGTGGACACTTCAGCGGTTCGGTCCCTCGAGACCCCGTACGAGCTGGTCTCACAGATGCGCGCATCGATACTGGTTCTCGGACCACTCCTCGCGCGCTACGGCCGGGCGCGCGTGGCGATGCCCGGCGGGTGCAACATCGGTTCGAGGAAGATAGATCTCCATATCCGCGGCCTCGAGAAGATGGGAGCGCGGTTCTCGTCGATCCACGGGGTGCTCGATGCATCGACCGACGGGCTTCGCGGCGCGATCATCTCACTCGACTTCCCGAGCGTCGGTGCGACGGAGAACGTTCTGATGGCCGGCGTCGCGGCACGCGGGACGACCGTGATCGAAAACGCGGCGCGCGAGCCAGAGCTTGCAGATCTCGCCGAGTTCCTCACCGAGATGGGGGCGCGCATCGACGGCGTGGGTACGCCGACGATAGAGATCGAGGGTGTCGAGGGCTTCAGGCCGGTCCGCCATGCCGTGATCCCCGACCGCGTCGAGGCCGGGACGCTCGCGATCGCGGCGTGCGCGACGCAGGGGAGAGTCGTGCTCCAGGGCGCGCGCGGCGATCACATGGACCTCGTCCTCGCGAAGCTGTCGGACGTGGGGGCGGACATCCTAGCGACCGACGACGGTGTCGCGGTCGGCTTGAGCGGCCGCGCGCGCGCGGCGGACTTCGTTACGTTGCCCTATCCCGGGTTCCCGACCGACCTGCAGCCTCAGATGATGGCTCTGCTTGCCTCGGCGGAGGGCACGAGCATCGCGACCGAAAACGTGTTCGAGAGCCGGTTCATGTTCGTCGACGAGCTGAACCGCATGGGGGCCGACATCCGCACCGAGGGTCACCACGCGGTGATCCGCGGCGTCGAGCGGCTGTCCTCCG
>JBGPKY010000188.1:0-5028 GCA_041486205.1 Actinomycetota bacterium
ATCGCGGGCGAGCCGATGAACCCCGCGACGAAGCGGTTCAGGGGCCTGCGGTAGACCTGCTCCGGCGCATCGACCTGCTGCAGCGTTCCGCCGCGCATCACGGCGATCCGGTCGCCCATCGTCATCGCTTCCGTCTGATCGTGCGTGACGTAGATCGTCGTCACACCGAGCTCACGCTGCAGCCTCTGGATCTCGGCGCGCATCTGCACCCGAAGCTGCGCATCGAGGTTCGAGAGCGGCTCGTCCATCAGATAGACCTGCGGGTGTCGTACGATCGCGCGCCCCATCGCGACCCGCTGGCGCTGACCTCCCGAGAGGTTCCTCGGCTTCCGGTCGAGGTACGGCTCGAGATCGAGCAGCTTCGCAGCCTCCTGTACGCGCTGCAGGCGTTCTTCCTTCGGAACGCCCTGCTGCTTCAGGGCAAAGCCCATGTTCGCCGCGACATTGAGCTGTGGGTACAGCGCGTAGCTCTGGAACACCATTGCGATGTCCCGGTCTCGGGGACGCACCGCGGAGACGTCCTTGCCGCCGATCAGGATCTTGCCCTCATCGAGCGGCTCGAGCCCCGCGAGCATGCGAAGCGCCGTCGACTTACCGGATCCCGACGGGCCGACGAGCACGAGCAGCTCGCCGTCCGCGATCGACAGGTTCAGCTCGTTGACCGCCGGCTTGCTCGTACCGGGGTAGAGCCGCGTTGCTGCTTCGTATTGCACCGAGGCCAAGAGATCAGTCCCTTCTCACTTGATGGCACCCATCGAAAGTCCGCGGATCATCCGCTTCTGCGCAGCCCAGCCTGCGAGAACGACGGGGAGACAGGCGATCATCGACGCAGCGGAGAGCTTTGCGAGGAAGTTGCCCCGTGTCGAGACGTGCCCGATCACCCACTGCGGCATCGTCGACGCACCGGCGAAGTTCAGCTGGATGGCGTAGAAGTACTCGTTCCAGGCGAAGATCACGCAGAGGAGCGCGGTCGCCGCGATGCCGGGCGCGGCGATCGGAAGAATCACGGAGCGAAGCTGATTGATGAGCGACGTGCCGTCGATCTCGGCCGCCTCGATCAGCTCGCGTGGCACCTCGATGAAGAAGGAGCGCGTCATCCAGATCGCGAGGGGCAGATTGATGGCGATGTAGAGAACGATGAGGATCGTGCGAGTGCCGATCAGGTTCCACTTCTGGGCGTAGACGTAGATCGGGAAGATCGACGCGACGATGGGCAAGAACTTCGTCGAGATGAAGAAGAAGAGCACGTCGCGCCACTTGGGCACGGGACGGATCGCGAGCGCGTAGGCGGCGGGCAACGCGAGCAGCATCACGATGATCGTCGAGACCAGCACGATGACGAGCGAGTTCGTGAACGCCGCCCCGAGCGACAGCGTTCCCTCGGTCGAGTGGCTGACCTCGCTGTAGCGGGCGAACGAGAGCCCGTTGTGCAGTGTCTGAGCCGACGCGTCCTGCTCCGTCTTGAAGCTCGTAAGGAGCGTCCAGGCGACCGGGAAGATCCAGAGCATGCCGATCACCCAGGCGGCCACCCCGAGCCCGATCATGCCCGCGCGACTCTCGCCGACCCCGAGCCTCGTTCCGCGGCGCTCGCGACGGGTCACGCGCGCTCCTCGTCCTTCAGGAGCCCGGACAGCACGCGCAGTGCGAACGTCGCGATGACGATCGAGAAGATGACGACGACGATCGCGTAAGCGGACGCCGAGCCGTAGCGGAACCCTCCGCCGATCGACTCCTGGTAGACGAAGTAGGGGACGTTCGTCGAACCGGGACCGCCTCCCGTCATCTGGTCGATGGCGTCGAATGCCTGGACGATGTAGATCGAGCCGAGCAGCGCGCCCAGCTCCAGGTACCGCCGCAGGTGCGGCAACGTCAGCTGCCTGAAGATCCCGAACGGAGTGGCCCCGTCGACCCCCGCAGCCTCGATGATGTCCGAGGGCTGGCTCTGAAGCCCCGCGAGCATGATCAACATCATGAACGGCGTCCACTGCCAGACGAGCACCGTGACGATCGACCCGAGCGGATGGTCCGAGATGAAGGGCACCGCGGTGAGACCGAGGAACTCGAGCACCTTGTCGAGGATCCCGAAGAGCGACGAGAACATCTGCTGCTTCCAGATCAGCGCCGCCACGACCGGCATGAGGAGAAAGGGCGTGATCAGCAACGTTCGCACGATCCCCTGCCCGAAGAACTTCCGGTCGAGAAGGATCGCGAACAGCGTTCCGAAGACGAGCGACAGGACGACGGCGAGGACGGTCATCTTCACGCTCGTCCACATCGCCTGCCGGAAGAACGGATCGTTGAAGATCGCCTTGTAGTTGTCGATACCGACGAACTTCGTCGGCTCGGGGAGCAGCGACTGCGTCCGGTCCTTCAGGTTGGTGAAGCTGTAGTAGATGCTGACCAGGAACGGCAGCTGCGTGATGGCGATCGTGAAGAGCAGCGCCGGGAGCAGCGGAAGCCGCCGACGCCACGGAGAGGAGAACGGATCTCCAACCCTTCCCCTCCTCAGCGTGGCGTCGGCGGCAGTCACGATAGAGCTGCTACTTGATCGCGCTCGACGCGATCTGCTGGCATTGGCTGAGCGCAGTCGTGTCCTTCGTCGAACCGGCGATCACGCTCGAGAAGAGCTGGGTGCACCGGTTGCCGACATCCTGGAACTGCGGAATGCCGACGTACTGCACACCCGGTAGACCCGGACGCTTCGTGGTGCCGGGGTTGTTGATCGGCGCAGCCTTCATCGCGTCAAGGGTCTTCGAGGCGAATGCGGCCGCCGCTTGCTTGTACTGGGGGATCTGGTACGTCGAGAGCCGCGTCCCCGGCGGGATCGATGCCCAGCCGCCCTTCGTCTTCGTGCCGGCGGCCTTGATGTACGACGGGCCGGTCGCCCACGAGATGTACTTCCAGGCGTCTGCCGCATCGGGTGAGCTCTTGGGGATCGCCAGCGCCCAGCTCCACAGCCAACCGGACGCCTTCGTCTTCACCACCGGCGCGAGCGCGTAGCCGTTCTTGCCCTTCACCGGGCTGTCCTTGGCCTCGAGCAGACCTGCGGCGACCGTCGCGTCGTACCACATCGCGACCTTGCCGGCCTGGTACTGCGCCAGGCACTCGTTGAAGCTCGAGTTGGCCGCGTCCTTCTCACCCGCGTCCTGCACGAGCTTGGCGTAGAAGTCGAGGGCGGTCTTGAACACCGGCTGGTTGATCTGCGCCTGGGCAGGCTTCCCGTCCGCCGTCGAGGACCACCACGTGCCGCCGAACGTGTTCAGCACCGTGGTGAACGCGGCACCGAGATCGCCCCACCCGGGCTTGCCGCGCAGGCAGATGCCGGCCATCGAGGGCGAATTGATCTTGCGTGCGATCGTGGCAACCTGGCTCCATGTCGGGTTCGAGGGCATCGTCAGGCCCTTGGACTTGAGGACGTCCTTGCGGTACATGACGAATGACGACTCTGCGTAGAACGGCGAGGCATAGAGCTTGCCGTTCGCCGAGAGCCCGCTGCGCACCGCGGGAATCAGGTCGTTGTAGTTGTACGCCTTGTCGCCCTTGGCCTGAGCCGTGAGGTCGTCGAGCAGCCCGGCGGTGCCGAATTGCGGCGTCTCGTACATGCCGATCATGACGACGTCGAACGCCTTGCCGCCGGAGCCGACGTCGCGGGTCGTGACCTCGCGCAGCTTGCCCTCGTCGAGGATCGTGTACTTCACCTTGATCCCGGACTTCGACGTGAAGAGCGAGGGGGTCAGTGATGCGATGTCCTGCATCTGCGGGTTCGCGACGATCGCGACGCTGATCGTCTTGGCGGTGCTACCTCCCATCGCCGTGGCGGCGAGCGACGCGAGCGCGACGATCCCCGCCACGAAGACACCGACGAGAACCTTCACACGCCGAGGCGTGCTCCCGTTCCGTGCTTCATGCATAGCTGATGCCTCCTCCCGTGCGGATGGCGGCGGCGCAACGCGTCGCTCCGCCTGGGTCGTTGATGTGCGACGGTCCGATGGGCGAGAAGATAACGTTGTCAAGAAGCCATTGTCAAGAGCTGTGCGATGGCTATACGATCAACTCGGCGTTGACGACCAAAGGCGAGACTTCGTTGTCAGGACGACGTCCTGAGACCACGCGGCGTCCCACGATGCTCGACGTCGCGGCGCTCGCCGGCGTGGGCTTGAAGACGGTCTCGCGCGTGGTCAACGGCGAGCCGGGTGTCAGCCCGACGCTCGAGGCGAAGGTCAAGCACGCAATCGAGCAGCTCAACTATCGGCGGGACGCGAACGCGTCGATGCTGCGTCGGCTTGGGGGCAAGACACAGACGATCGGGCTCGTCCTGGAGGACGTGGCCAACCCGTTCTCGTCCGCCCTCCATCGTGCGATCGAGGATTCGGCTCGTGCCCGGAACGTGCTCGTTTTCGCCGGAAGCTGCGACGAAGACCCACGCCGCGAGCGCGAGCTGATCGGCTCGTTTCGCGACCGGCGCGTCGACGGGATCATCGTCGTCCCCGCGAGCCACGACCACACATATCTCTACGACGAACAGCGAGCCGGCACCGCTCTCGTGTTCGTCGACCGGCCGGCCGGGCATCTCGACGCAGACAGCGTTGCCTCGAACAACCTCGGAGGCTCCGTCGCGGCGGTCGAGCATCTCCTCGCGCATGGACATCGACGAATCGCCTTCCTCGGCGACCTCCTCTCGATCTCGACGGCCGAGGAGCGTTTACAGGGGTACACCCGGGCACTCGAACGGGCCGGGATAGGCCGAGACAGCGAGTTGATGCGGACCGGCCTCCGTGACCCCGAAGCCGCCGCGCAGGCCGTCAACGCGCTGCTCGCGCTCCCCGAACCGCCGACGGCGCTCTACACCAGCCAGAACCTCCTCACCATCGGCGGCATCCGGGCACTCCGGAGCGCCGGGCTCGAACGCCGGATCGCCCTGATCGGCTTCGACGACGTTGCGCTTGCTGACATCGTTGAGCCGGCGATCTCGGTCGTCGCGCAGGATCCGCAAGCGATGGGCCAGGTAGCGGCCGAGCTTCTCTTCCG
>JBGPKY010000189.1:0-4997 GCA_041486205.1 Actinomycetota bacterium
GAAGATCTTGCGGCCCTCCGGCGCCTGGCAGATCCCGCGTTCCACGATCTCGTGCGCCGGGAGCCCTTCGATCCGCTCGCCGCCGAAGGTGATCGTGCCCTTGGAGGGATGCTTCACGCCCGAGATCGTCTTCAGCGTCGTGGTCTTGCCGGCGCCGTTGCCCCCGATCAGCGTCACGAGCTCGCCCCTGTCGACCCGCAGGGAGATGCCCTTCACGGCCTCGATCGCGCCGTAGCCGACGTGGACATCCTCCAGCGACAGAAGGGCCTCAGCCACCAGCATCCTCCTCCTGCTTGCCGAGGTAGGCCTCGATCACGCGCTGGTTCTTCTGGATCTCGGCCGGGATCCCCTCTGCGATCTTCTCGCCGTAGTCGAGGACCGCGATCCGGTCGCAGATGCCCATGACGACCTTCATGTCGTGTTCGATCACCAAGATCGTGATCCCTTCGTCTCGGACCTTGCGGATCAGCTGCATGAGCCCGGCCTTCTCGGCGGGGTTCATCCCGGCAGCCGGCTCATCGAGGAGGAGCAGCGTCGGGTTCGTTCCCATCGCGCGCGCGATCTCGAGACGGCGCTGGTCGCCGTAAGGGAGGTTCTTCGCGAGCTCGTTCGCGTAGCGGACGATGCCGACGAACTGCAGCAGCTCCACCGCGCGCTGCTGCGTGACCCGTTCCTCGCGTCGTTGCCGAGGCGTTCGACCCATCGCGCGAAGCACCCCGGCGCCGTTGTGCGCGTCGATACCCACCATCACGTTCTCGAGCGCGGTGAGGTTCGCGAAGAGCCTGATGTTCTGGAACGTCCGGCTGATCCCAAGGCGCGTGATCTGGAAGGGGCGCCGTGGTCGCTTGGTCCCGATCAGTGGAACCCCGCGGCTCAGCAGCTCTTTCCCCCGGAACCGGAACTCGCCGGCCGTCGGCGCGTAGATGCCGGTGACCATGTTGAAGAGCGTCGTCTTGCCGGCACCGTTCGGCCCGATCAGCCCGAAGATCTGACCCTCTTCGATCGTCAGGTCGACGTTCGATAGGGCCCTCAGACCACCGAAGTGCTTGGTCAGGCCTTCGATCTCGAGGATCGCGCTCATGCGCTCGTCACCCCGTGCTGGGTCTCGAAGACCGTTCCCTCGTGGATATCGTGGCCGGTCAGCTCGGCGGCTCGACGCCGGCTCGGGATCAAGCCCTGCGGCCTGAAGATCATGATCACCACGAGGGCCGCACCGAACACGAGGAACCTGGCGTCACCGAGAGTGCGGAAGTACTCGGGCAGGAAGATGATCGCCGCCGCGCCGAGGATCGGGCCCCAGATGCCTCCCATGCCGCCGAGCACGACCATCGACAGCACGATGATCGAGCCGAACGTCGGGTTGAGCAGCGTGGCGATCTGCGGGTCGATGTAGACGACCTGGCTCGCGTAGATGGCGCCGGCAATCGAGGCGATGGAGGCGCCGGTCGCGAAGGCAAGGAGCTTCATCCTCACGGTGGGCACCCCCATCGCGGCGGCCGCGATCTCGTCCTCGCGGATCGCGGCCCACGCCCGTCCGACGCGTGAGTTGTTCACGCGATGGACGAAGAAGATGACGATCGAGATCAGGACCAGGACGAGCCAGTAGTACGGGTTGTTGTTCAAGCCGAAGTCGTAGTGGACGCTTCCGACGTTGATCGCCGGGTGCGGGATGCTCTTCACGCCCAGGGGCCCACCGGTTATGTCTCGGAGGTTCCTGGCGACGATCCGAACGATCTCGCCGAACCCGAGCGTGACGATCGCGAGGTAGTCGCCTCGCAATCGGAGCGTCGGAGTTCCCAGGATCACTCCTGCGAGGAGCGCAACCCCCATCGCGACGAACAGGATCAGCCAGAAGTACATGTGGAACGTCGGGATCAGCTCGGCGAAGTTCGGAAGCGATTCGCGCTGCGCGAGCGTGAAGCGCACGGCTCCGGTCATGATCGCGTACGTGTACGCGCCGATCGCGAAGAAGGCGACATACCCGAGGTCGAGCAGGCCGGCGAACCCGACGACGATGTTCAGGCCGAGCGCGAGCAGGGCCGCGAGGCCGATCTTCAGGATGATGGCCACCCAGTAGTTCGACCGCGAGGACAGGTAGGGCATGAAATGCGGCAAGAGCGCCGCAAGGATGAACAGCGCCATGGTGATACCCCACCTCGCGAAGCGCGGGAGCGCCCGGTACCGCTGGCGGAGGCTCTCTCCCACGTTGTCGATCTGCGCGCGGAGGCCGGCAGGGCCCTTCGGCGCCGGGCTTTCGGCTTGGGATCGAGGGGTTCCGCTCACTTGGCCACCTGCTCGCCGAGGATCCCCGTCGGACGGAACATCAGGACCCCGACGAGGACCGCGAACGCTATGACGTCCTTCCACTGGGCCGAGACGCACGCGATGCCGAGGTTCTCGACGAGGCCGAGCAAGAAGCCGCCCAGCACCGCACCGCGGATGTTCCCGATCCCGCCCAGGACCGCCGCCGTGAACGCCTTGATCCCTGGGATGAACCCGATGTTGAATTGCGTGACCCCGAAGTTCATCCCGTAGAGGAGGCCCGCGGCGCCGGCCATCAGCCCGCCCACGGCGAACGTGACGACGATGACGCGGTTGATGTTCACGCCCATCATCGACGCGGTGTCGGGGTCCTCGGCCACCGAGCGGATGCCCAGGCCCATCCGGGTCTTCCTGACGAACGTGTCGAGGATCACCATCATCCCGAGCGCGACGACCACGATGAGGATCTGCATCGTGTCGATCCCGACGCCGAGAACGGAGAACACCTGATGTCGCTCGAGGAGCGGCGGCATCGCGACCGGCGCGGCCCCGGCGATGTTCGGCCACTTGAACGGCAGCCCGAGGTGGGACTTGCCGTCCATGAGGAGGAACAGGTTCGAGAGGAACAGCGAGACGCCGATCGCCGCGATCAGATACGCCAGGCGAGAGGCCCCGCGTTTGCGCAGGGGCCGGTAGGCGATCCGCTCCATCCCGACCGCGGTGAGAGCTGCGAAGATCATCGCCGGGACCAGAGCTACCAGCAGCGTGAGGATCAGGCCGATCCCGGATCTCGGCTGATCCACCCCGAGCCACTTGAGCGCGTAGAGGCCGGCGAACGAGCCGACCATGAATACCTCGGAGTGCGCGAAGTTGAGGAGCTGGAGAACGCCGTAGACCATGGTGTAGCCGAGCGCGATCATCGCGTAGAGCGCGCCGAGCACGAGACCGGTGACGGCGAGCCCGACCCACTCACTCAGCTGACCAGGACAGTTCACACGCTCTCCTGCGGGCCGGATGCGGCGGTCATGGAGGAAGGGGCGGGCACATCGCCCGCCCCTTCATCCGTCAATCGTTGCGGCCTAGGCCGGCACCACCTGGTCCGACGAGCCGAGCACCGTCCACGCCCCGTTCTTGACCTCGTAGAAGAAGAGGATCCGAGCCGAGGGGTCGAGCTCGCCGTTGGACGCGAAGGTGTAGGACTTCGTCAGCCCCGGGAACGCGTTGAGCCCCTGCACGAACGTGGTGATCGTGTCCGGGGCGGTGTTCCCGGCCTTCAGCGCCGCGATGTAGATCTGCGCGATGTCCCAGCCCTCAGGACCGTAGATCTGCGGAGCGTCACCGTAGGCCGCCGTGTAGTCCGCGATGAACTTCACCGCTGCCGGGTCGGTGCTCGTCGAGATGTCGGCGCAGGGGCACGAGGACACCGTTCCTTCCGCCGAGGAACCGGCGGTGGAGATGAACGTGTCGTCCTTGATGCCGTCGCCGCCCACCATGAGGACGTCCTTCAGACCCGCGTCGTCCATCTGCTTGCGGATCAGGCCGGCCTCCGGCGAGTACCCGCCGTAGAATAACCCGGTGCAGCCGGCGCCCTTGATCTTCGTGACCAGCGCCGAGTAGTCCTTCTGCTGAGCCTCCACATCCTCGTTCAGGACGACCTTCGCGCCGTCGGCCTCAGCCTGCTTGACGGCAACGTCCTTCAGACCGAGCCCATAGGGGGAGCCGTCGCTCGCCGCGCAGATGCTCGTGTCCCCGTCGACCTTCACTAAGTAGTCCGCCGCGGGCGGGCCCATGTCGCTGTTCGCGCCGAGGGCGCGGAACCAGTGGGTCCACCCGTTCTGCGACAGAGCATCGTCGGTCGCGGACTGCGTGATGAACGGGATGCCAGCCTGGTCGAGCTTGTCACCGACCGCGGCCGACTCTCCCGAGAACGCCGGGCCGATCACGCCAACGAACGCGGGGTCGCCCACGATCTGGTCGACAAGAGGTGCGGCAATTGTGGGGTCGCCCTGGCTGTCGAACGGGACCAGCTCGACGGTTACCGGCAGGTCGCCGGCCGCGTTCGCCTGGTCGAACGCCAGCTTCGCGCCGTTGTACCCGCTCTGAACGAGCAGCTTGTAGTCGCCCGACAGCGCGCCTATGAAGCCGATCTTCACCGTCTGCTTCTCCCCGCCGCCGCTGCTGCTTCCGCCGCCGCTCGGCGTGGCGGTTTTCTTCGAACATGCGGCCGCGACCATCGCCAGCACCGCAACCACCGCAAGGGTTCTCAGAACCCTCCTGCTCATGGGCATGCCCCCTCTCTATCTCCCTACCCCGATTCCCGGGGCTCCGTGTCAGGCGTGGTTCGTATCACAAAGGAGCACTGCAAGTGAAGTCCCCGCCGGACCCGACCGCCCGACCCTAGCCGATACGGCACGGGGCTGCTTGCCCCTCATGCCCGTTCTACGAGCGTTCCCGCCCGACGGGGTTGATAGGCTTCGGGGCGGCCGGGGTGGCGGAACTGGCAGACGCGCGGGTCTCAAAAACCCGTGGGCTTCGGCCCGTGAGGGTTCGATCCCCTCTCCCGGCACCGCCCTACACGGGGATCACTCGTCGGAACTCGCCGGCGAGGGAAAGAGCGCCGTCTCGATCGCCATCGAGAAGCAGCCTCACGAGCGCGCTTCCCACGATGACACCGTCGGCGAACCCGGAGGCGGCGGCGGCTTGCTCAGGCGTCCCGATCCCGACACCCACGAGCA
>JBGPKY010000190.1:0-4992 GCA_041486205.1 Actinomycetota bacterium
CGTTCGATGACGTCTCTGACAGCACGCCGGTTGCTCGTTCCTGGTTTCGTGGCACTTCTCGTTCTGGCGACCGGCGGCGTGGCCCAGGCTCACACCAACTCCTACTCCCGCGCGGTCACGATCTCGGTCACACACCTTACGGATGGCTCGTACAAGTTCTCCGGCGTCGCATCGGTTACGAATCCCGACGGCGATCTGGCAGCCGGGGAGTGCGTTGTTGGAAAGACCGTGACGCTCAGCAGCAGCGCCGGGACCTCATCGACCACTACGGCGGGTGCAGGAGGGGTTTGGTCTATCACCGTGCATGTGACTAGCAACCCGAGCTTCCACGCATCGGTCGGGGCAGATCTTGGGAACACGACGCACCCTCACAACCACACCTGCGCCGCCGCGCAATCGGCCAACATCAAGAAGAACGGAACCGCGGGTCCTTCGTTCGTGCCGGCACTCGGTGCGATCGGCGTCTTGATCGGCCTGGCCGCCTAGCGCGAACCAAGTCGTGGCTTTGAGCCTTTCGCCGACTTGACCTTTCCTCGTTCACCCCATAGCTTAACGTTCACTTCGTAGGTCAACTTGGGCTGATCCTCGTTTTCGGTTGCGGCGTTTCTCGCTCAAGGAGGAGCCTTGATCGACGATCGAGTACTGCTGTTGGATCTTCCGTCGCTCCGTGAGCGACTCGCGAAGGTCGTTGCCGAGCGTTGCCCCGGAACCGGAACGGCGACGGCCGATCCCACGCTGTTCGAGCGGCCGGCGTGGGCGTTCGTCGATTGGGATGCGGTGGAGCGGGAGGCCGCGCACCGCTGCCCGCGCGAGGGTGACATCTGGATCGCGAAGCGCGAAGACTCAACGAAGATCCGCGAGTCGTGCCGGCTGTGGCAGACCTCGGAGCTTTCCCTTCCGCCCGATAAGCGCTGGGAGCTGCTCCTGGAGGCCGCTTCGGCGCACCGCTAGGCCCGTCTCCGCCCGCCGCGTCCTCAACCGCGTTGCCCGCAATCCCCACCATCTGCTCGCTCGTAGAACCTGCGTTGCGGCGGCCAAGGTGCCGGCTCCGGCACGCGGTCAGACAGGGGGAGAGATGCTGCGCAGATCCACGGTCCTGGTGGGGCTCGTTCCGGCGCTCCTGGGCATGGGGTTCGGCGTGGCGAGCGGCACCCCGGCCTCACGTGCGGCGATCCCTTCGCCCACGGTTCAGATGTCCTACTACGACGACCATCTCGACGCGATCGTCACTACGGACAGCTCCAGCAAGGCAGAGGCCAACAGCTTGAACATCAACTACTCGCCGATGCTTTCGGCGCTCAAGCCGTCGGTGTTCCCGAAGATCTACCTGGTCAAGGGCACTGCGGCGCCGGGACAGCTCTGGGTCCTAGGCTCAGAGCCCGGTGAGGACAGCTACTCCCCGGTCTGGATCGAGGTCACCGTGACGTGGGCTCAAGGCTCCACGCCGGTGCTGCTCACGAGCGACACCCAGATCGACCAGCTCGCGGCTTCGGGCGATCTCACGAAACAGCGTGCCGGCAGACTCCTTAACTCCGCCGTGATAGCGGAGAACGTCACCCAGGGAGCGACGGTCGCGCCGCCGACGGTGTTCGAGACGTTCTACGACGCGCACAAGGACGGGATGCTCGCGACCGATGTGTCGACCAAGCCCCAGGCCAAGGCCGAGAACATCAACTACTCGTCCGTGCTTGCCAAGCTCGACCCGACGGTCTTCCCGGAGATCTACATCGTGAGAGGCCCTATGGCGAGGGGCCAGCTCATGGTCCTGGGGTCCGAGCCCGGTGAGTCCAACTACTCGCCGCTTTGGCTCGAGACGATCGTGCACTGGAAGCATGGAGTGACCCCCACGATGATCAAGAGCGACACCAGGATCGACGAGCTCGTCGCCGCCGGCAAGGTCACGGAACACGGTACGACCGTGCTCCTTAACTGCCCGGTCATCAGCGAGAACGGAACTCACTCGTAGAACTAGGAAGGAGCAAGGCATGCGGAGAACACGGAACGGACTCGGCGCGGTGCTGCTCGTGGCGGGACTCATACTCGGAACCACCGGCGGGGTCGCGACGGCGCGAGATAGCCTCGCGCGACCCTCGAAGCCTCAGAGAGCCGCAACCACCACCATCAAGAAGGTGAAGATCGTCGACTTCGCTTTCTCGCCGAAGACGGTGAACATCTCCAAGGGCACCAAGGTGAAATGGACGAACACGGGCTCCGTGGGCCACACGTCCACGTCGAACACCGGCAAGTGGGATTCGGGCACGATCCACGTGGGTAACTCGTTCACCCACGTGTTCAAGAAGGCCGGGACCTTCAAGTATCACTGCACCATCCACCCGACCATGAAGGGGAAGATCATCGTCGGCTAGAGCGAGCCCGGCGCTGGTTCGCCGGTCTTCATCAGCGGGCTCTTGTCGAGATCGCCTTCAGCCCGGTACCCTTTCGCCTGCCGCAGACAGCAGGGGCGCTGCACAATCCCGGCTCCCGGGTACCTGCCGAGGCGAAGCGAGATGCATCGAGCCCGATGCGCCTCCGCGTCCGTCTGCGGAGGCGTTTTCCTTTTGTAGGAGCAGTGGGAGGCACGACTTGGCGAAGACCGAGAAGGTCGAGAAGGTCGCGGCGCTGAAGGAGCGGATCGAGGGGTCCCAAGCGGTCCTGCTCACCGACTTCCGCGGCCTCACCGTGCACGACGCCACGGAGCTGCGCCGCTCGCTCGGCGAGGGCGGCACCAGCTTCTCCGTGGTGAAGAACACCCTGATGAAGCGTGCGGCCGATGCGGCCGGCGCGGCCCAGCTCGAGGCCCTGCTGTCCGGCCCGACGGCGGTCGCCTTCGTCGGCGGCGATCCAGTCAGCGCCGCGAAGAAGGTCGTCGACGCCGCGAAGAAGTTCCCGACCCTAGTCCTCAAGGGCGCGTTCATGGACGGCAAGGTCCTCAACGCCGAAGAGGCCCAATCCCTCGCGACCCTCGAATCCCGCGACGCGATGCTCTCCAAGATCGCCGGCCTCCTGAAATCCGAGATGTCCCGCGCAGCCTCCATGTTCATCGCCCTGCAAGCCCGCTTCCTAAGCGTCCTAGAGGCCTACCGAGACAAGTTTCCCCCGGAGGAAGCCGTCGCTTCCCCGGAAGTCGCGGTGGTTCCCGCGGATGTGCCGACGGAGCCGGCAGACGATGCGACCACGTCGGAGACGGCCGAGGAAGCAGACGCCCCCGTGGTTGCGTCTGACGATTCCGGCGACACAGCCGCGGCCCCCGAGACGCACGACGTAGAAGACGCAGAACACGTTGAAGGAGAGGAGTAAGAGATGGCGACCAAGAAGATGGAGACAGCCGACCTGCTGGACCAGTTCAAGGAGATGACCCTGCTGGAGCTCTCGGACTTCATCAAGAAGTTCGAGGAGGCCTTCGACGTGAAGGCCGCAGCGGCCGCGCCGGTCATGATGGCCGCGCCGGGCGGGGCGGCCGGAGGCGGCGAGGAGGTCGAGGAGCAGACGGAGTTCGACGTCATCCTCAACGCGGCCGGCGAGAAGAAGATCCAGGTGATCAAGGAGGTGCGCGCGCTGACGAGCCTCGGCCTCAAGGAGGCCAAGGACCTCGTGGACGGCGCGCCGAACCCGGTGCTGGAGAAGGTCACCAAGGAGCAGGCGGAGAAGGCGAAGGAGCAGCTCGAGGCCGCCGGCGCCACCGTCCAGGTCAAGTAGCGCGATAGGGCCGAACGGTCGTCGAAGGCGGGGCCTACGCCCCGCCTTCGGGCTTCCCGGCGAAGGGTTATGCTCCGGAGGTAACCCTCTTGGGATCGCAACTCGCGCACGACCTGGTTAAGGAGGCGCGGCCGGGATGATCAAGGACGAGCGGAGTTTCGGACAACGGCTCCGTGAGACGAGGGTCCGCGCGGGACTCTCGCAGTCGGATCTGGAAGAGATCTCCGGCATCCCCAAGGCCCGTCTGTCTCGCTACGAGAACGGGCACGTGGCGCCCTCGATCCAGACCCTCGAGCGGCTCGCCAAAGCCCTCGGCGTCTCCGAGGCGAGCCTTCTGGGAGACCAGCGGGCCGTCCTGGAGGACTTCTTCGCCGTCCTTGCGGAGCGAGGGGTGCAGATCTCGACCACCGAGCAAGCCGTGAAGCTCGCTCATGCAGTCGCCGAGATGCACCTCGCGTTCGAGGGTGAGAACGCCACGGGTTTCGAGCTGGTCCCCACGCCGGCGCTCGGCGCACCCTCGATGGCACCGTCGATGGCACCGGCGGGGGGAGTGGTCGGACCTCAGCTGGGTATCGAGTAGACGATCGTCGCGACCGAGGTCCCTCCGGCGTGGGCCTCGACGATCTGGTCGACGACCGGATGTCCGAACTCCTGTTGGGTGAGCTGCACGCCCAGCTGGCCGTCGACCGAGCTGGAGATCACCTTCGCGCCCACCGGCAGGTAGACGCTCACGGTCGCCGCGAACGTCCCTACCGGATACCCGGTGCCCGGGTGTCCGAGCAACACGCTCGGCGGTCCCTTGGGGGCCGTGTTCGTCAAGGTGACCGTCACGGTGACCGTGCTCGTCCCGTCTGCGTTCTTCACCGTCGAGGTTTGGATGGTGCGCTGCGCGAAGTAGCCGGTCCTCGCGGAGACGAGCCCGTTGAACGTGACGAGCGGGGGGTTGTCGGTGAGATGCACGGCCCCGTCGACGCCGAGCTGTCCGAGGATCACTTGCTCGGCCGGATCGGCCGAGTAGATCTTGAGATGGCCTTCGTTCGCCGAGCGGGACATCGCCGTCGCCAGAGCCCGGAGCGGCCAGTGACGATGCAGGATCGCATCGCTGAGAGCGTTCGCGATCGCGGTTTGTATCACGTTCGATGTCGCGGTGTTCTTCACCATGTAGACGTCGCGACTCACGATGTTCTTGACGTGGTGGGTCGTGATCGGCTCCGGCCATGCCGGGGTCCGCACCGGGCCGAGCGCTTTGAGGATGTAGGACATCCACACCGGATCGACCGCGATGACCCCATTCAC
>JBGPKY010000191.1:0-4987 GCA_041486205.1 Actinomycetota bacterium
ACCGACGAGCCCATGACGCACGGGTTGCCCGGCCGCGTCAGCTGCACGAGGCAGACACCGGCGAGCACCTCCGCGGCCATCTGCGCGACAGCCCCGGCGAGGCCGAGCGGCGCGGTCCCACCCGCGAACACGAACGGCATCAGCACCACCGGCTGACCACCCTTCGCGTACTCCATCAGCGAGCCCGCCATCCGCTCGTCGAACTGGAGCGGGCTGATGGGGTTAACTATGCCGAGCAAGACAGGCTTCTTCGCGATCCCCTCCCTGCCTCCGAAGACGATCGCGGCCAGATCGACGGAATCGCGCGCGGACCCTTCGCTCGCGCCCACCGGGAAGTAGGGCTTGTCCGTCCAGCGAAGGACGTCGTAGTCCATGTCGAGGTGGCGGCTCGCGACCGGCAGGTCGTCGGGCTCCACGATGCAGCTCTCGTTCAGGTGGAACTGGTCGACGGCGTGGGTGAAGCGTACGAACATGACGTGATCGGCCGCGGTCGGGTAGCGGCGCACGCCGCCCTCGTCGAGGATGAACGGCGCGCCTCCGGTCGGCGCGAGGCAGGTGTGATCGCCGCCCACCGTGATGTTCCGCTGTGGGTTACGACCTCGGACCTCGAAGACGGAGGGCGCCTTCGCGATCTGTTCCATGACGAAGCCGCGGTCCAGACGGACGAGGTCGCCATCGACGTTCAGCCCGGCATCGCGGAACAGTTGCAGCGCAGGCTCGTATGAGAAGCGGAACCCGATCTCCTCGAGCAGGTTCATCGCGGTACTGTGGACCGCTTCGGCTTGCTCTTCGGAGAGGATGTCTAGATGCGGAAGCCTGTTCGTCCACACGGGGGGTCCGCCCTCCTCAGGCCTTCGCGAGGCGCTCGTCCCCGGCCAGCCGGAGAGCGAGCTCGACGGCCTCGGGGGCGCTCGGCGCGAAGCCGTCGGCACCGATCTCGACGGCCCACTCCTGCGTAACGGGCGCGCCACCGACCATGATCTTCACGCCGCGGCGAAGCCCGGCCGCGTCCAGCGCCTGTATCACGTTGCGCTGCTCGGGAACGGTCGTCGTGAGCAACGAGGATAGGCCGAGGATCGTTGGCTCCATCTCGCGAACAGCCTCGACGATGGTCTCGGTCGGGACGTCCTTGCCGAGGTCGACCACCTCGAACCCGGCAGTCTTCAGCATCGCGCCGACCATGTTCTTGCCCAGGTCGTGGAGATCGCCCTTCACCGTTGCCGTGAGGACCTTGTGGCCGAGGACCTTCCCGCCGGCGGCGAGCAGCGCCGGCTCGACGATGTCGTTGCAGCGCTTGAAGATCTCAGCGGCCGCGACGACCTCCGGCAGGAACATGTCGCCGGCGGTCCAACGCCGTCCGATCTCGAGCATGGTCTCGGCCAGGCCGCCTTGCATCACGGCCTGCGGATCGGTCCCGCCGTCGATCAGCTCGTTCGTGACGGCGACCGCGGTCTCCTCGTCGAGTGTGATCAGCGCCTCGCGCAGCGCAGCGATCCGATCATCCATGGTGCGCTCCCTCCTTCTGGTGTGCGTCGATGATGCGAAGCAGCTCCCGCTCCACTTCCTCGTCGAGCGGCTCCGGCTGATGCTCCGCGAGGATCTCGCGGACGCGCTCGTGCGCCAGGTCGCGCGGCTCGGGCCTTGCGGCCGCTTCCCATCCCTCCCAGGTGTCGCGGCCGAAGAAGCGCGGCATCCAAAGCTCGCGCATGTGCGCGCGCGTGTGCGCTTGCGCGAGGAAGTGACCTCCCGGCCCAACCGCCTCGATGACGTCGAACGCTAGCGCTTCGTCGTCCACGCTGATGCCCTCGAGCAGGTGGCATGTGAGATCGAACAGCTCGGCGTCGAGCAACACGTTCTCGAATGCGAACACGCGGCTGCCGTAGCCGGTTCCGGTTGCCGAGATCAAGTCGGCCTCCCCCGCGACGGCGACGCCCATCAGGCTGATCGCATGCTGCGCGCCCGCTTGCCAATCCTGCGTCTTCGCGCCGGTTCCGAACCCGAGGATGTTCATCGGCAGCTCGTATCGTCGCGCGAGCTGCGCGGCGGCCAGTTCGAACAGGAACCCCTCAGGCCCCCAAGCGAGGTCGATACCGCCGGACCGGAGGTCCGTGAACGCGCGGTAGGGCCCGTAGTAAGTGGCCGCGCCTGGGACGAGCGTCTCGAGGGTCGCGATCCCGCCGAGCAGCTCGGCGTTCACGGCGACGAGATGGCCTGCGAGCGTGGTCGGCGCCGTGGCGGTTCCGTTCGCCATCGCGACGAACCCGCACGGCAGGCCGGCCTCCGCGAACTCGACCGCCGCCTCCATCACGTCGCCCTCGTAGGTAAGCGGACCGATGCTGCACTGGACGCCGGAAACGATCGGCCTAGCGCGCAAGGCTTCCGAGCCACCGGCGACCACGCGCGCCATCTCGACGACCGCGCGCGCGTCGCGAGCCGAGAACGTCGACATGGCCGTGACGTGCTTCGTCGAGTTCGCGAGCTGGGCGTGGGTCTGGTGGACCCCTTGCAGGTGAGGCTGGACGTCGGTCACGGCTACACACGGCCAAAGACAGCTGACCTCCTCGACCGCGTCGGCTAGGCGCGTAGCCTGCACGAGGTCGGCTTTCGTCGGCAGACGCCTGCGTCCGGTGTCCAGGTCGACGATCTCGGCCGCGCATCCGTCGAGCGAGAGGTAGCCGTTCCCTTCGCCGATCTGAAGGTCCAGCGCCGGGTCGCGCGCGGCGAGCATGTATCGGGAGGGTGCGAGCGCGACCATTCCCTCGACCATCGCGGCGGGGAACCGAACGCGCCCGGTTTCGAGGTCGACGGTCCCACCGGCGTCGCCGAGCGCCCGAAGTATCCGCTCGCTCGAGATCGCGATCCCAACCCGTTCGAGCACCGTGAGCGTCGCGCGGTGGATCCGCTCGAGGTCGTCGTCGGACAGAACCTCGATCGTGAGGCGGCGGCGCATCATCCGGATCCGGCGCTCAGCGCTCATGAGCCTCGATCACCCGTAGGAGCGCGTCCTCGGCGCCGTCGGGCAGCGGCATCGGCTCGTGCTCGGCGATCAGCTGGCGCGCGCGGTCGCGGGCGCGCTCGCGCGGCTCCGGCCGACCGGCCTGCTCCCACTGCTCCCACGTTGCGCGGTCGAAGAAGCGCGAGCGCCACAGCCGGCGCATGTTCTTCAGCGTGTGCGGGTGCGCCAGGAAATGGCCGCCCGGTCCGACGTCATCGATGGCGTCGACGGCGAGGTCCTCGTCGCTCGTTCCCATCCCGTCTTCGATCGAGTGGACGATGTCGACGATCTCGGAGTCGAGCAGCACCTGTTCGAACGCGAACACGCGACCGGCGTAGATCGTGCCGGTCGCGCACAGCATGTCGGCGCCGGCCAGGTAGCTGGTCAGCGCCGACAGCGTGTGCTGCACGCCAGCCTGCCAGTCCTGCGTCTTCGCCCCGGTCCCCATCGTGCCGAGCGACGAGGGGATGCCGTAGCGACGGGCGAGCTGCCCGCACGCGAACGTGAAGAACTGCTCCTCAGCTCCCCAACCGCAGTTGATGCCGCCGGAGTTCAGGTCCATCGTGCTCGTGCACACGCCGTAGAACGTGGCGGCTCCCGGTGCGAGCAGTTCCACGGCGGTGATGGCGCCGAGCAGCTCCGCGTTCGTCAGCACGACCGTTCCGGCCGCCGTCGCAGGGGCGGTTGCGGCGGTCAGCGGCATCGAGACCCAGCCGCAGGGCACGCCGGCTTCGGCGTAAACCAGCGCAGCCTCGAGCGGTCCCTCATCGATCGTCAGCGGAGACAGCGTGCACTGGAACGCCGAGAGGATCGGCCGCTCGCGCAGCTCGCGCTCGCCTCCGGCCACGATGGTCGCCATCTCGACCGCGCCGCGGGCGTTGTTCGCGTCTATCACCGTCATCTGCTGGATGTGCTTGCTCGTGTTGGCGAACTGGGCGTGCACCTCGTGCAGCGGCTGAACGGCGGTGGGCATGTCCCGCGCGGCGAGCGGCTGCCAGATGATCGTGACCTCGGGGACCGCGTCGGCCATCCGCGTGGCTGCTTCTAGGTCGGCCTTCGACGATGGGCGCCGTTGCCCGGTTTCCAGATCGACCACATCGGATGCGCATCCGTCGAGCGTGAGGTAGCCGTTCTTGCCGTCCAGCAGGATGTCGCAAGCCGGCTCCCGCCCGGCCAGGAGGTAGGAGGACGGCACGCGCCGCACGGCGTCCTCCACGACATCGGCCGGGAACCGCACGCGTCGGGTTTCCACGTCGACGCGCGCACCGGCCGCGCCGAGGGCTCGGACGAAACGCTCCGAGCGGACCTCCATCCCGGTTCGCTCCAGCACGGTGAGCGTGGCGAGGTGGATCCGCTCGATCTCCTCTTCGGTGAAGGCATCGAGCCGCTGTCGGAGCGGGACCGGACGGATCCGCGGCTCGAGGGCGCTCGGCGCCTCAACGATGCTCATGCTCGGCGATCACCCCTTCGATGTCGTCGAGGACGCCGGCCGCAAGCGGCATCGGCTCGTGCTCTTCCAGGATCTGCCGCGCGTGTTCCTTGGCTCTGGCGCGGGAGTCGGGCCGACCGCCGGTCTCCCAGTTCTCCCATGTCTCGCCGAAGAGTTGCGACTGCCATCCGCGCCGCATGTTCGCTCGCGAGTGGGCTCTCGCGAGGGAGTGCCCGCCCCGGCCGACCGCCTCGATGACCTCCAGCGCAAGATCCTCCTCTGTCACGGCGAACCCGCTCGCGACCACTCGCAGGTAGTCGAAGAGCTCGGCGTCGAGCAGCAGCTGGACGATCGAGTACACACGCGCGCCGTAGAGGAGTCCTGCTCCGCACAACATGTCCGCGCCGCCGAGCCAGCTCGCGGTCACCGACAGTCCGTTCTCCACGCCGGCTTGCCAGCCGGTGGACTTCGCGCCGGTCGCGAAGGTTCCGATGCTGCTCGGCAACCCGTAGTTGCGCGCGAGTTGCGCGGAAGCCCCCTGGAAGAAGAGGTCCTCGGGACCG
>JBGPKY010000192.1:0-4940 GCA_041486205.1 Actinomycetota bacterium
CTGGCCCAGGCCGGTAGCCCGGACTCCTGCCGTGATGAGTTCGCCGGCGAGCAGGCTCTTCCAGGCGAATCCCCACGCCTGCTGAAGACCCGCGACGTAGCCCGGGAGCGCGGCGGGGAAAACGATCGAGCGGTACAACTCCCAGCCCCTGGCCCCGAGCGTCCGCCCTGCGCGAACGAGAGTGGGCGGGACCTGCCGGAAGCTCGACACGGTCGCGAGCGTCACCGAGGGGAACGCGCCGACCATCGCTACGAACACCACCGCACGCTCCGAGAGCCCGAACCAGACGATCGCGAGCGGCAGCCACGCGATCGGCGGCACGATCTGTAGCGCCACGATCAGCGGCCGCACGCTCCGGCGCACGAACTCGTTGAGCGCGAGCCCGGCACCGATCGCGGTCCCGATCACGATCGCCACGACGAAGGAGAACGCGAGGCGGATGAGTGTCTTGCCGGCGGCCTCCGGGATGGCGCCGTCCCGGAGGCCTCGGACCAGCGCGTCCCAGGCCTGCAGCGGAGGGGGAAGCAGGGAGGACCAGATCGCAGCCACGACCGCCCACACCACGATCACGCCTGCGACGCCGGCGAGCGGCGCGCCGAGCTCGCTAGCCGCCCGTCTCACGCGCCACATCCTTGTCCACCTCCTTCATGAGCGAGGTGTGGATGTCGGAAACGACGCGGGAGATCAAGGCGTCGTCGAGGTGTCTCGGGCGGGGCGAGTGAAGGCGAAGCTCCTCCAACAGGCGGCCCGGCGCGGCGGACATCACGATGATCCGGTCGGCGAGCAGCGCCGCTTCCCGAACGTTGTGGGTCGCGAGGACCAACGTCTTGCGTGGCTCACCTTGGGTCCACATCCGCTGAAGCTCGTTCTGGAGGATCTCTCGTGCCGGCGCGTCGAGCGCGCCGAAGGGCTCGTCGGCGAGGAGCACGTCCGGGTCGCACGCCAGCGCCCGCGCGAGCGCCGCGCGCTGTCGCATCCCCGCGGACAGCTCGTGGGGATGAGCGTTGGCCGAGCGCGAGAGCCCGACGTTGTCGAGCCAGCGCATCACGCGCTCGCGCCGGTCAGTGGCCGGCACTCCGATCAGCTTGAGAGCAAGATCCACGTTGCCGGCGACCGACAGCCACGGGAACAACGCGGGCTCCTGGAAGAGGAAGGCGCGGTCGGGGCCCGGTCCTTGGATCGGGCGCCCGTCGAGCAGTGCTTGCCCGGACGTCGGCCGGTCGAGCCCGGCAAGGATGTTCAGAAGCGTCGTCTTGCCTCCGCCGGACGGGCCGAGCAGGCATACGAATTCCCCCGGCTGCACTTCGAAGCTCACGCGGTCGAGCGCGACGATGCTCTCGCCCGAGGCCGACCTCCGCGTGCTCACCAGGTCCCGGACCGAGAGCTTCGGAGGCGTCAGCCCCAACGGGGCGGCGAGATCGGTTTCGTCGGTCATGCTCATCGCAGACGGAACTTCTCCGCCATCTCGATCTGGACGACCTTGCCGTCCTGGATCACGAGGACCACCGTGCCGAACTGGATCTTGCGGACGATCCCGGCGACCTTAGCGAGGATGGCTCGCTCCTCATCGGTGAGCGAAGAGAGGTCGGCTGCGGGCTCGGCGGTGGGCGAGTGCGCGGGTTCGTCGGCCACGACCGAATCCTAGGCCTTCTCGGCGCCGGGCGACTTCCTCACCCGGGTCCGGCAGCGAACAGGCCCGAGAGCATGAAGGCGACCGGCAACAGGAACAGCACACCCACGAACACGCCGAGCCGGCGGCCGGACGCGACGAGCCAGTCGTTCAGCCCGATCACCGATCGCTTCACCGGTTCGTAGAAGAGCGCCAGGATGAGGAGCGACACGATCGTCACGCCGATCGCTTCGGCCAGGACGATCTGAGCGGCGACCGGCGTCTTCTGGAGCATCGCGACGACCAGCGTGTCGGCGAGCGTCGTTATGTTTGCTCCCATGATGTAGGGGAGGGCCTCGTCGCGCTTGATGAGCCCCTTGCTCGCGAGCGGGACGAGGACCGTGAGCGCCACCGATACCGACAGCGTGAGGGTGGCGACCAAGCACCCGAGGGCGAACATCATCCACGGCTTGCGGAGCCAGTCGGCCTTGGTAGCCGCGGTTCGGTCGCCGCTTACCTCCGGCAACACGCGATCGAGCAGCTTGAAAGAGACCAGGATCACGCCGAGCCCGACGAGGAACAGGAAAGCTCCCGGCACGATCGCGGTGACGAAGTCGACCGCCGGACCCCAGATCACGCCGAGGATCGCATCGAGCTTGCCCGACGCGTGCCAGTTCAGGCCGTCGAGGAGTCCCGACCGGAGCAGCGTGTAGCCGATCAGCATGCCCGGGATGTATGTGACGGCGGTCATGGTCAGCGCCTGGATCCCCATCCCGATCGACTCGGCGCGGTTGCGGCCGCTGTTCCTCATCGCGTAGAGGAAACCGGTCAAGAGCACGATGAACGACGCGCCCAGCCGGGAGCCCGACAGCATCGTGAACGTCTGGAGCTTCGTGATGGTCCCTGCGCCGAAGAGGCTGATCGCGCTCGCCGCTACCGGAGAGCCGGATAGGACGAAGTACGCACCGAGCCAGCCGGTTCCGAGCGTCGAGACTCCGTTCGCGAACGGGAACTTCCCCTCGATCGACGGCCCGACCGCTGCCGCCCCTGTCTTCATCAGCTGGATCGAGAGGATGAACAGGAACATCGCGGGAACGAAGAGCAGGAACTTGCTCCCCAGGTACCTAGCGTTCCGAGCTGCGACAGCCCCCGCGGCCGGATTCGGCGCTACGGGGGGGCGGGCGCCGGCCAACGGGACAACGGCCGCCTCCGTGACCTGAGGAAAGTTCGTCTCCACCCCCGCCTCCTCCCTGGGTGTCCCCAGCTGGAAAAAGGAAAGAGGCCGCGCCGAGTTCGGCGCGGCCTCCAGTTGTCTGGTCAGCTGCGGCAGGACCCTACCAAGGAGTACCGAGGCGGGTCAAGCACGCTTGGTGGCCCCGATAGACTGGTGGCCTCATGCCTGCGTCGATAGTCGTCGGGACCCAGTGGGGGGATGAGGGGAAGGGCAAGGCGACCGACTACCTGGCCGACCGGATGGACTTCGTGGTCCGATATCAGGGCGGGAACAACGCTGGCCACACCATCCTCGCCGAGGGACACAAGCTCAAGCTCCAGCTGATCCCCTCTGGGATCCTGTATCCGCACATCACGTCGGTGATCGCCGACGGCGTCGTGGTGGATCCACGCGTGCTGATCGAGGAGATGGACGGGCTCGCGTCGCTCGGCGTCGACGTGTCGGGGCTCGTCGTCTCGGGCAACGCGCACATGATCATGCCGTACCACCTCGAGATCGAGAAGGTGACCGAACGGTTCCTCGGCAAGAACGCGCTCGGCACGACCAAGCGCGGGATCGGCCCGGCCTACGGGGACAAGGCGGCGCGGATCGGCCTTCGTATGCAGGACCTGTTCGACGAGAAGATCTTCCGCGCGAAGCTCGACATCGCGCTGAAGGAGAAGAACCTTGTCCTCACGAAGGTCTACGGTCGCTTGCCGCTCACGCCCGACCTAATCATCGACGACTACATGCGGCATGCGGAGCGGCTGCGGCCGCACGTGAAGGACACCTCGAAGCTGATCTACGACGCTCTGCTCGCGGGCAAGAACGTGCTGATGGAGGGCGCACAGGGCACGATGCTCGACCTGGACCACGGGACCTACCCGTTCGTCACGTCGTCTAACCCCGTCACCGGCTACGCCCTGGCGTCGGTCGGCATCGGCCCGCAGGAGGTCGGCCGCGTGATCGGCATCGTGAAGGCCTACGTCACGCGCGTGGGCGCGGGGCCATTCCCGACGGAGGATCTCGGTCCCGACGGCGAGCGCCTCGGTGAGCGCGGCGCGGAGTTCGGGACGGTCACCGGCCGCAAGCGCCGCTGCGGCTGGTTCGACGCGGTGATCCTCCGATACGCGGCTAGGCTGAACGGCCTGACCGAACTGTTCGTGACGAAGCTCGATGTGCTGTCGGGCTTCGGAACGGTGAAGGTCTGCACGGCCTATCGCGCCGGTGACGAGTCGTACGAGGACTTCCCGCCGAACCAGTCGTTGTTCCATGCCGCGAAGCCCGTGTATGAGGAGCTCGAAGGCTGGGACGAGGACCTCGGCGACGTTCGGACGTTCGAAGGGCTGCCCGCGGCGGCCAGGAAGTACCTCGATCGGCTCCAGGATCTGGTCGGTGTGCCGATCGGCGTCGTCTCCGTCGGCCCCGGTCGCGAACAGAGCCTGCCGGCGGCATGAAGGTCCTCGTCGTCGGCGGCGGAGGCCGTGAGCACGCCCTCGTTTGGGCCCTCGCGCACGATCCGTCCGTCCATCGCATCCTCGCGGCGCCCGGAAACGCCGGCATCGCCCGCGAGGGCGCCGAGTGCGAGCCCGTGCCGGCCGACGACGTCGAAGCGATCTGCGCACTGGTCGAACGCGAGTCGATCGATCTCACGGTCGTGGGGCCCGAGGTGCCGCTCGTGGCGGGCCTCGCCGACGCGCTCGCTGCTCGCGGCCGCCGCGTGTTCGGTCCCTCCGCCGCAGGCTCGAGGATCGAGGGCTCGAAGGCTTGGACCAAGGAGCTGTGCGAGCGCTACGGCATCCCGGCGGGGACCTCGCGGACCTTCACCGAGCTCGGACCGGCGGTCGGGTACGTCGACGCGCTCGAGGCGCCATACGTCATCAAGGCCGATGGGCTCGCCGCCGGGAAGGGCGTGATCATCGCCGACGATCGCGCGGGGGCGATCGCGGCGCTTCAGTTGTGTCTGGTCGACCGCGCTTTCGGGGAAGCCGGCTCGCACGTTCTCGTCGAGGAGTTCCTCGAAGGACAAGAGGTGTCGGCGTTCGCGCTGACCGACGGGCGAGACGTATTGCCGCTCGTGATGGCGCAGGACTTCAAGCCTGTCGGCGACGGCGGCGC
>JBGPKY010000193.1:0-4938 GCA_041486205.1 Actinomycetota bacterium
AGCGTCGCGTGGGTCGTCGACCGCCGGCGCCCCGACCTCGTCGTTCGGTTTCGACGGCATCCCTCGCGTCGGCTCGGACTGGCCCGCCGATCCGACGGGGGCGCTCGGCGAGACCTGGTGCTTCGCCGCCGTCAACGTTCACTATGCGCTGTACGACCTCGCCGGTACCCCGGTGCTGGGACCCGCGCCGTTCGACTCGTTCTTCTCGTTCCCGGCGGGAACGCAGGTCTTCGATCCGAAGGTGATCTACGACCAGTACCTGCATGAGTTCGTCCTTGCGTTCATGGCCGTCAACGACGCGCAGCAGAAGTCGTGGATCCTCACGATCGCGATCCCGGACGCGACCGCGAGCGACCGATCGACGTGGTGCTCGTCGAAGATCGGCGCCGACATGGTCGCGGGCGACGGCAAGCAATGGGCGGACTACCCGGGCCTCGGCTACGACGCCGACCGCGTGACGATCACCACGAACCAGTTCAACTTCGCGGGGACGGGAGGATTCGCGTATGCGCAGGTCCTCTCCTTCCCGAAGTCGAGCCTCTACGACTGCTCGGCGCCGATCGCGTTCGATTCCTTCACTGGCGCGGATACCCGCAACCCCGACGGCACCAAGGGCTTCACGCTGCAGCCGGCCCAGAGCGTCGGAGCCTCGGCCCCCGTGCAGTACATGCTGTCGTTCGAGAAGACCGCGAAGACCTCGAACGTCGTGCTGTGGCGCGTGAAGGCGACGATCACCGGCGTGAAGCTGACGAAGGGCGCGCTACCGGTGGGCAAGGTCTCGCTTCCGCCGTACGGCACGCAGGGCAGCGGGAGTCTGACGAACTCGAACACTTGGTGGGACACGGGCGATCTCCGGCTCACGAGCGCCTTCTACGATGCCGATCTGAACAAGGTCTACGCGGCGCACGCGATCGAGAGGGATCTCCTTCCCGACGCCGTGACCGGCGGCTACCCTGAGTCGGTCATCCGCTGGTACGAGGTGCGGCCCGCGAGTGCGATCGCTTCGTCCATCCTGACGCGCAAGGGCGTGATCGGTACTCCCGAGACCGACGCCGGGTGGCCGGCCGTGGCGACCGACGGCTCGGGGAACCTGTTCGTCACCTACAGCCGGGCCAGTCAACCGCTGGGAGAATATCTCTCGGCGTGGGCGGCGGAGATCGTTCCGGGCACCACGTCAGCGTCGGTAACCGAGCTGGCACCGGGAACCGCGCGATTCGACGCGCTGGCAGGGGTCGAGCGATGGGGCGACTACAACGCGGTCAACCGAGACCCGCTCGACTCCTCGCTCGTCGCCGTCTTCAACCAGTACGCGGCGAGCGACGGCGCCGGCGCGACCTCCAACTGGCAGCAGACCGTCGCCCTGGTGGGTCACGTGTGACCCGCCGCTATCCTTTGGCCCGATGAGACTCTCCGAGCTGTTCGCGCGCACGCTGCGGGAGGACCCGGCCGAGGCCGAGGCCCCCTCTCACCGTCTGCTGTTGCGCGCCGCGTTCATGCGCCAGCTCATCTCCGGCGTGTACACGTTCCTGCCGCTCGGCCTGCGGACCCTGCGCAAGATCGAGCGGATCGTGCGCGAGGAGATGGATGCGGCGGGCGCGCAGGAGGTCCGCATGCCGGCGATCGTTCCCTCCGAGCCGTGGAAGGTTACGGGCCGCTGGGACGCCTACGCGGCCGAGGAGCTGATGTTCACGCTGAGGGACCGGAGCGGGCGGGAGCTCGGCCTCGGGCCGACCCACGAGGAGATAGTCACGCCGCTCGTCGCCCAGGAGTACGAGTCCTACCGCGACCTGCCGGTGAACCTGTATCAGATCCAGTGGAAGTACCGAGACGAAGCCCGGCCGAAGTCCGGCTTGCTGCGGGGGCGCGAGTTCCTCATGAAGGACGCGTATTCGTTCGACCGCGATGTCGAGGGACTGCGGGTCTCGTACCAGAAGATGATCCACGCGTACGACGCGATCTTCTCGCGGTGCGGGCTCGCGTTCCTGGTGGTCGAGGCGGACCCGGGGCTGATCGGAGGAGATGAGAACCACGAGTTCATGGCGCCGGCCGACGTCGGTGAGGACCTGTTCGTTCGGTGCGAACGCCACGACTATGCGGCGAACGTCGAGGCCGCGACGACTGGGATACCGGCGGAGGCATTCGGCGAGATGGACCCCGTCGAAGAGGTCCACACGCCGGACCGGCCAAGCATCAGGGACGTAGTGGAGCTGCTCGACGTCCCGGCCGACCGGATGCTGAAGACGATGGGCTACGAGGTCGGCGGGCGATTGACGGTTGTGCTGCTTCCAGGCGACCGAGAGGTGAACGAGGGGAAGCTCCGGCGCGCGTTCGCGCCGGACGAGGTTCGGATGCTGGAGGACGCCGACTTCGAACGGCACGGACTGGTGAAGGGCTACGTCGGGCCGCAGGGCCTCGACGGCGTCGTCGTGGTCGCTGACCATCGCGTTCGCGGGGGGTTGAACTGGGTCACCGGCGCGAACAAGGTCGACCATCACGTCACGGGAGTGAACCTCGGGCGCGACTTCTCGGCGGATCGCTTCGAGGACATCGCCAGCGTCCTCGAGGGCGATCCTTGCCCGCGGTGCGGCTCCTCGCTGACGATCGGCCGCTCGATCGAGGTCGGCCACACTTTTCAGCTCGGCTCGAAGTACTCCGAGCCGCTCGGAGCGACGTTCGTCGACCAGGACGGCGCCGAGCGACCGTTCGTGATGGGCTGCTACGGCATCGGCATCTCGCGCGTACTCGCGGCTGTGATCGAGCAGCACAACGACGAGGGTGGGATCGTCTGGCCGAAGGCGCTCGCGCCTTTCGGAGTCGTCGTGATCGTGGCGACACGCGATCACGAGGGCGCCGTCGCCGAAGGCGAGCGGATCTACGCGGAACTGCGAGCGCAGGACGTCGAGGTCGCCCTCGACGACCGCGACGAGACGGCCGGCGTGAAGTTCGCCGATGCCGATCTCGTCGGGTACCCGGTGCAGATCGTGGTCGGCAAACGGGGTGTTGAAGCCGGGACCGTCGACTTGAAGCTCCGCGCGACGGGCGAGCGCACGCTGGCGCCGCTCGCGGAGGGGACCCAGACCGCGGTCGACCTGCTAGCGGCTGCGCCGTAGCATGGCGCGGATGCGAGCACCGAGCGCTCTCCGCGAGTTCGTGAAGATCCGCCCCGAGGTCGAAGCCGTTCTGCAGCGTGTCGGCAAGGACACCTGGGATCTGGTGCTCATCGGCCTCGACGGGAACTGGATCCGCGACGAGTTCGAGTCCGAAGAAGCCGCCGAAGCATGCTGTCGCGACCTCAACGTCCGCCTCAACCGTGGCTGGGAGGACGCCCGCCTGGCCCGCCGCATGAACATGCGCGATCACTGGAACCGGCCCGGGGGCCAGAAGCGCGCTCTCTAGGGGATCGCCTCAGTCCCGGCGGCCCAAGAGCAGGTAGGCGTCCATCGGACCCTTGCCCTTGAGCTCGATCGAACCACGAGGCTCGAATGCGTAGGCGTCTCGGAGGCGCTCGTAAGTGCGTGCGGTCGTTTGGATGGCATCCGGGACCCCTTGGGATTCCATCCGACTCGCCGTGTTGACCGTGTCGCCCCACAGGTCGTAGATGAACTTCCGGCGCCCGATCACCCCGGCGACGACGGCTCCCGTGTCGATGCCGATCCGGATCGACAGACGCTCGGGGTCATCCCGGTTCCTGCTGATGGTCGCGAGTCGCTCGCGCATGCCGAGGGCCATCTCGGCGATCGCTTCGGCGTGATCCGGACGTGGAGTCGGCAGGCCGCCGGCCACCATGTAGGCGTCTCCTATCGTCTTGATCTTCTCCAGCCCTCGTTCGACCGCCAGATCGTCGAATGCTGAGAAGAGTTCGTCCAGCATCGCGACGAGATCTTGAGGGTGCATCGATTCCGTTCTCTTCGTGAATCCGACGATGTCGGCGAACAGTACTGTCACCTCGTCGAAGTGCTCGGCGATGATCCCTGCATCGTCCTTCAGTCTCTCTGCTATCGGACCGGGAAGGATGTTCAGCAGCAGCCGCTCCGACCGCTCGCGCTCGGCAGTGAGGGCCGAGTGCGAGCGCTCCCGCTCGCGCACGAAGTAGCCGAGGATCGCGTAGGACGTGAACGAGACGCCGATCACGTTCTGAACGAAGAAGGCCACCACGACCGCGCGGGGGATATCGGGCCCCTGCAGGTGCGCATCGAGGAGTCCGAGCGCCATCAGCTCCACCGCATAGGCCGCGAACCAGGGCATCGAGCGCCGCACGCCGAAGAACATCAGGGCGCCGAGCGGCGCGAACGACGCCCACAAGACGACCGCGCTCGAAGTCACGAACCCCCCGAGAGTCATCTGAAGGAGCGCCGGCAAGACGAGCATCATCAGGAGCTGCGACAGCCGGAACCCCTCGAAACGCTTGGTGCGGAAGAGCCACGCGAGTCCAGCGAGCGAACCGAGCTGATACGTGAGAGGGATCGCCGCGGAAAGCGGTTGATGCAGGACGAAGTACGTAACCACCCAGTCGATCGACAGGACGGTGACCAGGCAGCTCGCCAGTACCATGCTGCCCTTGCGGAGGCGGTCGTCTTCCGGTTCCGAGGGCAAGGTTCCGAGGGCCGCCAGGCGTCGCACGAGCCCGCTGATCCTCCCCTCGCGGAGATCCGCGCCTCCTCTGAGGCTCATGCGCCGACCTCGGCAGCCCGCCTGAAGACCATGAGGTTCGTTATACTGATGGGCATCTAGAGCGGTTTCACCCCTGAAGTGGGCTCGCGCCCACTTTCTTTTTCGAAGAGGCCGTTCGGGGCACGAGTGAGGACGAGATGGATGTGGAGGCACTGGTCCGGACGGTTGTCGAGTCGGACGGACTGGAGCTGGTGGAGGTCTCCTTCGGCAAGGAGGCGAACCTCCGGGTCCTCCGCGTCACGGTCGATCGAGAGGAGGGAGTGGACC
>JBGPKY010000194.1:0-4930 GCA_041486205.1 Actinomycetota bacterium
GGGCATCCCCGTACCGCCGCCACAGAGCAGGCGATCGCCCGCCGTGAGGATCGTCGCGGTCCTCGTAGCGATCCTGGTGCTGAGCGCGGGGATCCTCGCGGCTGTGACTGTTCTCAGTGGCTCGAAGACGGCCATGCTGCCGGACGCCGTCGGGTCGTTCCAGAAGATCGACAGCCCGAACGTGCGACAGGCGACCGACGCCTTCCACGCGCAAGCCAAGCAGAACGGGTTGGAGGCCGACCTCACCGTATACGGAACCGCAGCCACGCCGCGGATCCTGCTCGCGTGGATCCGAGACGCCACCGTGACCGATCCGGACACAGCTCTGACCGCATTCGCCTCGGGGTTCGCCCAGGGGTTCGGCGGAACCATCGCCATGGATCAGAAGCAGACCCAGACGGTAGAGGGGGTTGTGTTCGTGTGCGCCCCCGTGACCGGGAACACCCAGGCCGCCCTCTGCCTGTGGCAACAGCGGGACGTCTTCTACATCCTCTTCGACCCGCAGTCGGACGGGAACATCAACGCCACGCTCGGGCTGTCGGTGACCGCCCACCGGGCGATCGGCTGAGCCGAGGGAAGTTTTCGGGCTCCGGGTCGGTTCAACACATCTGACCTATCCTGGCCGGAACGCAATCACCGAAGGGGACCCGGTGCTCGGATTCGAAGGCGAAGACGCACGCGAGAAGGTCATCGTGCTGTTCACGATGTGTTTCGCGCTGGCGATGGCCATGCTCGACAACACGGTCGTGAACGTCGCGCTGCCGACGCTCCAGCGCAGATTGGGCGCCGGAGTAAGCGAGCTCCAGTGGATCGTTGACGGCTACGTGCTGGCGTTCGCGTCGCTGCTGCTCACGGGGGGCATCCTCGGCGACCGCTACGGGCGCAAGAAGATGTTCCTGACGGGCCTCTCGATATTCACGCTGGCCTCGCTCGCGTGCGGGCTGTCGGGGTCCCCTGCCCAGCTGATCCTAGCCCGGGCGATCCAGGGCATCGGCGCTTCCCTCCTGATGCCCGGAACGCTCTCGATCCTCACGGTGACCTTCCCGCCGCACGAGCGGGCGAAGGCCATCGGGCTGTGGGCCGGGATGTCCGGGCTCGCTCTGGCCCTCGGACCGACGCTGGGTGGGTACATGGTCGAGCATCTCGGCTGGCAGTCGGTGTTCTTCCTCAACGTACCCATCGGCATCGTCGCCTTCTTCACGGCCACGCGAACGGTTCGCGAGTCCGTAAGCGAGGTCGAGCGCCGCCTCGACATCCCCGGTCTCGCGCTCGGCACGGCCGCCTTGTTCAGCGCGACCTACGGGCTGATCGAGGCGAACCAGAGGGGATGGAGCGACCCGCTGATCGTCGGCTCACTCGCCGCGTTCGCGCTGCTGATCGGGGCGTTCCTGCTTTGGGAGCATCGAAACCCGCACGCGATGATGCCGCTGTCGTTCTTCCGGATCCCGGCGTTCTCCGCCGGCAACGCGGTCGCGTTCTCCGTATCGCTCGGGATGTTCGCAACCTTCTTCTTCCTCAGCCTCTACATGCAGAACCCGTTCATCCGCAACTACTCGGCGTTCCAGGCGGGGCTGCGGTTCCTGCCGATGACGGTGATGATCGTCGTGACGGCGCCGAACGCCGGCCGATTCGCATCGAAGCACGGCTCGCGCGCACCGATGACCTACGGACTGCTCCTGGCAGGGACCGGGTTGCTCGTATTGAGCCGGCTGGGGCTGCACACCTCGTATTGGGTCATGGCTCCCGTGTTCGCCATGATGGGCCACGGGATGGGCGCGACGATGGCGCCGATGACCGCCGCCGTCATGAACGCGGTCGGCCCGCAACGAGCCGGCCTCGGCTCGGCGATGACGAACACCTCTCGCGAGGTCGGCGGGGTGTTCGGGATCGCGCTCCTCGGCACGATCCTCTTCACCGGGCTGCGGAGCTCGTTCGGGCCCGCGATCGAGAAGCTCGGACTCGCCCCGCAACAGGCCGCGGCGATCCGAGCGGCCGCGAGCCACGGTCAGCTGCCGGACCCCCGCTCCATCGGCCTCTCCCCCGAGCAGTTCCAGCGGGTTGGCCACGCGTTCGGCGACGCCTTCCTGAGCGGTTTCCACGTCGCGCTGCTCGTCGCCGGGAGCGTCCTGCTCGTCGCGGCCTTCGTTGCGAACCGATTCATACCCTCGGGCAAGCAGGCGCGCGAGCAGGGTCACGCTCGCGCACCGGAAGCGGTCGTCGCAGAGGTCTAAGCTGGTCTCGAGGTGAGGCTGGTGGAAGACAAGGATCAGGACGTCCTCGACAGGATCAACGCTCTCGCCGCCGAAGAGCACGAGCTGTTCGGCAAGGAAGCGAAAGGCGAAGCGACCCGTTCGGAGCGCGAGCGGCTGCAGGAGATCGAAGCCCAGCTCGACCAGTGCTGGGACCTGCTGCACCAGCGCAGAGCCCGGCGGGCCGCGGGGTTGGATGTCTCGGGGGTCGACGACTTCAAGGTCCGCGAGGGCGAGAGGTCCGAGGACTCCGTCGGCTGAGCCGTGTTGGCGGAGCGCCGCCGAACGGGGACAATCGGCGAGTCATGGGCGCACCCGACCACGATCTCGTCATCCGACTGAAGGAACGCGAGGACGGCCGCTTCGCCGCCGAGCACCCCAAGTCGATCGCGATGCGCGAACGCGCGAGCCGGTCGATGCCGAACGGTGTCCCGATGTCGTGGCTCGTCGGGAGCTACAACCACCCGCCGATGTTCGTCGCCGAGGGCAAGGGCTCGCACTTCACGGACCTCGACGGCCACGACTACGCCGACTTCAACATCGCCGACATGAGCATGTTCTGTGGCTACGCGCCCGAGCCCATCGTCGAGGCCGTCGCCGATCGGATGCGCCGCGGGAATCAGTTCCTGCTGCCGACCGAGGACTCCGTCGCCGTCGCCGAGGAACTCACCCGCCGGTGGGGCCTCCCACAGTGGCAGTTCACCCTTTCGGCCTCGCAAGCGAACACCGAGGTGATCCGCGTCGCGCGCGCCGCGACCGGCCGCAACAAGACGCTCCTCTTCGAGGGCAAGTACCACGGCCACTTCGACCAGGCGCTCGTGGAGCTGAACGAGGAAGGCGAGCTCGAGCCCGAGGAACTGGGCCTTCCGGCCGACGTAACCGAGCAGACGCGGGTCATCGCATTCAACGACGTCGAGGCGCTTCGGCGCGCGCTCGAGCCACGCGACGTCGCCGTCGTCCTGACCGAGCCTGCCATGACGAACAACAACGGCCTCATCCTCCCCGATCCCGGCTTCCACGACGCGCTTCGGGAGATCACGCGAGCCACGGGAACGGTCCTCGCCATCGACGAAACGCACACGCTCGTCACGGGACCCGGCGGCTTGGTGACACGGTGGAACCTCGAGCCCGACATGGTCTCGCTCGGCAAGTCGATCGCCGGCGGAGTCCCGATCGGCGCCTACGGGATGACGCAGGAACTCGCCGCTACCCTCGTTCAGGGTAAGAGCTCGCTCGGAGACAAAGACGCGAACATCGTCGCGACGGGCGGGACACTCTTCGGCAACGCTCTCACGATGGCGGCCGCTCGAGCTGCGCTCACGGAGGTCCTCACCGACGAGGCGTACGACCACACGGCGGCCATGGGCGCGCGCTTAGCCGACGGGATGGAGGCAGCCGTCGAGAAGAGCGGGTTCGACTGGACGATCCACCGGCTGTTCCCTCGCTCGGGTTACACGTTCGGTCCGAAGCTGCCGCGGAACGCCCGCGAGGCCCACGCCGTGAGGGATCTCGTGCTCGTTCGACTTCTTCGCGTCTACCTGGCGAACCGCGGCGTCTGGGAGGCGATCGTCGGCGCCGGCCCGACGGTTCCGGTACCTGCAACCGAAGGCGACGTGGACACATACGTAACGGCGTTCGCCGAGCTGCTCGCAGATCTCACCTGAGGGGGCGCCAAGCCCAGAAGGAGAGCCCGTGCGCATAGACCTGTTCGAGATGGAGCGGATGCAGTCGCTCTACTGGCACGAGGTCGAATACGACCTCTCCGAAAGCGGCGTCCACCCGCTTTCGATCGCGGAACTCCTGGGCGATGACCTCGAGCCGGGGGCGTTCCTCGACACGAAGCTCGGCTACCCCCTTTCGGAAGGCTCCGACGTCACTCGCGATCAGATCTCGCGCTGGTACCCAGGCGCCGGCCGCCGGAACGTGACCGTCGTGAACGGCGGATCCGAGGCGAACCACCTCGCGTTGTGGACGCTGCTCGAGCCCGGCGACCGGCTGGCGTTCATGGTCCCGAACTACATGCAGGGCTGGGGGCTCGGGCGCCAATACGGCGAGGCAACCGACGTGTTTCGCCTCAAGCTCGCAGGCGATCGGTGGGCACTCGACGTCGACGAGCTCAAGCAGGTCGTCGGGCCCAAGACGAAGGCGGTCATGGTCTGCAACCCGAACAACCCGACCGGTCACGTGCTGACCGAAGACGAGATGTCGGCCGTCATCGCCGCCGCGGAGCGCGTCGGCGCATGGCTCCTCTGCGACGAGATCTACCGCGGCGCCGAGATCGAGGGCGCAGAAGCCTCTCCAACGTTCTGGGGCAAGTACGACAAGGTCATCGTCACGAGCGGTCTGTCGAAAGCCTTCGCGATGCCGGGTCTTCGAGTCGGTTGGGCGGTCGCGCCGCCGGAGCTGATCCGGGAGCTATGGGTCCGGCACGACTACACGACGCTGACACCCTCGATGGCGTCCGACATCCTCGCCGGCGTCGCGATGAAGCCGCGCAACCGGAAGTGGATCCTGGCGCGGACGCGAAAGATCATCCGCCGCCAGCTCCCCCGTCTCGAAGAGTGGCTGGCGACCCACGAGGACATCTTCCGCTACGTGCGGCCCACCGCAGGGGCGATCGCGTACGTCGAGTACGACCTGCCGGTCGGGTCCACCACGCTCGTCGATCGGATCCGACGCGA
>JBGPKY010000195.1:0-4850 GCA_041486205.1 Actinomycetota bacterium
ACGCTCGCGCTGCGTCGTTCGTGCGCACACGGCATCTGCGGTTCGGACGCCATGCTCATCAACGGTCGGAACGCCCTCGCCTGCAAGGTTCTCGTGAGAGACCTCGTTCCCAAGGTCACGGTCGAGCCGATCCGTGGTCTGCCCGTCCTCAAGGACCTGATCGTCGACATGGAGCCGTTCTTCGACGGCTACCGGTCGATCCTGCCGTTCCTCGTGAACGACGAAGGAGATCCCGACAAGGAGCGTTACCAATCGCCGGAAGACCGTCACAAGTACGACGACACGACGAAGTGCATCCTCTGCGCTTGCTGCACCACGTCGTGCCCGATCTTCTGGGGCGACGAGGAATACGTCGGCCCCGCAGCGATCGTGACCGCGCACCGGTTCATCTACGACTCGCGCGACCAGGCCGCGAAAGAGCGGCTGAAGATCCTGTCCGAGAAGACAGGCGTCTTCCGTTGCCGCACGACGTTCAACTGTACCGAGGCCTGCCCTCGTGGCATCGAGGTCACGAAGGCGATCCAGGACGTGAAGCGCTCGATCCTGTTCGATCGCTTCTGACGCACCTCGCGAGGCGGGTCGCTACGAGACCGACACGCTCTTGATCGGCGACCAGCCGCTCGTTGCGCCGTTCGAACCCTTGTGCAACCGCGCGCGGAAGGACCACTTCCCGGTCTGAGAAGGCGTGAACTTCACGGTCTTGGTCGAGAAGCCGCTCTTCAGCGTGGTCCAGGCCCCGCTGCCGCGTCTCTTCTGCGCGTCGTAGGTGAATCCGGATGGAGCGGCGACCGCGGCCACCGTGATGGTGAAGTGCGTGGAGGTCGTTCCCGACGAGGGGCTGACCGTGATCGGCACCTTGATCGTTCCGGTCATCGAGGGATGGATGTTGCAGTGATACGCGAAGGTCCCCGCGAAGTTGATGACCTTGGAGAACGAGTGGCTCGCCGTGATGTTGCCGGAGTTCCACAGCGAAAGCGGCGAGTTCTGGGTGCTCGTATGAGTGATGCTGTCGTTGTTCGTCCACTTGAACGTGGTGCCGAACGCCGAGGTCACGGTCTTGGGGCTGAACCCGGTTGAGGCGCTGACGATCGAGATGTTCTCGGTCACCGCCTGCGCAGGCATCGCCCCCAACAGGGTCAGCCCGGTGGCTAGAGACAAGGCGAGCAGACTGGGTCGGCTTCGCATGCGGTTCCCCCTTCGGGTCGTCCATAGGATTACGAACGACAGGACCATCGGGATCCTTCGGTAAGGTGCCGTCATGGCACATCTGGTCACCCTCATCCCAGGCGACGGCATCGGCCCCGAGGTCGCCGAGGCCGCCCGGCGCGTTGTAGACGCGACCCGCGTGGGGATCGAGTGGGAGGTCGAGGAGGCCGGAGCGGCCGTGCTGGAGCGCGAAGGCGAGACCCTCCCGACCCGGACGCTGGAGGCCATCCGTCGTTCCCGCACCGCCCTCAAAGGCCCCCTCACGACCCCCGTCGGTACTGGGTTCCGCAGCGTCAACGTCGCCCTTCGCCACGAGCTTGACCTCTTCGCGGCGGTCCGGCCTTCTCGCTCGCTGCCCGGCGTCCCAACCCGTCACCCGAACGTCGACCTCGTGATCGTGCGCGAGAACACGGAGGACCTCTATCAAGGCATCGAGTTCGCGCAGGGCACGCCCGAACAGACCGAGCTACGCGGGAAGCTCAAAGAGCTGGCGGGCTTCGACGTCCGCGAGGACGCCGGCATCACGGTGAAGCCGATCTCGGTTACCGGCGCACGGCGGATCGTGCGGTTCGCCTTCGACCATGCCAGACGGTACGGCCGCCGCTCGATCACGTTTGGACACAAGGCGAACATCATGAGGTTCTCCGACGGGCTGTTCCTACGGATCGCGCAGGAAGAGGCGGCGATGCAGCACGACGTGGAGTTCCTCGAGATGCAGATCGACCAACTCTCGATGCGCCTCACCCACGACCCAGAGGTGTTCGATGTGCTGCTGCTGCCGAACCTCTACGGCGACATCCTGTCGGATCTATGCGCCGGCCTCGTCGGCGGGCTTGGACTGGCGGCCGGCGCCAACATCGGTTGGGAGTACGCCATGTTCGAACCGGTCCACGGCAGCGCCCCCGACATCGCCGGCAAGGGCTCGGCGAACCCGGTCGCGATGATACTTTCAGGCGCGCTCATGCTCCGCCACCTGCGCGAACCCGGCGCCGCCCGAGCCGTCGAACGAGCAGTCGACAGGGTCCTTTCGGCCGGCGAGGTCCGACCACCCGACCTCGGCGGGACCTCGACGACTGCTGAGGTGGCAGGGTCCATCGTCTCGGCTCTCGAGGGCTGAAAGGGGACTGGTCGGCCGGAGTCCGTCACGATAGAACATGTGGAGACCACCAAGTGACAGGAGGAGCCGATGACCGGGAAGAAGGGCGACCGGATAGTCGTCGAGTCCGAAGCCGTCGGACAACCCACGCGGGAGGGGAAGATCCTCGAGGTGGCGAAGGGCGAGGCCGGCGTCCGTTACCGCGTGAAATGGGACGACGGTCACGAGACTATCTTCACGCCGAGCGTAGGTAGCGCCCGGATCATGGCCACCAAAGGCAAGGCGCGTTAGGCCTTCGGCGCGAACCTGGTTCGGGGCTCTCCTCGCCGGATCGGCGGGTTTCGCCTTGTTCCTGCTCATCCGGGCGAGCCGCTCGGCCGGCGTCTACTCGACACCGGGCCCAAGCGCTCCGTACGCGTACAACTTCGTCCTGCTTGCCCTCTTCGTCCCCTACGGGATGATGCTGCGCTCCTGGGGGGGTGGCGGGCGCCGACCCTCGCCTCGGGCCGTGGTCCTGGGGGCCGCCGTCGTGTGGCTCTTGCTGCTGCTCGCGCCCCCTGTCCAGTCACGCGACGTCTACCAATACCTCTTCTACGGGCGGATGGAGATCGTCCACGGCGCGAACCCCTACCTCGCTGAGCCGAGGGTCTTCTCCGCGGATCCCTGGTTCCACACGATCGGATGGCCGGGCCGAGTGAGCGTATACGGACCGTTGTGGACGCTTGCCGTCGCAAGGCTGGTTGCCGCGTCCGGATCGCGGCTGCTGCCCTCGCTGCTGCTGGTCAAGGGGCTCGCGGTTGGCCTCGCGGGGATCGCCGTCGCCGGCCTTTCGCGTCTGAGCGGGCCGGCGACGGACGGATCGAGTTCGCAGCCGGCGCGTTCTATGGCGTTCTTCGCACTCAACCCCCTGGTGATGACCACGGTCGCCCTCGGCGGGCATGCCGACGCCGCCGTGGCCGCCTCGCTGGTCTGGGCGATCGTGTTCGACCGGCGGGGACAGCCCCTCGCAGCCTCTCTCGCCCTTGCCGCAGGCTCCCTGGTGAAGGCCTATGCGGTGCTCCCTTTGCTCGTCTACCTATTCGTACGATGGCGACGAGCCGGAGCTGCCCACACGCTGAAGCTCGCTGCGGCAGGACTATCCCTGGCGACGGCGGCCTACGCCACGTACTGGCGCGGGCTTTCGACGTTGCGCGGACTCGTCTCTGCGAGCGAAGCGACCAGCTCCTCGCTCGCAGGGCTGCTAGAGCGCGGAGCCAACGTCGCTCTGCGCGGTGCGGGCGTGGCCGCCCATGAGGCCGTCGCTCACGATGTCGTCCGAGGGCTCGCAGCTGCCGCGATGGTTGCGACGGCTGCAGCACTCGTTCGATCTCCACGAACGCTGCGCGAGCCATGGCGGGCGGGGCTGCTGCTCCTCCTCGCCTTCGTGGCCGTCACGCCCTGGTTCCTCCCCTGGTACCTCATCGGTCTCGTCGCGGTCGCCGCCGTGGTCGAAGACCGTACTCTCGCCGCCTGCGTCTGCGCGTTCAGCGGGAGCTGCTTGGTTACGGCATCGTGGCTAGGAGGAGGTGGGCAGGCGCTCATCCGATACGGCGTCCCGGTCGCCACCGCAGGTCGCGCTCGAAGGACTAGTGCCGGTGATCCTCAGGGCCCCGACCGGAACCCGTAGCCGGGAGCTGTCAGCAGCCCGGTTGGCCGGGATGCCCGCAGCACTGCGTCGTGGAGAGCAGCGCGCGCGCCCGGTTTCGAACGGTCATCCCGAGCTTCGTCAAGGGGGGCGCCTCGTACTCCCGCCAGTTCGTGAAGAAGTTCCGGACGTGCGCGGCCAGCAGTCGGAGGAAAGGGCGCATCAGCGTTCCGTCGGCAGGCGGAGCTCTTCGGGCAGGAGGTCGTTCTTGCGCCATGGAGCGACAGTCTCCTCGTAGAAGTCTCGACCCTCGCAGTCGTTGACCACCCAGACCGGGAAGTCTTCGACCTCCATCACACGGACGGCCTCGGTTCCGAGCTCCGGGAAGGCGATGACTTCCATGGAGCGGATCTGGAGCGCGGCCAGTGCACCGCCACCGCCGAGGGCGGCCATGTAGACCGCGGTGTGCTTCTTGAGCTCCTCGCGAACGACCGGTCCGCGGCCACCCTTCCCGATGATCCCTTTCAGGCCCGCCTCGAGGAGACGCGGCGTGTACTTGTCCATCCGGCTCGCGGTGGTCGGTCCGGCCGAGCCGATCACGTGGCCCGGCCGTGCCGGCGTCGGGCCGACGTAATAGACGATCTGCCCAGCCGGATCGAACGGCAACTGCTCGCCGCGGTCGAGCATCTCGATCAGCGCCTTGTGCGCGGCGTCGCGGGCGCCGTAGATGGTTCCGCTGACCAGCACCACGTCGCCGGCCGAAAGCGCGCAGACGTCGTCGGCCGTCAGCGGCGCGCGGATGCGTTTGCGGCCGTCCCCCAACACCTCGACCGGCATCCTCAGATCACCCTCGTTCCGGTTCGATGGGCGTGACATTCGATGTTCACGGCGACCGGCAGCGAGACGATATGCGTGGCCATCGTC
>JBGPKY010000196.1:0-4802 GCA_041486205.1 Actinomycetota bacterium
CCCGTGATCGTGACCGGTGCTTCGGGGGGCGTCGGTTCGATCGCGGTAGCGCTTCTTGCTGGGCGCGGCTTCGAAGTCGTCGCGAGCACCGGAACCGAGGACGCGCGCGACTATCTGCATCTTCTCGGCGCTTCGTCAGTCATCTCGCGGCAGGAGACAAGCGGGGAGAGCACAAAGCCGCTGGAGCAGACGCGTTGGGCTGCCGCTGTCGATACCGTCGGCGGGCAGACCTTCAGTTACCTCCTTCGGACGCTGAACTACGGCGGGAGCGTCGCGGTCTGCGGCAATGTGGGCGGTGCGCAAGTCTCGACGAGCGTGTTCCCGTTCATCCTGCGAGGAGTCAACGTCTTCGGGATCGACTCCGTGCAGGTGCCGCTCGAGCAGCGCATCAGCCTCTGGAAACGGCTCGCGGAGGACCTTCGTCCGCCCCACCTGGATGAACTGACCCGTGAGGTGACTCTCGAGCAAGTGCCCGAGGCGCTCGCGGCGATCACACGCAATGCGCTGCGGGGTAGAACGGTCGTGCGGGTGGCCTCTTCGTGAGATCCTCCTGACTCGCCCACCGGTCCGATGCCGCAGAATGACCGAGCGCCTACTTCGTGGTGGCGTATTTGACAGTCAGGCCATCATGTCAACGGGCGTCCACGAGTCGAGGATGGGGAGGGTCGAGTCATGAGCCGCGGGTATTCGTTCGCCGCACTGTTCGTTGCATTCGCCTTGGTCGCGAACGCGTGCGCGCCTGGGGCGCAAGGTCAGCCGGCCGCGGCGGAGAAGACCGAGGTCGTGGTCTCGGCTCTTGGCGGTCTGCAAAAGCAGTTCGACGACTTCATCATCCCCGAGTTCCAGAAGGACACTGGCAAGAAGGTCATCTTCGTCCCGAAGGCGGTCTCCACCGAGTTGATCGCGGACGTGAAGGCTCAACAAGCGAATCCTCAACTGGACGTGATCCACATCGACGAAGGGCCTGGTTATGAGGGTGTCACGCTCGGCCTGTACGAGCCCTTGGACCCGAAGCTCGTGCCGAACCTCACTGACATGTACGACCTCGCGCGGATCAAGGGTGACATCGCCGTCATCTCGCGGACATCGGTCCTGGGCCTCATGTACAACACCAAAGTCTTCGCAGCGAGGGGCCTCAAGGCGCCGACTGCATGGAACGACCTGTTCCGTCCCGAATTCAAAGGACACATCGTCATGGCTCACAGCAGCACGACGTTCGGCCCGATCACGTTGATCCAGTTCGCGAAGATGGGCGGAGGAGATGTCAACAACATCGATCCAGGGTTCGCGCGGATGAAACAGCTTGCCCCGAACGTGCTCAGCTATGAGAAGACCGCGGCGCGGTACGGCGAGTTGTTCACGTCGGATCAGGCGTGGATCGGCGTCTGGTCGAATGCTGGAGCGTCCATCAACAAGGCAAGCGGCGCGCCCGTGGGCTTCGTTCTACCCGATGACGGCGGCTATCTCTTGGGCGGGATGCTCGCGGTCGTCAAGGGCGGACCGAATCCGAAGGGAGCGCAGCAATTCGTGAACTTCATGCTCTCGCCGAAGATCCAGGCCTACCTCGCGAAGGAAGCCGGCTTTGGTCCGTTGAACAAGAAGACCGTCGTGCCGGATGACGTGGTGAAGGCCCAGCAGCTTCCCTATGGGGAGGACCAGATCAAGAAGCTGGTCCGCGTGGACTGGCAATACCTCAACACCGTGCGCCCGGCGTGGACCGAGCGGATGGCGAAAGAGGTAGAGACCATCCACTAAGCGCCGTCACATTCGGGAGTGCCCGCTCCGCACCGTGAACCAGTAGTGGCATACCTCGAGTGCAACGGCATCGCCGCGCGTCTCGGCGACGTGCAGGCGGTCGACGGCTTGTCCCTGTCGGTGGGACAGGGGGAATTCCTCGCCATCTTGGGGCCCTCCGGTTGCGGGAAGACCACGACCCTGAATCTTGTGGCGGGCTTCCTCCGACCGACCGCGGGTCGCATCGTCCTCGATGGCCGAGACCTGACCGGCGTCGCCGTCCACCGACGAGGCACCGCGATGGTGTTCCAGAACTACGCGCTCTTCCCGCACATGACCGTCTTCGACAACGTGCTCTTTGGGTTGAAGATGCATCACGTTCCTCGAGACATGGCCGGCAAGCAGGTCGCCGAAGCGCTGGAGCTGGTGCGGCTTCCCAAGCTCGGCGATCGCTATCCGCGGCAACTGTCCGGCGGCCAGCAACAGCGAGTCGCTCTGGCCCGAGCGCTCGTGTTGCAGCCCAAGCTGCTCCTCTTGGATGAGCCCCTGTCCAACCTGGACGAGAAGCTCCGTGCTGACATGCGTATCGAGTTGCGCGAGATCCAGCAGCAGGTGGGGATCACGACGCTCTTCGTCACACACGACATCCACGAGGCCTTCGAGCTCGCCGATCGCGTCGCCGTCATGAATCAGGGTCGGATCGAGCAGGTGGGGCCGCCCCGAGACATCTATGAGCAGCCGGCGACGGAGTTCGTTTCGCGTTTCGTCGGGTACTCGAATGTGCTCGAAGGTCGTGTCGTCGCAACCACCGGGCGCAGCGGGCGCGTGCGCACATCCGGCGGTATCGAGTTCGCCATCGCGCCCATCGACGACAGAGCCGTCGGCGAAGTGATCCGCGTACGGATCCGACCCGAACGCTTGATCCTCGGACCGACCTCGGGCGCAAGAGAGAACTCGTTCCGTGGTCGGATCGAGCGCGTGAGCTACCTCGGGAGCCTGATCCAATACTGGGTGACCGCCGCGAGCGATCGAGTGTTGGTCAGCGTGCAGAATTCGGAGCAGGCGATCTTCAGTCCGGGATCCGAGGTCGTCGTTGGTTGGCGGAGCGAAGACTGCACCTACGAGTGAAGACATTTGGCGTGACCGCTGATCGGCAGAGGCGCCCAAGGACGGCGTTTGGGCGGGCAGGAGCGTTCCTCGCGGAGCTGGACAGAAGGGTCGTGCTCCTCGTCGCGCCTCTGTTGGCCCTGTTCGGGGTCTTCTTCTTCTGGCCCGTAGCTCAGATGTTCCTGACGAGCATCCACGGCTACAGCCGGACGACGATCGTCGACTACTCCGTCATCACTCTTGATCACTACGCGCGCTTCCTCACGGACCCTTTCTACGTGGGCATCCTCGCGCGCACCATCTGGCTGGCGGTGATCGTGACCCTGATCTGTCTGGTCTTGGCATATCCGGCCGCCTACCACATCGCCCGCAGGCCGGGCCGACGACAGGGCATCATGCTTTTGGTGTTCCTGAGTCCACTCCTTGTGAGCATCGTCATCCGCACGTACGCGTGGTCTCTGGTGCTGTCGAGCAACGGGATCATCAACAGCCTCCTCGCGGGTCTCGGCCTGATACAGGAACCGTTGAACATCATGTACACGGACGTCGCCGTCGTGATCGGTCTCGTGCACATCTACATGGCGTACATGTTGCTGCCGATATTCACGGCGCTCGCGAGCCAGGATCGAGCTCTGGTGATGGCCGCGCAGAACCTCGGGGCGAGTCCCCTCCGCGCCTTCTGGTACGTGACCTTTCCTCTGAGCCGCCCGGGCGTCGCGGCCGGGGCGGTGCTCGTGTTCATCCTGTCGATGTCCGCGTTCGTGACGCCGACGCTCCTCGGCGGCGTGTGGGTGAAGGTCCTCGCGTCGATGGCCTATGAGCAGACGGTCAGCTTCCTCAATTGGCCGTTCGGGTCCGCGATCAGCGTCATCCTGCTGGCGTTGACCCTCATGACGGTCGCCGTCTATCAGAGAGTGTTCCGTCAGGACCGTTCGGCGGCACTGGTGTGATCCGCTTGCGATCGAGACTCGACCCGCTCGCGATCTACTACTACGTGCTCGCCGCCGTGGTCGTTGCGCCGCTGCTCGTGATCGTTCTCGTGAGCCTGACTCCTTCGTCGTTCCTGCAGCCACCATCCCTCACGAGCGGCCTCTCGCTGCGGTGGTATCAGGCCCTGCTCGGAGAGCGCTATTTCATCGACGCGTTCTGGAAGAGCTTGTACCTCGGACTGGCCGCCTCAGGCATCTCCCTCGTCTTGGGAACAGGAGCCGCATACGCGCTCACACGATTCGAGTTCCGAGGGCGACAATGGCTCGATCTTGCATTCCTCTCTCCATTGGTGGTGCCCCTCGTGATCACCGGCGTGGCGATGCTGCAATTCCTTGCTTCGCTGAAGTGGAACGGCAGCTTCCAGGGGCTGCTCGTGGGGCACGTGGTCATCACCGCGCCGTACACCATCCGCCTCGTGGGAGCGAGTCTGCGCGGGGTCGACCCGCATCTCGAGATGGCGGCGATGAACCTGGGCGCGAGCTGGCCACGTGCCGTCCTCGCCACCACGCTGCCGCTCATCGGTCCGGGCCTCCTTGCGGCTGCCGTCTTCGCGTTCCTCGTCTCCTTCGACAACCTCACGGTCTCCATCTTCCTCGCGGGCCCGACGTTCCGGACGCTCCCGGTCCAGATATTCAGCTTCGTGTCGGACCAGAACAGCCCGCTGATCGCCGCGGTGTCAACGACGCTGATCGCGTTCTCGTTGGCGCTGATGACCGTGCTCGAGCGTGTCTTCGGCGTGCGCCGGGTCCTCGGCTAGCGGTGGAACCGAGCCGATGAGGTGCCCGGGAGGATGAGTCCCGCTGGACGAAAGAGCGTTCCGGGCACGGCTCTGCCGTTCACGCGGGCCGAGTTCGAGCAGCGCATCGGCAACGTACGCAGCGAGCTGGTGCGGCGCAAGCTGGAGCTGCTGCTGGTGTCATCTCCCGAGAACATCTACTACCTCAGCGGGTACGGAACGAAGGGCGTCTTCG
>JBGPKY010000197.1:0-4784 GCA_041486205.1 Actinomycetota bacterium
CTTGCTCATCACGTCGCGCGGGCGGATGCCTTCGCGGAGGAGCTTCGTCACGGCGACGCCGGACTCGCGCGCGAAGACCTCGCGCCTGTAGTCGACGGCCGGTGGGCTCGCAGCGCCCGGCAGCGACATCCCGAGCGCCTCGGCGGCGGCGGCCATCGTGTTCGCCGTGTACATACCGGCGCACGAGCCGGTTCCCGGACACGCCGAGCGCTCGATCCCCAGCAGGTCCTCGTCGCTCATCGTTCCCTTCGCGTGGGCGCCGACGGCCTCGAACACGTCCTGGATCGTGATGTCTTTGCCTTTGTAGGTGCCGGGAAGGATGGTGCCGCCGTAGAGGTAGACGGCCGGCAGGTTGAGCCGCGCCATCGCCATGAGCATCCCGGGCTCGGACTTGTCGCAGCCGGCGATCCCGACGAGACCGTCCATCCGCTCGGCGTGCATCACGAGCTCGACGGAGTCCGCGATCACCTCTCTCGAGATGAGGCTCGCCTTCATGCCCTCGTGACCCATCGCGATGCCGTCGGAGACAGCGATCGTAGTGAACTCGATCGGAACCGCGCCGCCCTGGCGCACGCCCTCCTTCGCGAGCGCGGCGAGCTTGTCGAGGTGGTAGTTGCAGGGGGTGACCTCGTTCCAGCTCGACGCGACACCGACCTGCGATCTTCCGAAGTCCTCTTCGGAGAACCCGACCGCGCGGAGCATCGCCCGGGCCGGCGCGCGCTGCGGCCCCTCGGTGACCTCCCAACTTCTCGCCCTGGATGCGTCCCGAGTCACCGCGAACCTCCTGCGCGTTCAGTCAGAATGGGAACCTGCACGATACCAGTGACCATTCGAGGAACTCCATGCCTGCCGAAGCACCTCCGAGGACCCGACGAAGCTGGTGGCTCGAGGAGGCCCTCGCGCATCCCGAGTTCGCCGGCGAGCCCTGCCCGCCGCTCTCTGCCGATACGACCGCCGACGTCGTGATCCTGGGCGGCGGTTACACAGGGATGTGGACGGCTTACTTCCTCAAGGAACGCGACCCTTCGCTCGACGTCGTTCTGCTGGAACAGGACATCTGCGGCGGTGGCCCGTCGGGTCGGAACGGGGGGTTCCTCGACGGGTGGTGGGGGCACATCGGCGACCTGCTCACGACCTACGGGGAGGCCGACGCCCTCGAACTGCTGATGGCAGCGGGGCGAAGCCCATCGGAGATCGGCGCGTGGTGCGAGCGGCACGGCGTCGATGCCTGGTTCACGCACGCCGGCGTGATCTCCGCCGCCGGCAATCCCTCGCAGGAGGGGAGGTGGAGCGCGACGCTCGGAGTCGCCGAACGGCTCGGCGTGCGCGACGAGTTCCAGTTGCTCTCACCGCAGGAGCTGCGCGCACGATGCGACTCGCCGACGTTCGGGGGCGGATTCCTCATCCCCGATGCGGCGAACGTGCAGCCCGCCCGTCTGGCGCGCGGACTGCGGCGCGTGTTGCTTGAGAGAGGCGTCCGGATCTTCGAGCGAACGCCGGTCACGCGGTTCGGGTTCGAGAGGCCGGCCGTGGCCGAGACGCCCGGCGGAGCGGTGCGCGCGACCGAGGCCGTGGTCGGGCTCGGCGCGTGGGCCACGTCGTGGGGCCGTTTCCATCCGGTCACCACCATCCGCGGCTCGGCGATGGTGATCACCGCCCCGGCTCCGGAGAAGCTGAAGGAGATCAACTGGACCGGCGGCGAATCGGTTCACACGATGCGCTCGGCCGTGCACTACACGCGCACCACACCGGACGGGCGGATCGCGTTCGGGTGCGGTGGGCTCCAGCGGGGACTCGCCAGGAAGATCGACTACAGCTACGACTACGACGAAGGCCTGGCGCGCGAGGTTGCCGAGTCTCTCTGGAGGATGTTCCCGAGCTTCCGCGACGTACCTATCGAGGGCGCATGGGGCGGGCCGATCAACGTGTCGGGTCTCACCATGCCGTTCTTCGGAACCGCCGAGCCGGGCAACGTCCACTACGGCCTCGGCTACACGGGCAACGGAGTGGGGCCCACGTACCTCGGTGGGAAGATCCTCGCGTCGCTCACGACACATGCGGAGGACGGATTCTCGCGCTTAGGTGTGGTGACCCGGCGGCCGAAGCGATTCCCGCCGGAGCCTCTGCGTACGCCGGGCATGATGGTCGTGAACCACGCGATACACCGCCGGGACGAACGCCTCGACAGGCGGCGACGTCCTGGCTTCCTCACCGACTTCATCGCGAAGATCCCGCGCCGGCTCGGCTACCGCCTGGGACCGCGCTGAGATGACGAACCTCCCCCGCGCCGCGAACCGCAGCTGGTGGATGGAGGAAGCGCTCGCGCTCCCGGAGTTCGCCGGCGAGCAGTGTCCGCCGCTCTCCGGCGACACCTCCGCAGACGTGGTGATCCTCGGCGGCGGCTACACCGGGATGTGGAGCGCCTACTTCCTGAAGGAACGCGACCCGTCGATCGACGTCGTCCTGTTGGAACAAGACATCTGCGGCGGCGGGCCGAGCGGGCGGAACGGCGGGTTCCTGAACGCGTTCTGGTACGAGCTCGCGCAGCTCGCGCGGATGTACGGGGACGAGCGCGCGGTCGAGCTCGCGCGGATCGCCGCGCGCAGCATCCGCGAGATAGGCGAGTGGTGCGAACGTCACGACGTCGACGCGTGGTACGCGTACACCGGCGACCTCGGCGTCTCGACCGGCCCCGCCTTCGACGGCGCGTGGCGCGACAACGCCCGGACGGCCGGGCGGCTCGGCGTCGGCGACCTTTACGTCGAGCTGTCGCCGCCCGAGGTCGCCGAGCGATGCCGCTCCCCTCTGTTCCGCGGCGGTGTCCTCCAGTCCGACTCCGCGGGCGTACAGCCTGCTCGGCTCGCGCGCGGGTTGCGCCGGGTCCTGCTGGAGCGCGGCGTGCGGATCTTCGAACACACGCCCGTCGGACGCTTCGGCCGGGGCTCACCCGTCGTCGCCGAGACGCTGGGCGGGGCGGTTCGAGCGGGCCGCGCGATCCTCGGCGTGAACGCTTGGGCCTTGCACTGGAAGGCGTTCCGGCGACTGATCATGGTGCGCGGAACCTTCATGGTGATCACCGCGCCTGCGCCCGAGAAGCTCGAGGAGATCGGCTGGACCGGCGGCGAGGGCATCTACGACTTCCGAACCGGATTGCACTACCTGCGGACGACTCCGGACGGGCGGATCACGTTCGGCGGAGCCGGGATGGGAACCAGCACACGGCGCGAGATCGGCCCGAAGTTCCGCTACGAGGAGGAGCCCGTCCGACGGCTGATCGAGGACCTTCACGACTGGTTCCCGCCGTTCCGCGACGTTCCTATAGAAGCCGCTTGGGGCGGGCCGATCGACGTCTCGGCGCGTCACCTCCCCTTCTTCGGAACGACACCCGGGGGCAACGTCCACTACGCGCTCGGCTTCACCGGCAACGGCGTCGGGCCGTGTCACTTAGCAGGGCGCATCCTTTCGGGTCTGGCGCTCGACGTCCAGGACGAGTACACGACGCTTCCGATCGTCGGCGACGAGCCGAGGCGCTTCCCACCGGAACCGCTCCTGTCGGCGGGCGCGGCTGTCGTGACGGCGGCGATGCTCTACAAGGACGACGTCGACGAGCGCGGGGGCCGGGCCGGAGTCCTCGTCGACCGTCTCGCGCACCTGCCGCGGACGCTCGGTTTCGAGATCGGGCCGTGAGGCACAGGACCACCGAGGCGGCTCTTCCGCGCCCCGCCGATCGCTCCTGGTGGCTGGAGGAGGCGCTCGCCCTTCCGGAGTTCGCAGGCGAGTTGTGTCCGCCGCTCGCCGGTGACATCACCGCCGACGTCGTGATCCTCGGCGGCGGCTACACAGGGATGTGGACCGCGTGGTTCCTGAAGGAACGCGAGCCTTCGATCGAAGTCGTCCTGTTGGAAGCAGACATCTGCGGCGGAGGGCCATCCGGTCGAAACGGCGGATTCTGCAACGCGCTCTGGGAAGAAACCGACCTGCTCGTCCGGGAGGTCGGCGAAGACCTTGCGCTGCAGACCTGCCTGGTGGCCGAACGAAGCATCACGGGGATCCGCGATTGGTGCGAGGCGAACGGCGTCGACGCGTGGATCACATCCGGCGGCCACATGGGCGTCGCGACCTCCGAGGTCCAGGACGAAGCCTGGCGCGAGGTCGTCGACGCGGCCGAGCGGCTCGGCGCCGCCGACGACCGTTTCGTGGAGCTCACCAGTCAGGACGTTCGCTCGCGTTGCGAGTCGCCCGTGTTCCGCGCAGGCGTCCTCACGCCCACGACGACGATCGTGCAGCCCGCGCGCCTCGCGCGGGGGCTTCGGCGAGTGCTACTCGAGCGCGGCGTTCGCATCTACGAGCGATCCCCGGTCGCGCGGTTCCGCGGCGGGCCTCCCGCCGAGGCGGTCACCCCGGGTGGCTCGGTGACGGCGGGGAGCGCCGTCCTCGGCCTGAACGCGTGGGCCTCGCAGCTGCCGAGGTTCGAGCGGATCGTGCTGCCGCGCGCCTCGTACATCGTGATCACCGAGCCGGTCCCCGAGAAGCTCGCCGAGATCGGCTGGACGGGCGGCGAGGGCATCTACGACTTCCGCACGGCGCTGCACTACCTGCGGACGACGCCCGACGGGCGGCTCGCGTTCGGCGCGGGCGGCTCTCGCGCCGGGATGGGAACGGGCCTCGGACCGCGGCTCCGCTACGACGAGCGTTCGATCGCGCGACTCGTTCACGATCTTCACCGGATGTTCCCTTCATTCCGCGAGGTCCGCCTCGAGGCTGCGTGGGGCGGGCCGATCGAC
>JBGPKY010000198.1:0-4731 GCA_041486205.1 Actinomycetota bacterium
GGGAAGATCGTCCTCGACACGCCGACCCACGAACGGGGCGAGGACGTCGCCGGCGCATACCTCGAACTGCTCAAGGCGGAGGCGCTGCGATGAGCTGGATGACTCCCGCCGCGACGATCGCCGCCAAGGACCTGCGCTTGGAGATCAAGACCCGCGACGTCGTTGCGTCGGTTGGCCTCTTCGTTCTGCTCGTGGTTGTGACGGCGAGCTTCGCGTTCCCGACGACCGGAGACGGGCGCGAAGGGGTGGCGGCCGGCGTGCTGTGGATGGCCTTCCTGTTCGCGGCGCTGCTCGGCATGGGCCGCTCGATGGCGCTGGAGAAGGAAGAGAGCTGCCTGGAGGGCTTGATGGTCTCGCCGGCGCCGCGCGAAGCGATCTTCCTCGGCAAGCTCTTCGCGAACCTCGGCTTCACGTTCGTCGTGGAACTGTTGATCCTGCCGGTCTTCGTGGTGCTGCTTGGCATTCAGGTGGGCACGGTGGTGCTGCTGGTCCTGGCGACGCTCCTCGGAACGCTCGGCCTCGTGACGATCGGAACGTTGTTCTCCGCGATGGCCGTGAACACGCGCGGGCGGGAGGCGATCCTTCCGCTGCTCGTGATGCCCGTCTCGGTGCCGGTGATGATCGCCGCCGTCAAGGCGACGGAGGCGGCTTTCACCGGCGACTGGACCGGCAGCACGACCTCGTGGCTGCTCCTGATGGTCGGGTACGACGCCCTGTTCCTGCTGGTCGCGATCGCGACCTTCCCACACGTGACGGAGGAGTGATGGTGGACGTCAAGGCTGATGCGCGTTCGGCGCAGTTGGAGGGGGTCCCGGATGAGGCCCGTCCGGTGACCAAGTCGGCACGACGTAAGTTCCTCGGGATCGCGACGCTGGTCGCGTTTCCGGTCCTGCTCTACATGGCGCTGGTCTTCGCTCCGGAGGACGCGGCGCAGGGACCGGCGCAGCGGATCTTCTACATCCACGTCCCATCGGCGTGGATCGGGTTCCTCGCGTTCTTCGTCGTCTTCGTCGCGAGCATCGCCTTCCTGAAGACGGGAAAGCGCAAGTGGGACGACGTGGCCTCGGCCTCGGCCGCGGTCGGCGTGGTCTTCACGACAGGCGTGCTGATCACAGGGCCTCTTTGGGGGCGCCCGGTGTGGGGCGTGTACTGGACGTGGGACCCGCGCCTCACGAGCTTCCTGATGCTATGGCTGATCTACCTCTCCTACTTGGTCCTGCGTGGGTACGTTCCCGAACCGGCGAGGCGAACGCGGTACTCGGCTGTCCTCGGCATCGTCGGTTTCCTCGACGTGCCGATCGTCTACCTGTCGGTCCGCTGGTGGAGATCCGAGCACCCACTGCAACTCGTGTTCCAGCGCGGTGGCCTGCCCGCGCAGATGCTCTTTTCGCTGTTCGTCGGGCTCGCGGCGTTCACGCTCCTTTACGCGTACCTGATGTCCGTGAAGCTCCGAGTCGGCCGGCTCCAAGAACAAGCGGAAGAGGAGGTGGCCGAATGAGCGGCGTCGGATTCGTTATCGCGGCCTACATCGGGGCCGCGTTGTTGTACGGCGGCTACGTCCTGGCGCTGCACCGGCGCGAGCGCGCGCTCGAGCGTGCGGCGGAGAGGAGGAACCGTGCCTGAGCTCGGTCGGTTCGCGGTCCTCCTGGCCATGGTGGCCGCAGGCTGGGCCGCGGTCGTGGGGTTCACGGGAGCTCGCACCGGGCGCGAGGAAGCGACCAGGAGCGCCGAAGGCGCGCTCCGCGCCGCCGCGGTCTCCCTGTCCGTCGCCGGGTTCGCGCTGTTCTACTCACTCCTCACGCGCGACTTCCGTCTCGAGTACGTGGCCCAGTACACGAGTCGGAGCCTGTCGACCTTCTACACGCTCGGCGCGTTCTGGGCCGGGCAGGCGGGCTCGCTGCTGTTGTGGGCCTGGGTCCTGTCTTTGTACGGAGCCGTGGTCGTCCACCAGAACCGGTTCAAGAATCGCAACCTGATGCCGTACGTCGTGCCGGTTCTGGCGGTCGTACTCGCGTTCTTCGCGTTCCTCGTGGCCTTCCTGTCGAACCCCTTCGCAACACTGGCGGTGGCACCACCCGACGGCAACGGCCTGAACCCCCTGCTTCAGAACTACGGACAGTGGATCCACCCGGTGACGCTGTACACGGGCTTCGTCGGGCTCACGGTCCCGTTCGCGTTCGCCATCGCGGCGCTCTCGACCGGCAACCTCAGCGACGTCTGGATCCGCACCGTCCGCAAGTGGACGCTCTGGTCCTGGGTCCTGCTGACGGCCGGGGTCATGTTCGGCGCGCGATGGGCCTACGTCGAGCTCGGCTGGGGTGGCTACTGGGCCTGGGACCCCGTCGAGAACGCGAGCCTGATGCCCTGGCTTCTCGGCACCGCGTACCTGCACTCGGTGATGATCCAGGAGAAGCGCGGCATGCTGAAGGTCTGGAACGTGTTCCTGATCGTGGCCGCGTTCGCGCTCTCGATCTTCGGGACCTTCCTCACCCGCTCGGGCGTGATCTCCTCCGTCCACGCCTTCGCCGAATCGAACATCGGACCGTTCCTGATCCTATTCGTCACGGCGATCGTCGTGGTCTCCGGCGTGCTGATCGTCTGGCGTCTGCCGGAGCTGCGCAGCAGCGGCCACATCGACTCCGCGATCTCGCGGGAGTCCTCGTTCCTCCTCAACAACCTGATCCTCGTCGCGATGACATTCGCGATCTTCTGGGGAACCGTGTTCCCGCTCGTCGCCGAGGCCGTGCGCGGCGTGAAGGTATCGGTCGGAGCGCCCTTCTTCGAAGCGATCATGACGCCGATGGCCGTGCTCCTGCTCGCGCTCGTCGGTATCTGCCCGTTGCTGGCGTGGCGGAAGGCCTCAACGAAGAACCTGCGGCGCAACTTCATGGGCCCGCTCTCTTCCGGCATCGTCGGGTTCGTCGCCCTGTTCCTCCTGAGCCGGGGCAAACACCTCGGCGCCGACGTGGTGGAAGCGCTCGCGATCTTCGTCGGGGCGACCATCGTGCAGGAGTTCTGGCGTGGGATGCGGGCGCGCAAGGCGACGCGCGGCGAGGGCTGGTCGAAATCCTTCGCGAGCCTCTTCTCGCGCAACCCCCGCCGGTACGGCGGCTACTTGATCCACCTCGGCGTCGTGATCCTGTTGACGGGGATCGCCGTCAACGTCTCCTACAAGCAGGAGACTCGGATCAGCAACCTCGCCGTCGGGCAGTCGGCGAAGGTCGGCGGCTACACCGCGACGCTCTCCGACATCACCACGACGGAGACACCGGCGAAGAGCTGCATCATCGCGCCATTCTCTGTGACCGACGGAAGCGGCAAGAGCCTCGGCACTGTCGTTTCGGAGAAGTGCTTCTTCCCGAACCAGGATCAGCCGGCGACCGAGGTCGGGATCCGTTCGACCGCGATGGCCGACCTCTACATCATCGTGCAGTCGGCGGATCCGACCCGAAGGATCGCGTCCATCGCGCTGATCCTCAACCCGGGAGTCTTCTGGATCTGGGTCGGCGCGCTCATCACGCTGATCGGCGGAGTGATCGTCGGGTGGCCGCAGCGCGTGGCCAAGCAGGCGAGGGAGGTGATCTCCGATGCCGAGCAGCTCGTCTCCGCGGCAGCCTCTGAATAGCCGGAGCGGACGTCGCTTCGTGCTGACCTTCGCGGTCGTGTTCGGTGGCATGGTCCTGTTCGGCGTCCTCCCCGCGTCGGCCCACGCGGGAACGATGCACATGAGCCGGTTCGCGATGACGTCCGCGGCGATGACCCACACGATGAACCTGCCGCCTATGACCGTAGCCGCACTCTCGCAGGCCGCGCCGACCCCCCAGGCGAGCATGTCGCCGCTCCCGCAGGCGAGGAACGTCGAGGCCAGCCCGGAGCTGCGGAAAGTGCTCGACAGCATCCTGTGCCAGTGCGGCTGCGGCCTCACCGCCTACGCGTGCGAGGGCACGATGCTCTGCTCCGTCTCCTCCGCCATGCGCAAGGACGCGGAACGGATGCTCGCGAGCGGCATGACGGCCGACCAGGCGATCGAGGCCTTCGCCGCCGACTACGGGGAAGGCATCCTCGCCGCCCCGCCGAAGAGCGGGTTCGACCTCACCGCTTGGGTGCTGCCGTTCGTCGTGCTGGGCGCCGGTGGACTGCTCGTCGGCTTCTCGATCAGAGCCTGGCGCCCGAAGGCGACAGCCGCGGGAGCCGGAGAAGTCGAGGTGCAGCCCGACCCCCGGTACCTGGAGCGGATCGAGAAAGAACTGGAGCAGGAGGACTAGCCATGTTCGGCGTAGCGATCGCATCGTTCCTCCTGCTGCTGGTCGTCGCCTACCTCATCGCGCGCCCGCTGTTCTCCCCCGAGCCCGCGGTCGAGGAGGCGGAAGGGTCCAAGCTCCTCGCCGACAAGGAACGGCAGCTCGCCGACATCCGCGAGCTAGATATGGACTTCGCGACCGGCAAGCTGACCGACGAGGACTACCGCGACCTCCGTGCCCACAGCCTCGCCGAGACCGCCGCCACCATGCAGGCTCTCGACGAAGCCGAGGCGCAACAAACACCTGAGGTGGCCACCGACGAGCAACCCGATCTCGCGGTCACCGCGGGCAACGGGCATGCGCTGGTCGAAGAAGACGACCTGGAACGGGCGATCGCCGCCCGAAAGCGCTCGATCGAGGAGAGGGTCCGATGAAGAACGAACGACGAACTCCGACAGCCCGCGTCCTCGTGGCCGCGGTGTTCGCGGTA
>JBGPKY010000199.1:0-4710 GCA_041486205.1 Actinomycetota bacterium
AGGTCGAAGCCTCGGTGGACGCCCTGACGTCGCTGATCGAGCCGTTGCTCATCGCGATCATCGGCGGCGCGGTGGGCGCGGCGGTCATCGCGCTCTACATGCCGATGTTCAACATCATCAAGCTGATCCAGTAGCCCGGCGAGAAACGTTCAACCCGCCGCGTAGTCATGCCGATGATGCTCTGGAAGGGAACGTGGCGGCTGGATGCCCCGGCTGCTGGGTCTGAGCGACGACGAGAGGAGGTGGCACGGTGCTCCGGACACGGTTGGCTCTGTTGCGTGATGAGGAAGAAGGATTCACCCTCATCGAGCTGATGGTCGTGGTCATGATCATCGCCATCTTGATCGTCATGGGACTCCCGACGTTCCTCGGGGCGAAGGCACGCTTCCAGGACCGGGGCGCGGAAACGGATCTGCGGAACGCAGTCCTCGCCGCCCGGATCCTCTACACGGACACCGATGCGTTCCCGGCCGCGAACATCGATCAGCCGACCGGGCTCTTCCAGATCGTACCGAACATGTGCTACGTGGCCGGAACCGTCGCGACGCCGTCGGCGGCCGGCGGGGTGGTCGGGTGCTCCAGCGGAACCGGCGCGGGATCGATCAGCGTCGCCTCGACGACCACGCAGTTCACGGCCGCCCGTCTGTCGAACTCCCAGTCCTGCTTCGTCATCCTAGATGCGACGACGGGCACGAAGTACGGCAAGACCACAGCGGCCAACTGCTACGCGAACTGGGCGACCACCGTCACGGTTACCGCCACCACGCCGTCTGCTGCGGGCTGGTAGCGGGCCCTACCCGTTCCTAGGTAGGACTTCCGAACCATCTTTCCGGGATGCGTCGCCGCACCCTCAAGCTCGACCCTCGCCCAACCGAAACCGGACTGAGCAGGCGTGCTGAAAAGGCGCGCCGGAAGCAAGGGAAAGGAGTTGACGCAGAATGCTCAAGCGCTTCTTCGAGAAGAAGAAGGATGAGGATGGGTTCACCCTCATCGAGCTGATGGTGGTCGTTCTGATCATCGGCATCCTGATCGCCATCGCGCTGCCGACGTTCCTGGGCGCACGTACCCGGGCCCAGAACCGTGCCGCGCAGTCCGACCTTCGCAACGCTCTCGTGGCTGCGAAGACGCTCTACACGGACGCAAGCACGTATCAGTGTGCGACCGCGGCCGTGATCGCGGCGCCGTGCACCCAGAACATGACCAGCATCGAGCCGTCGCTGACCTACCAAGTGGCGGCCGTGGGCACCACCGTCGGGCCCCTGGGTGTCGCAGCGCTCACTTCGGCTGCACCGGCCTCCGCGGCCGACCAGGCATGGGGAGCGGCTCGCTACTCGCCGTCCGGGGTGTGTTTCTACATCTCCGACGACTCCAGTCTGGGGACCAAGTACGGGCAGCTCACCGCAGGGTGTGTCGTGCCTACGCTGCAGGTAGGGGCTGCCTGGACCTAAGCCAGTCTCCTGCAAGATTCAAGTGACACCAGCAAGAGGTGAAGAGGCGGCCCCCGGGCCGCCTCTTCTTGTCCGGCTCAGAGCGGCCACGAGGTCAGGAAGCGCAGCCCGTCCATCCATCCGGTGGGAACCCGCCAGCCTGTCCAGGCGGGCAGGAAGGCGACGGCCGAGATGAGCGTGATGACGCTGAAGCCGATCGCGAGCGCGCGCGAGCCTTTCACAGGGAAGCGCCGGATCGTCGACGCCACGCCGAGGCACATGAACGGCACCGCTGGCAACAAGTAGAAGATGAATTGGTTCCGACCGATGGCGAACCACGGCAAGAACATCGCCGCGTATCCGCCGAACGCGACGGAGTCTTGCCACGTCAGCCGGCGAACGATCTGTATGGCGGCGACGGGAAGCAGAGCGAGGAAGCCCCACCACAGCGCCGGATTGCCGATCGCCACGATCCTGCTCGACGAGCTCCCGTGCAGGACCTTGAAGTACTGGATCGGATGGAGCAGCAAGGGCCATGTCCACGGCATGGAGTTCTCTGGTTGGACCTTGAGGTGCCCCTGGTGGTATTGCAGCATCCTGAGTTGGAGCGTCAGGAAGTCATGGATCGCGAACCCGTGTTGGTAGAAGAACGACCCGTAGCTGATCAGATACACGAGAGACGGAACGAGCGCGAAAGAAGCGATGAGGGTGCCGAACGTCGGCCACCGGGCGCGACCCGCAGGGAGCTCGCCAGCAAACGCCCAGACCGAGCCGACGACGGCCCCGAAGGCCAAAGCGAACGCGCCGGACCATTTCGTGGCGACTGCAGCCCCGAACACAGCGCCGGCGCCGAGCCGGTACCAGGACCCGAAGATCCGCGTTACCCATGTCGGTGGCGAGCGCCGGCCATCGGGCTCGCGCATCCGGCGGCGGTCGAGGACCAACAGCAACGTACCGGCGGTGATGAAGGTCGTGAGGAAGATGTCGAGCATCGCGATGCGGCTCTGGACGATGTGGAGCCCGTCGAGCGCCAGGAGAAGCGCGGAGAAGCCGGCCCACCAGATCGAACCCCAGAGCTCCAGAGCGAGGAAATACAGCAAGGCCACTCCGGCGATGCCGAAGACCGCTGAAGGGAGCCGCCAGCCGATCGGCCGGTTCCCAAGAGGACCCACGCCGAGGAGCGCGATGATCCACTTCCCGAGTGGCGGGTGGACCCACGTCCCTTCGTCGGCGATCTTGACGGCCGGGACAGGTTCGATGGGCTGCCCGATCCCACCCCCGAGGTACGCATCCGCATCGAACACGTAGTACTGCTCGTCCCAGTAGAGCGAGGGGGGCGATGGGAGACCCCACAGTCGCAGCACCGCAGCGATCATCAGCACGACGGCCGGGACGGCGACGCGACTCGGAACCCTGACGGAGGCCATCGGGCCGATGATTCCACGGCCGGAGCGTCGTGAAGCGCAAGGGAAACGAAGTCAGGCTCAAGTCAACCCCCGATCGCTCCGAGACTGACTGAAGGGGAAGGGGGTGGCCCGAGGGCTGCCTATCCAGGTGTACCCGAATCCCGGTATCCGCTCCGAGGTGCCTCAAGCGTGCCCCCCGATATGCCGACGTCTAATCGACGGACAGAAGGTGGTAGGCGAACGCCCATGATGAGAGCCATCCAACAGATCCGGCGCCGTGCCTCGGGATGTGCCCAGGACGAGACCGGATTCACCATGGTCGAGATGATCATCGCCATCTTCATCTTCGCGATGGTGATCGGTGGCGTGACCGTCGGGATGAGCAGCTCCCTGAACCTCACGCGTCAGAACCGGAACCGATCGATCGCAGCCAACCTCGCCGCGCAGGAGATGGACACCGTGCGAAGCACGGACTTCACCGATCTGACGACCATCTGGCTCGGCACGCCTCCCGCCACGACGGTGTCGGTCGACGGCGTGCCTTACTACGTGACCCGTCAAACCGAATGGGTCACGCCGAACGCGACATCCGGGCCCTGCCAGGCCGTTTCGGGATCGACGCTCGCCTACGTCTCCGTCGTGGTCACCGTGAGCTGGGACAACATGGCCGGCGTCCCGGCGCCCACGGCCTCCACCGTGGTCACGCCCCCCGTCGGTACGTACTCAGCTCTCACAGGTCACATCGCCGTGATGGTCCGCGACGCGGCCGGCGTGCCGCAGGAGAACGTTCCGGTGTCGATCGCCGGTCCCGGAGTCTCCGACTCGCAGGTCACGTCAGCCGACGGGTGTGCGTTCTTCGGATACGAGCCCGTCGGTGCGTACACGGTCACGTTGAGCAAGAGCGGCTACGTGGACTACCAGGGCGTGTCCGGCCCCAGCCAGGCGGCGACCGTCGGGACCGGGACGATCTCGTCGCTCCAGTTCCAGTACGACCTGGCCGCCACGCTCAACCTGACCCTGCAAGGGGGCTCGGGCGGCGTGGTCCCAGCCAACATCCCCGTCACCCTGGCCAACACCCACTACCTGCCAGCCGGACAGAAGACGTTCGCGGGCACCGGGGGAGCGCGGACGGTGCTCGGGCTGTTCCCCTACGTCGATGGCTACGAGATGTATGCCGGGAACTGTCTGAACGCCGACCCCGAGGGCGTGTCCGGTGGCGCCATCTACCCGGGCGCCAGCCGGCCCGCCGCCACCTCGGTGACGGCCGGAGGGACGTCCGCGGCGACCGTGCCGATGCACACGGTCTTGATACAGACCCAAACGCTTGCGGGTGCCGCTCGTCCCAACGTGGCGATCACGGCGACGAACGTCGTCGACACCGGCTGCCCCACCGCCATCACGTATCCGCTCGGAACGACGGACGCCGCCGGCAACTTCACCGCGGCTCTGCCGTTCGGCACTTGGACCTTCGGAGTGGTCGGCAGGCCATCGCAGAACCAGCTGCTCAGTCCCCTGGTTCCCGCGACCCCGACGGTGACGTTCAAGTGGTGATCCGCCCGCGCGTTCGGTCCGCTCGTCGACACTCGTTGAGAGCTTCGTCGGAGCGGGGCGTCACTCTGGTTGAGCTCATGGTCACCGTGTCGATCATGACCGTCGTCCTCGGCTTCGTGACACGGGGATTCGTTGGGCTCCAGAACGCCTCAACGGGAGCCAGCCTCCGCCTCCAGAACCTGGATGAGGCACGTGTGTTGATGGACGCGGTCAGCAAGGACCTGCGCACCGCTGCTCGCCTTTCATAGACCCTGTCACCGTTCGACGTGGTCCTTCCCGCATCGGGGCCGGCCGCGTTTGCGGGATGGTGCTCCAGCGGCTGTGTG
>JBGPKY010000200.1:0-4680 GCA_041486205.1 Actinomycetota bacterium
AAGCCGCCAACCGGCCGCTTCCGAAGCCGACGACGGGCCCTCTGGGCACGCTCGTCTATGTGGCTGCTGCCAAGGGCGGGAGCGGCGACATCTTGTGGAAACTGGATCTCGGAACGGGCACCGTCGATCTCGGTCCGGCCGTTCCACCCGTCCGCGAGATCTCAGATGCCTCGCTCGTTGGGCCCGATCAGATAGGCCTCACGGTGGACGAGCCGGACGGCCTCGTGGGCTCGCTAGTCCTGCGCGGGCTGAGCGCTGAAGACTCCCCCGTGAAACTCGGCGAAGGCTCGCTGGTCGCGTGGGGGCCTCGTGGAGGCGAGGTGGCGATCGCGAACTACGGATCGAGGGCCGCCCGCTGCGGTTCGGTCTCGATCCACGTGGTTCAGGTCGCAACCGGCGCCGCCACCCGCACCTTCTCGCAGGACCATCTGTGCGGCGAGCTGATCTCGCTCGGGCGCGACGCTCAGGCGACCTACTTCACGAAGTACGCGAACGGGCACGTGGGGATCTACTACGTGAGCACGGGCCTCCCACACCGCGTTCTGAGCGGCTACGCGATGCTGTCGGTCTCGCCGGCGAGCGATTTCCTGGTGGCGCGATCGTGGCAGAGGTCGGCCTCGGAGGGACTGCGAGGGACGCTGCTCTTCTGGCGCGGCACCGGCAGCCCGCTGCCGTTCGGTTCCACCTCGGACCGGCTCCTCGTCGACCGGACGCTCGCCTGGTCCCAGGACGCGTCGACGGCTCTGGTCGCCGGGACCTTCGGGTCCAAGCCCGGTGTCTTCCTGATCCGCGCGGGGCCGAACGGCACGGAACAGGAGCCGCTCTTCGTCACCGCTAAGGGCAAGTCGATGGGGGCGGTGTTCTCTGCCGACGGGTCCGCCTACCTCGCGATCGACGGACGATTGCTCCGTTACGTGAACGGAGCGATCGAGTCGGTCGCCTTGCCCCCGGGAGCTCCTCCGCCGGCCGGGCCGCTCGCCTGGCTGCGCTGAGTTGCGATACTCGCGGTCGTGGACATCTCGCTGATCGGTGGAGGACGCGTCGGCACCGCGCTCGGCGTGTTGCTCTCGCGCGCTGGTCACCGTGTGGTCGCCGTCGCTGGCGGCGAGTCGACGAGAGAGCGAGCGCGTCGATTCCTACCGGGGACGCCCATGCTCGACGTCGCTGAGGCGGCCTCGCTCGGCGAGGTGGTCCTCCTCGCGGTCCCCGACGATGCCATCGCTCAGGTGTGCGATGAGGTGGCGCCTGTGTTGGAGTCGGGGGACACGGTCGCACATGTCTCGGGCTCGGTCGGCCTCGGAGCGCTCGACTCGGCTTCACGAGCCGGCGCCCGAACCTTGTCGGTCCACCCTCTCCAGACCTGCCCTTCCGTGGAGGCCGCGCTCGAGCGCATCCCCGGCTGCCCTATCGCGGTCACGGCCCGTGACGAGGAGGGATATGCGTTGGGTGAACGCATCGCAGCCGACATGGGCGGGCGGCCCTTCCGCCTCGACGACGAGGCGAAGCCGCTTTACCACGCGGCCGCTGTGTTCGCGTCGAACTTCTTCGTCGCCGTGACTGCGATGGGGGTGGACCTGTTGCGCGACGCCGGGATCGACGAGCCGCTCGCGAAACTGATGCCGCTTCAACTCGCGACACTGCAGAACCTCGAGTCGACGGGACCGGATTCGTCGCTGACCGGCCCCGCGGTTCGGGGCGATCGCGGCACCGTCGCGCGACACCTCGAGGCGCTTGAGACCGCTGCGCCGCAAGCGATCCCGGCATATATCGCGTTGACCGACGTCGCGCTCGAGATCGGCGCCCGCTCGGGGCGGCTCTCCGCCGAGGGCCGAGCTCTCGTAGAGGAAGTGCTCGTACGGTGGAGGTGACCCGGGACGCGATCGGCATCCGGGAAGCCTGTAGCCTCGCGCGCGAGAGAGACCTTGCGGTCGGGTTCGTCCCGACGATGGGCGCGTTCCACGATGGACACCTCTCGCTGATACGTCGCGCGCGCGACGAGCAGCCGTTCGTCGTCGTTTCGATCTTCGTGAACCCGCTCCAGTTCGGGGACCCGAGGGATCTCGCCGCCTACCCGCGCGACGAGCCGCGGGATCTCCGCCTCGCTGAGAAACTCGGCGTCGATCGCGTCTTCGTCCCGAGCGTCGAGGAGATGGAACGGATCGGCGGGTTGCGGGAGCCGGTCGACCCCGGCTCGCTCGGCGAGCGATTGGAAGGCGCGTCGCGACCGGGCCACTTCCGCGGCGTGGCGACCGTCGTGACCCGGCTGTTCGACCTCGTTGGGTCTTGCGCCGCCTACTTCGGCCAGAAAGACGCGCAGCAGCTCGCCATCGTTCGCCGGATGGTTCGCGACCTAGCCCTTCCGGTCGAGATCGTCGCCTGTCCGACCGTTCGAGATCCGGACGGGCTGGCGCTGTCCTCGCGCAACCAGCGCCTGACCCCCGAGCAGCGGGAGGCTGCCGGATGCCTGTTCCTCGCGCTGTCGGAGGCGGCGGAGTCGGCGCGCGGCGGAGAGCGGGAGGTCGCGAAGCTCGTGGCCGTGATGGCGCGCGAGATAGGTGCGACGCGCGAGGCGCGTCTGGACTACGCGGCCGTCGTAGACGACGTCACTTTCGAGGAGCTTCGCCGGATCGAGGGCCCTGCGCGTGCGCTCGTGGCGGCGCGGTTCGGGGAGACACGCCTGATCGACAACCTCCTGCTCCCGACGTAGCAAGCACGGAAGTGTCGGCCGGCCCTTCCGTGGGCGAGAATGGGCGCCGGTCTGCCGAGGAGGAGTGGCCGTGCTGCTCGCTGTGAACGTCGGCAACACGAATACGGTTCTGGGTGTCTTCCAGGGCGCCGAGCTGAAGTGGCAGTGGCGCATGTCCACCGAAGAGGAGCGAACGGCGGACGAGCTCGCGGTCATGTTCGGGAGCCTTCTCGCGCAGCACGACCTCTCGTTCTCGCGGCAGATCACCGGCGTTGTCATCTCCTCGGTGGTGCCGACGGCGACCGGCCAGCTCCGCGACATGGTCGACCGTTACTTCAACTTCCCGCCCGTCGTCGTTGAACCCGGCACGCGGACCGGGATCTCGATCCTCACTGACAACCCGCGCGAGGTCGGTGCGGATCGCATCGTGAACGCTCTCGCCGCGTTCGATCGCTACGGCGGGCCGTGCATCGTCATCGACTTCGGAACCGCGACCACCTACGACGCCGTGTCGAACAAGGGCGAGTTCCTCGGCGGCGCGATCGCGCCCGGCCTCCAGGTTTCGAACTCGTCGCTATCGTCCACGACGGCCCGTCTGCCCGTCGTGGAGCTGGCCGCACCTCGATCGGTGATCGGAAAGAACACCGTCGAGGCGATCCAATCGGGGCTGGTCTACGGGAAGGCGGCCGAGGCGGAAGGGATGATCGCGCGCATGCGCGCCGAGATCGGCGACCACGCGAGGATCGTCGCGACCGGCGGTCTCGCGCCGCTCGTCGTCCCACATTGCGAGAGCGTAGACGAGCACGACCCGTGGCTAACGCTCGAGGGGCTCCGTCTGGTTTTCGAGAAGAACGTCGGACCCGCCGATGACTGACGACGGCTCCTCACGCGAACGCGAGGTCTTGAAGGCCCGGCGAGAGACCCTCGAACGCCTGCGGGCCAAGGGGATCGAGCCGTACGCGCTTCGCTTCGACCCCGACTCGCTGGCGGCCGACCTGCACGGAAGATTCGCCTCGCTCGGGCTCGAGCAGGTGACCAGCGACCGCGTTGCCGTGGCCGGCCGCATCATGCTCGCCCGGCGGTTCGGCAAGCTGATGTTCTTCACGCTCCGCGACCGAACCGGCGACATCCAGCTGTTCTGCTCGCAGGACTCGATGGACCCCGACGCGTTCACGCTCCTCGACGAGGTGGATCTCGGCGACATCGTCGGAGCGCGTGGTCCGATCATGACGACGAAGAAGGGCGAACTGTCGGTCCGCGTCGAGCAGCTCACGATGCTCACGAAGTCGCTCCGCCCTCTGCCCGAGAAGTGGCACGGCCTGAAGGATCCCGACCTCCAGTCGCGCCAGCGGCACCTCCAGCTAGCCACCGAACTCGACGCGCGCGAGCTCATCCGGGCCCGAGCGACCACGCTGCGAACGATCCGTAGCTATCTGGACGATCGGAACTTCCTCGAGGTTGAGACGCCGGTGCTCCAACCCGTCGCGGGCGGCGCCCTCGCGAAGCCGTTCACCACGCACCACCAAACCCTCGACATGGAGCTCAAGCTCCGCATCTCGCTGGAGCTGTACCTGAAGCGGTTGCTCGTCGGCGGCCTGGATCGCGTCTACGAGATCGGCCGGAACTTCCGCAACGAGGGCATCGGGCCGAAGTACAACCCCGAGTTCACGATGCTGGAGATCTACGAGGCCTACGCGGACTACCACTCGATGATGAAACTGTCCGAGGAGCTTGTAACCGCGTGCGCGACGGCGGTGCGCGGTGCCCTCAAGTTCCCCTTCCGCGGCCAGGATCTCGATCTCGCGCCGCCGTGGCGCCGGATCACGGTGCTCGGCAGCGTTTCCCAGGCCGTTGGTGAGGAGGTCACGTTGGAGCGGACCGACCTCCCCGACATCGCCGAACGCCACGGTGTGAAAGTCGATCCGGCGTGGGGCCCGGGGAAGATCGCGCAAGAGCTTTTCGAGAAGCTGGTCGAGGAAACGCTCTTCGAGCCG
>JBGPKY010000201.1:0-4676 GCA_041486205.1 Actinomycetota bacterium
CGTCGCGGCCGTCGCCACCATCTGCTCGATGGGCGCGAGGCCGTCCGTCAGGTTGGTGTGCGTGTGCAGGTCGCCCTTGAGCTGCTCCAGCCGCAGGACCGCGGGGAGCTCGCCCACCAGAGCAGCCTCAACCTCTCCGCGATCTTCGCGCAGTGTAGGTGGGATGAAAGGCAAACCCAGACGCGCGTAGACAGCCTCCTCGGTCTCAGCGACGATGAGATCACCCGACTTCGCATCGAAGAGTCCGTACTCGGAGAGCTTCAAGCCCTTGCGGACCGCCATCTCGCGGATCCGGACGTTGTGGGCTTTGGAACCGGTGAAGTAGATCATAGCCGCGCCCCAAACGTCGACGGGTACCACGCGAAGATCGACCTGCAAACCTTGACCGGTGAATATCGAGGTCTTGGTTCCTCCCTTGGCCAAGACGCGATCGACCATGGGAAGGGAAGCGAACGCGTCCATGATGGGTTCAGGGCGATCGCTCGCTACCAGGAGGTCGACGTCGCCGATCGTCTCCGCCATGCGGCGCAACGATCCCGCGAAGGCGCTTCGTTTGACGTCCTTCAGCTCCTCGAGGGCGGCGAGCAGTTCCGTCGCCAGGTCGAGCGCCACGTTCACCTGCACGCGGCCGCTCGATTCTCGGATCCGCTCGATGCCGCGGAGTATGTTCCCCTCGGTCTTCGGACCGAATCCCTTCAGATCCGCGAGTCGGTGCTCGCTCACGGCGTCGCGCAGCTCATCGACCGAGGATATGCCGAGCTCCCGATAGAGCACCATCGCCTTCTTTGGGCCGAGACCCTGTACCCCCATCATCGCCCGAACACCCGAGGGGATCTGTGCCCGGAGGTCTTCCAGAGAAGCGATCGCTCCAGTGGTCAAGAACTCGTGGATCTTCTCCCCGATCGACTTCCCGACGCTCGGGATCTGCATGATCGCCTTGAGGTCGAGGCCGTCGACCTCTGCCGGATACCCGCCGACGGCGCGCGCCGCCTTCTCGTACGCGCGTGGCTTGAAACGGTCCTCCGACAGGATCGACAGCAGATCGGCGTACTCGAGCAGCACCGCCTCGACCGCGTCGTTGGCGCGCGGCATCTCAGCGCGCTCCTCCCTGCGAGCTCAGGCGACGCCCAGCAGCCAGAGCAGCAGCGCCTTCTGCGTGTGCATCCGGTTCTCCGCCTGGTCCCAGACCGCCGAGTGCGGACCGTCGATGACCTCGTCCGTGATCTCCTGCCCGCGGTGCGCGGGCAGACAGTGCAGAACCGTCACATCCGACTGGGCGAGGTCGACCAGCCGCTGGTTGAGCCTGTAGCTCGGGAACACCAGTGCTCGCTCGTCGGCCTCCGCCTCCTGCCCCATGCTTGCCCACACGTCCGTGTACAAAACGTCGGCGCCGATCGCGGCCTTGAGCGGGTCGTGCAGCAGCTCCACGGAGCCGCCGGTCGAAGCGGCGATCTCCGTCGCCCTCTGGACCATCTGCGGGATCGGCTCGAACCCGGGCGGCGTGGCCACCCGTATGCGCATGCCGGCTTTCGCGCAACCTAGAAGGAGCGAGTGGGTGACATTGTTGCCGTCGCCCAGGTAGACGAGGGTTCGGCCCGCGAGATGGCCTTTCTGCTCGCGGACGGTGAGGAGGTCGGCGAGGCACTGGCAGGGGTGCTCGAAGTCCGACAGGGCGTTGATCACGGGAACGGTGGCCGCGGCCGCAAGCACCTCGAGCCGCTCCTGCTCGAACGTACGTAGAACGATCGCGTCGACGTACCGCGACAGCACGCGACCGGTGTCTTCGATCGTCTCCCCGCGCCCCAGCTGAAGCTCGCTCGATGACAGGACCACGGGATGACCGCTCGTGGAGGAGACCGCGACCTCGAACGACACGCGCGTCCGGGTGGAGGGTTTCTCGAAGATCATCGCGATGGCCTTCCCCCGCAGGCGCTCCGAGTAGTCCTCCGGCGCAGCTTTTGCCTTCGCTGATAGGTCGAGGAGCATGGTTAGCTCCTCGGGTGTCAGGTCCCCTACGGAGAGGAAATCGCGTTCCATGCGAGGCAGTCTATCTTCGGCCGACCGCGCGCGCGAAACGCCAGCACGGGAGGTCACGCGGCAAACGGGGCGAACGACCTTGGCCGTGCTCTCACGCGGCGGCCAGACTAACGGCCATGAAACGGACGGTCGGGGCATGTTCGGCCCTCGTACTCGCGCTGTTCGCGCTACCTGCCTGCGGCTCCGGGGCGCCGTCGCCCGCCCAAGCTCGGGGGAAGATCGCGCATGTCATCTTCATCATCCAGGAGAACCGGTCGTTCGATAGCTACTTCGGGACGTTTCCGGGTGCTGACGGTATCCCCATGAACAACGGAGTTCCAACGGTGTGCATCCCGGATCCGCAGCTCGGCAAGTGCGTCACCCCCTACCACGACCCGAACGACAGGAACGCCGGCGGTCCCCACGACCAGCTCGACGCCACGATCGACATCGCCGGGGGAAGGATGGACGGGTTCGTGAAGGCGCTCCGGGCGCAGGGCAGCAACTTCTGCAAGAAGTTCACGTTCGACCCATCGTGCAGCAACCTCGCCGGCGCTTCGCACACGCCCGGCGTCCCCGACGTGATGGGGTGGCACGACGCGCGCGAGATCCCCAACTACTGGGATTACGCGAAGCATTTCGTGCTCCAAGATCGGATGTTCGAGTCGGCGTTCTCGTGGAGTCTCCCCTCGCATCTGTTCGCGGTCTCCGGCTGGTCCGCGAGTTGCTCGACGGCCGACCCCGCCTCGTGCACGTCGGATCTGGAGCGTCCCGGCAACGAGAAAGCCGGGAGCCCTCCCGGCCGACCATTCTCCTGGACCGACATCACATACCTGCTGCATCAGCACGGCGTTAGTTGGGGCTACTACGTCGCCGACGGCTCTAACGTCCGCTGCCTCAAGGACCCTATCGGTTGCTCAGAGACGGGACCCACGCCGGGCACGCCGACGATCTGGAATCCACTGCCGAACTTCTCGACCGTCCAGGACAACGGACAGCTCGGCAACATCCAGGAGGTGCACCACTTCCTCGAGCAGGCGAGCACCGGTTCTTTGCCGAGCGTGTCATGGGTCATCCCCGACGACGACCTCTCGGAGCACCCTCCGAAATCCATCGCAGCCGGCCAGGCATACGTGACGAGCGTCATCAACGCCGTCATGAAGGGACCCGATTGGAACTCCACCGCGATCTTCCTCAGCTGGGATGACTGGGGCGGCTTCTACGATCACGTGGTCCCGCCGAAAGTGGACGCGAACGGGTACGGCCTGCGCGTGCCGGCCCTCGTGATCAGCCCGTGGGCTCGAGCGGGCTATATCGACCACCAAACGCTCTCGTTCGACGCGTACCTGAAGTTCGTGGAGGACCTGTTCCTGAACGGCCAGCGCCTGGACCCGGCGACCGACGGGCGGCCCGACCCGCGGCCGGTCGTCCGAGAGGACGTCGCGATCCTCGGGAACCTGCTGAACGATTTCGACTTCTCGCAGCAGCCCCTGCCGCCGCTGATCCTGCCGGAGCACCCTTCGCCCGGGCCCGCCTCTCCCCCATGAGCCTAGGCCCGGCCGCGACGAGATCGCGAGCGCCTCAGGTAGCGCCGCCTCCGTCTTTCCAGCGGTAGCCCAAGCCGGACTCCGTGACGATCCACTTCGGGTGAGCGGCGTCGTCCCCGAGCTTCTGTCGGAGCTGTCGAACGAAGACCCGCAGATAGTGGAACTCGCTCGAGTATCCGGGTCCCCACACCCTTCGCAGGAGCCACTGATGTGTCAGTAGCTTGCCGGGATTGGTCGCAAGAGCTTCCAGCAACTGGTACTCGGTCCGCGTGAGGTGAACGGGCCGTCCGGCCAAGGTAACCAGTTTGCGGCCGAGGTCTACATCCAACTCCCCGTAGTTCAGGATCGAGGGAGCAAGTTCGCCGATCGCCCGCCGTTGAACCGCCCGGATCCTCGCTAGCAGTTCCTCTATGACGAAGGGCTTGGTGACGTAGTCGTCGGCTCCGGCGTCGAGAGCTGCGACCTTGTCGCCGTGCCCTTCCCGAACCGAAAGCACGATGACGGGAACGTCGGACCAGCCGCGCAGGCGTTGGATCACCTCCTGGCCGTCCATGCCAGGGAGGCCGAGGTCCAAGACCACGAGATCGACGGTCGAACGGCTAAGTTGGTCGAGCGCCGTTTCCCCGTTCGAAGCAGTCACGACGTCGAAGCCCTGTCCCCTCAAGCTCGTACGCATGACTCGTAGGATCTGAGGTTCGTCGTCCACCACGAGCACTCTGGCGCCCATCAGGTGTCCGCCTCTATCGGAAGCTCGAAGACGACCGTGGTTCCTCCAGCCGGCGAGTCCTCGATCCAGATGCGACCACCGTGAGATCCCACGATCGCCTTTGCGATAGCCAGGCCCAAGCCCGTGCCGCCCAGAGGATCGGCGCCCTTGACGAACGGCTCGAAGACTCTCTCGCGGTCTCCAACGGGGATCCCGGGGCCTCGATCGATGATCTCGATCCGGGCGCGCCCATCGGCACGCTCGCCGGATACGTGGATCGGCGAGCCCGGCGGAGAGAATCTCGCGGCGTTTTCCAAGAGGTTGGTTAGCAGTTGGTCGAGCTGAACAACATCGAAGGGGAAGTCGGGCAGATCAGCATCCACCCGCAAGCTGACCGGATGATCCTC
>JBGPKY010000202.1:0-4610 GCA_041486205.1 Actinomycetota bacterium
ACCGCGCAGCTTCGACATCCAGGTCCAGGACATGGTGCTGCACATCAGTGCCGGGACGGACTTCAACGAGGAATCGCGTGCCGCCGCGCTTTCGTTCTGGGAGCAGCTGGAGTCTTACGCGCTGCGGAACCCGGAGATACGCACCAGCAAGCGGCCGATCGAAGTGCCGGACGATGCTCCGGCCATCGTCCGCGAGATGGTCGCGGCGGCGCGGGCCGCCGGGGTCGGGCCGATGTTCTCGTTCCGGGGAGCGGTGACCGACCACGTGGGTCGCTTCCTCGCCCGCTCGGTCGGCGAGCTGACCGTCGTCTGCGGTGGCGACTACTTCGTCGTCGCGAAGAAGCGCCAGAAACTCACCGTCCATCGCCGGCCGGACGGGAACGGCGTCTCGGTCGTGCTCGAGCCGCGACCGAACGGGGTCGGCGTCACGATCGATCTCGGATCTGCCCGCGCTCAGATCGACGGGCTCGCGGTGGTCGCCGATTCGTGCATGCTGGCAGACGCGGCAGCCGCCGTGGCGCTGGCTATCATCCCGAAGCCCGACGGGTTCCGCTCAGCACTTGCGTACCTCAGGAAGGTCGATGGCGTGCTGGGTGGCGTCTTGGTTCAGGGCAAGCGCATCGGTGTTGCCGGCGGCGTGGAGATCGCCGCATAGCGATGGCGAAGGCCGCCGGTGAGCGCGAGCGCGCTGCGGCGAAGCTCCGCGTCGAGGAACTTCGCGAGCGACTCAACTTCCACTCCTACCGCTACTACGTGCTCGACGACCCCGAGGTTTCCGACGTCGACTACGATCAGCTGACGCGCGAGCTGGTGAAGCTGGAGGAGACCTACCCCGAGCTCGTAACGCCCGACAGTCCTACGCAGCGCGTGGGATCGACGCCAGCGGACCTCTTCGCTCCGGTCGAGCACCGCGCGCGGATGCTCTCGCTCGACAACGTGTTCTCTCGCGAGGAGCTGGAAGCGTGGGCGGTCCGCGTCGAGAAGGGCCTCGGCGGCGGCGCGGCGTTCGCATGCGAGCTGAAGATCGACGGGATCGCGGTTGCGCTCACGTACCACGGAGGCGTGTTCGTCAAGGGGGCGACGCGCGGCGACGGTCGCGTCGGCGAGGACATAACCGCCAACCTCCGGACGGTTCGCGCGGTCCCTACGAAGCTCCGACTGAGCAAGCCACCCAAGCTGCTCGAGGTCCGCGGCGAGGTCTACTTCCCGGTCACGGCGTTCGAAGGCCTGAACGAGGAGTTGACGGCAGCCGGACAACGCCCGTTCGCGAACCCACGCAACGCCGCTGCGGGAAGCCTGCGCCAGAAGGACCCGCGAGTTACGGCCACTCGCCCGTTGTCGCTCTGGTGCCACAGCTTCGGCTACTGCGAAGGGGTGCGGTTCGAGTCGCACTCCGGGTTCCTCGCCTGGTGCCGCGATGCCGGACTACCCGTGCAACCGACCTCGGAGGTCGCCGGCGCGCTCTCAGGTGTGATCGCCTACGTCGAGAGATGGCGGCGGCAGCGGCACAGCGTCGGCTGGGAGATCGATGGCATCGTCGTGAAGGTCGACCGTATCGCGTCGCAAGAGGAGCTCGGCGCGACATCGCACGCACCGCGGTGGGCCGTCGCGTATAAGTTCCCGCCGGAGGAACGGACCGCGCTGTTGAAGGACATCCAGGTTCACACGGGCCGCACCGGGAAGGTCACGCCGTTCGCGGTCCTCGAGCCTGTGTTCGTCGGCGGCGTCACGGTCACGTACGCGACGCTTCACAACGAGCAGGAAGTGCATCGCAAGGATGTGCGCAAAGGCGACACGGTGATCGTTCGCCGCGCCGGGGACGTGATCCCCGAGGTCGTCGGCCCTGTGCTCTCGAAGAGGAAGAAGAGCGCCCGACGGTGGAAGATGCCCGCGAACTGCCCGTCGTGCGGCACTCCACTCGTCCGCGCCGAAGGGGAGGCCGATCACCGTTGCCCGAACCGCGCCGGATGTCCCGACCAAGCCGTGGAGTCGCTTTCCCACTTCGGCGGGCGCGGCGCGATGGACATAGAGGGGCTCGGCTACATGACCGTGATCGCGCTCTTGGATCACGGCTTCATCAAGGACCCCGGCGACATCTACCTGCTCACCGCCGAGCAACTGGCTGAGATCCCCGGCTTCAAGGACAAGTCCATCTCCAATCTCCTCCGAGCGATCGAAGGTTCGAAGGACCGTCCGATCTGGCGGCTGCTCGTCGGGCTCAACATCCGCCACGTCGGCGAGCACCTCGCGCAGGTCCTCGCTCGCGCTTTCGGGTCGATCGACGCGATCGCCGCGGCGAGCGAGGAGGAGGTCGACTCGGTGGAAGAGATCGGACCCGAGATCGCACGCAGCGTCTACGGATGGTTCCACGAAGAGGAGAACCGCGCCCTCGTGGACAAGCTGAGGAAAGCGGGCGTCCGAACGGCCGACGAGCCGAGCGCTCAGGTCGCCGATGGCCCGTTCACCGGCCTCACGATCGTTTTGACCGGGGGTCTAGAGTCCTTCTCGCGCGAGGAGGGCACGCGCCTTGCCCAGGAGGCCGGCGCGCGAGTGGCGTCGAGCGTCTCTAAGAAGACAGACTTCGTTGTCGCCGGCGAGAACCCCGGCTCCAAGCTCGCGAAGGCCGAGCAGCTGGGCGTTGAAGTCATCGACGAACGGGAGTTCCAGAGGAGGCTCGGAAGGTGACGTACTCGATCGTGGCGCGAGACGCGGAAACCGGTGAGTTCGGCGCGGCGGTGCAGTCCCATTGGTTCGCGGCGGGCGACGTGTGCTGGGCGGAGCCCGGCGTCGGAGCTGTTGCCACCCAGGCTCTCGCCGAGATGTCCTACGGGCCGCTCGGGCTGCAACGCATGCGCGAGGGTCTGCCGTCGGCGGACGCGCTAGCGGAGCTCACGGCCGCCGACGAAGCAAGCGAGCACCGCCAGGTCGCGATGGTCGACGACGAAGGGCGCGTCGCGGTTCACTCCGGCGAGAGGTGCATCCGCATGTTCGGCGATCGCACCGGGGCGGGTTTCTCCGTCCAGGCGAACATGATGCTGAACGACACCGTCTGGGACGCGATGCACGCATCGTTCACGTCGTCGAAGGGCGACCTCGCGGAACGACTGCTGCTGGTGTTGGAAGCGGCGGAAGGCGAGGGTGGGGACGTTCGTGGCCGGCAGGCGGCTCGGATCCTCGTCGTCCGCGCGGAGCCGAGCGCCAAGCCGTGGGAAGATACGATCGTCGATCTGCGGGTCGACGACCATCCAACGCCGCTCATGGAGCTCCGACGCCTCCTCGAACTCAAGCGCGCGTACGACGGGCTCGATTCTGCGGAGAAGCTCGAGCTCGCCGGCGACCTCGAGGGCGCGTTCCGGGAGCAGGCCGCGGCCCTAGCGGCTCAGCCGGACAGCCCGGAGATCGCCTTCTGGTACGCGCTATCCCTCGCAGGCCACGGGCGCGCCGACGAGGCGAAACGGACGATCGCGATCGCCTTGCGCGCGCATCAAGGCTGGGAGGAGCTCCTGAGGCGCCTGGCTGCCGACGGTTTCCTCGAGATGTCCTCCGAGGCGCTCGACGACCTCTTGCCTCCACCGAGCGCCGCCGTTGGACCCCCTGGATAGCTCGCCGGCGGGGTGCTCAGGTGGGCGCCTAACCCGGACGATAACGACGGGGGGAAATCGGGCGGGCAGTCATGGCCAAAACGGACCAGGAGATCCAGGCGGTCGCGGCCCTCTTGCGGCAGCTCTGGCTCGGGCTGTCTTCCTATCGACTCTATCCGGGGAGCACGGATCGCCCTGGGTTCACGGCCGCCGTAGAGCGCATAGCCGTGGCTGCGACCGAGGCTCTTGTGCCCGGGGCGGTCGACGTCGAGATCCGCGGCGGTCGGTCCTTCTTGGACGGCGACCCGGTTCCCGCCGACGACTCGGCGCGGCGACTAGCTCTCGCCTGCTTCGAACGGCGCGTCGAGCGACTCACGCTGCGAGCCGTTCCCAGCGTGAACGATCTGGACAAGCTGTATCGGATCCTTTCCACCCCTGCCGACCAGCTCGTGGTTGCCGGGGGGGCCGACGCGGTCCTTCAGCAAGAGGGCGTGGTCGCGGTTTCCCTCTCGACGCTGGGGCCGCCGCGTGTGGAGGGAGCCGACCACGTCATCGACGACCTTGCCTCCGCACGTCCGAGCGGTGAAGCGGACCTCGTTCCTCCGCCACCGACCGAGGAAGAAGACATTCCATCGCCGGCCGAGCAGGCTGAGGCCCTCCTCGACCAGCTTCGATCGATCGCCGCGGGTCGGAGGCCGGACATCGGCCCAGGGGCAGGGGAGGGTTCGTCTGGGGAAGGCTCGGCGCCCGGACTCCGGCCCTCCGTGGTCGAAGCGCTCGTCGATCACATCCGCGACGATCCCATGGCTCGACGCCTGATCGGCTCGATGAACAACGCCGAGCTCACCAGAACGCTGGTCAACCTGGGGGAGGTCGGTGGAGGCGATCCGGTGGAGCTCGCGGAGGCACTCGCAACCGCGGGCGTCCGCCACGTCGACGTCGTTGACCTCACGGCCGCCCTTCGAGCAGGTCGTGAGGAGGCCGGGACGATCATCGCCGGCCTCGAGCAGCTCGGGATCGATGTGTCCT
>JBGPKY010000203.1:0-4510 GCA_041486205.1 Actinomycetota bacterium
CGTCCGTATCCTGGAAGAAGGCCTCGAGAAATCGCTGCTGCGTGCTCGTGAGAGTCCTAATGGCGGCCGGCCCAGTGCTTGGCCCACGGCTCCCACCGCTCACGTACGCGCTCGGGAAGCTGCGGGATTTTATTCAGCGCGTCCAGGATTTCTTCGGGCGTCAGCAGCTCGAGGACGCGCTCTCGCGGCGCGTGCTCGAGCAGCCGCCCGATCGCCCACAGCTTCTCGGGGGAATCGGGCCCCCGAACCATGCCCTCCAGCTCGGCGCGCCGGATCCGATAGTCCCAGATCCAGTCTTCCTGTTCCTCGCGCACTTCCCGACGGCGCCAGCCCTCGAAGAAGGACACAACCTCCTGAGCCCAGCTCGCCACCAACGGGCTCGGATCGGACCGGAGTGCCGTCGCCTTATCGAGACGCTCCTTGATCCTTGGCAAGGGACTCCCCCACCATCCACCGCCAGCGAGGGCATTGAGCAGTCTCTGCTGGACCTGCTCGTCGTCTCCCCACTCGGCCACGAGATCGCGGGCGACCTCCCAGAAGCCCGGCTTCTCCGCGCTGAGATTCAGCGCCACCGTCTTTGCGCCTTCGACCCCCGACTCGCGGGCGAACGCCAGCAGCGTCTCGCGGTCGACGAGCGGGTCGATCTCCTCCTCGACAGCCGCCTCGATCCGCCATGACTGGTCAGGATACGAGGCCAGGCGCAGGAGCATTCGAATGAACCCAGGGCGATCAGCCTTCCTCAGAGTCTCGAGGGAGAGCGGGATCTCATGATGTAAGGCTGCTCTTCCCCGATCCTCTTTCGTTGCCTGGATCCCTAGGTCCTCGACCAACGCCAGGAGTCTCTGCGGTTCCGTCTCGCCGAGTTGCGCCGCCAGCTGGTCCCACCGGAGATTGGAGTGTGCCCCTTCGAGACGAGACGACGATCCCAGAAAGGACCAAGCCTGCTCACGCAGCGTCGAGGTCAGCTCGCCGCCACGCATCAGTCTGACGGCAAACACGACGAGCAGCGTGCCGCGAACTCTGGGCGTGCCGTCGTCCACCATGGTTGCCAGCTCTTCTGTTTCCGAGGCGGTTAAAACCTCCCAGGGCAGCAACAATGCCAGGAGCGTCGCGAACTCGTGCCGCTCCAGCGCATCGAGGGTGAAGAGTCGACGCACCCGCTTGACAAGGTCAGGACCACGAAAAAGTCTCGTGACGGTAGCGAGGAGCGCGCGGGCCAGATCCGATCGCGACGCGATCAGGCGGTCAGTCTCGGCGCACGCCGTTTCGCCGGCGTGCTCAGCCCATCCCGTCAAATAGGCGGTCAGCCGCTCTTCGCCGAGCGGGGTGATTTCGCCGGCGATCAATGACGACAGGAGACCGCGTCGCGTGTCAGACTTTCCCAGCGCGTGGAAAAGTTCATTGCCGCTCCGCGCCTCGCTTCCCGTGAGCCAATCCCGCTGCGACTCGAAGAGGACGGGATAGTTCGGGTCTTCCAGGATCTCGGTCGCAAGCCCTCGGATGGCTTCCTGTCGTTCCTCGGTTCCGCCCAGCCACCGGCGTTGCTGCTCCCAGCTCGGCGGGCCAATCAGACGCCAGAGCCGGCCCCGGAAGGAGTTCAGGAGATCGGCTTCCATCTCCGCGGCCATGCGGCTAAACTCCGCCACGAATGCGCTGTTCTCCGTCGCAGCAGCCTTGAGGCTGTCCGAGAGAAGCTCCAGCTCCGTCGCGATCGCCTCGTACGTATGGGCACTCGCGTCGGCGCGACCCAGGTCCGCCAATGCCGTGAAGGCTTTCCGAGCGAGTTCAGGCAGCATACCTTCGCACGGCTCGGCCAATCGGAGAGCAACCCGAATCAGTGGCCGAAACACCTGAATCGCAGCTGTTGCCGCGGACGCACGCACCCGCGCATCGGGATTGCGCCGAAGGAGCTCCAGCACCTCGATGACGCCCAGACCGTACTGGCCGACCTCTTCCGAGGTCTTCGGCCAGTAGCGCGCCTCCGGGAGATGCGGGCCTTTGGGGTGATGCAAGCGAAAGCTCACGTGCAGCTTGAACGCCGCCCCGGCAGCGTCTGCGACGACCCTCCGACGCCCTGCTGAACCACAAGCTGCGCCGTGCTTCAGGACCGCCAAACGCTGGGAGAGCGCGGCTGGGAGTTCGGGATGGCCCCAGTGGAATAGGGAGAGAAACACTCCAGTCGCGTTGGTCTGCCAGGTCTCGTTCTCCGTCTCGGCGAGGGCGAGCAGTTGTTCTGCGGCACTCTCGAAAGTCTCGGACCGGAACGCGAGATCCTCGAGGGTCCACACCAACGCACGGCGCTCGTCGCCTTTCAACGTGTCGGCGAGAGTCTTGGCCGTGATGCCCCTCAATCCTTCTTCGATGCATCTGATCGCAGTTCGTGGCGCGGCGGGAGCGAGCCTGCGGATTACTTCCGAGTTCCGGCGTAAGTCGTCGAATCCGACACATCGCTCCCGAAGAGTCCGCTCGATGGCGGTGCGCACCCCTTCGCCGGGTACCCTCGCGAGCCGGTCAAGCAGGGGGACAAGACGAGTTGTAGCTCCGCGACAACCCGATCGGGGTTGGTCAACGCTCGGGTAGCCAGATGTTCGGCGAGCAGTGGGGGGACGACCTCGACGAATCGCCCGCGCCGCCGGAGGAATCCCGAGCGCTCGAGGGCAAGCCGATGAGCCGCGAGCAGGCCTGGATCAAGGTCGAGGGCCTTCGCGACCGCGGCAACCTCAGCGGCCACCGCCCCCTCGACTCCGAGGACGGGCAGGAGCGACGCGATCTGAAGCGCCTGTCTCGCGCCGGGGCCGAGGTTGACTTCATATCTTTCCGTCAGGACATCGCCGAGCCTTCTTCGAAACTCTTCCGGGTCATTCACTGCTCTAAGGCGAGGCTCGGCCACGAGTGCCGCTACGTGCGCGACGAGCCCCGGCAAACCACGAGCGCCTTCGATGATCCAGGACTGCTCGGCGAACGGCAGTCCGGGCGCCAAGGTTCGCAGAAGCCTCTCGACCTCCGATCGCTCCATTTCAGGGACGTCGAGGTGACCCGGGTCGGATGCGTCGGGATGACGTTGGTCGCCCGAAGCGATGACGATGGTTTTCAGGCGCTCGCGCTGCTCCGCCCAGTCGAGCACGCGTCTTGCCGCTTCGTCATCATCATCATCATCGTCGTCGACGACCAGTAATTGGCGACGGCGGTCCGAGTCGAGGTCTCGAAGCAGGTCGACGTCGACATGTTCGGCCGATACGGCCCACAGCGCCAGGGGCGCCCATTGTTTCAGCGCTTCGATCACGAGCCGAGTCCGGCCAGAGAACCGAGGCCCTTGAACCCTCAGGACGCGGGCGGTGTCACTCTCGATGAAATCGCGCAGCACCGACAGCTCGCGAGCACGATTCACGAAGGGAGCCCATCCGACTTTCCGGTAGGCGGCCTGAAGCTCGGCCTCGGCGACATCCACCGTGGAGAGCCCCCCGGCGGCAGTGAACAGGTGACGAAGCCCCGGGCTGGCGTTCAGGGCGTTGGCAATCTCCGCTGCGCCCCAAACGATGATCTTCGTGGTGAGCGCCGGCTTCCCGGCAGCAATGGCCTCCCTGAGGCGACTTGGTTGCGTGCCGGCCAGGCTGACATTGGTCATCAGCACGTACCGATCACATCCGGCCGGCAGGTTCCTGCGCTCCTCGCGCAGGCGGGCAGCAAGCGAGCTGACGATTGCTTTGCGATCGGCGGCGCCCACGTCGCGATACTTGAACTGGAAGATCGTCCTACCCGGGCCGACGAAGCCCCCGGTTTCGATCGTGGTGTCAGGCAGAGCGCATTCGGCGTCTGCGCCACGATCGGGGACGTTCAGTCGCTCCGCGATCTGGAGGTCGGCTGATGCGGCACCATGTTCTACGAGAGCCCAGCGAATGAGAGCGCCACACACGCGCACAAAGTGCGTCGGGCCGGCGTCCTCGGGCAATCGCTCGACGTCGGGCGCCGTGACAAGCTCGCCGAATGCCTTTAACGTCATGACCAGTCGAGGATATCACCGACAGGTCGCGGGCCCATGCGTTCAGGCCGCTGTGCCCACAGCTCCTGGGGGGCGCCGGGGACCTCCAAGCGAGCCATCGACGATCACGACCGCAGCAAAGCGCGTGGTGACCGGCGCCGCTCTCTCCCTTCGCCCCCACCTCATCTCTGAGACCTGCCTGAAGGTTGAGGTGCCAAAAGACTTCCTGGAAATTTGACGGATTCGAGCCGATTCAGCTTGGTCGGGTGGGCCGGCCGGACGAGATCGCGGCGCTGGTCGGGTTCCTCGCCGGGGCGGGCGGCGACTGGATCATGGGGTTTGGCCATCGAGTCATGGCCGCCTCGATCCGACTCCGCCAGCAGCACTTCCCCACGTTCTACGCCGAGGCGGCGTGAAGAGTACTCCTTCAAGATCCAGGGCACGAGCCTGGGCAAGGACTTCCGCAACGCCACCCACTTCATTCCCATCGACTACAGGAAGGACTGGGAGGCCGTCGCGGGCATGCTCGAG
>JBGPKY010000204.1:0-4510 GCA_041486205.1 Actinomycetota bacterium
CCGACCATGTGGGTTTCGCTCCTGCACCCCGACGACCGAGAGGTTGCCCTTGCCGTGGACGCGCATCACTACGCGACCGGCGAGCCCCTCGGCCAGGAGTACCGGATGATCGCCCGCGACGGACGGATAGTGTGGGTGCGCGACGAAGCCGTCATCCTCCGAGACGAGGAAGGGACGCCGAGGTTCGCACAGGGGTTCCTGTTCGACATCACGGAGCGCAAGCGCGCGGAGCACCAGCTTCTCGAGACCCAGGAGCGATTCCGAACGATCGTCGAGCACACTCCGGCGATCACCTACCAGGAAGCGGCCGGCGACTACGAAGCGTCAACCGGTATCGCCTACGTGAGCCCGCAGATCGAAAGGATCCTCGGCTACCCGGTCGATAGGTGGTCGACCGAGCCGGGGTTCTGGTCGTCGATCTTGCACCCCGACGACCGAGAGCACGTGATGCGGGAGAGCAACCGGACGTCGGAAGCCGGCGAGCCGTACAGGCAGGAGTACCGGATGATCGCCGCTGATGGGCGCGTCGTGTGGTTCCACGACGAGGCGCTTCTCCTACGGGACGAAGAGAGCCTGCCGTACTTGTGGCAGGGAGTCATGCTCGATGTCACCGAACGCAAGGCTGCCGAGGAACGCTTCGGCGAGGCCGAGAGGATGTACCGCATCCTGGTCGAGAACATCCCGGCGGTCGTCTATCGCGAGACCCTCGAAGGGGATCCGGCCGGCTTCTACATCAGCCCACAGGTCGAAACGATGTTCGGCCACACGCCTGAGGAGTGGACGTTGACTCCCGGATTCTGGGCAGACCACATCCACCCGGAAGAGCGCGAGCGGGTCGTGACTGAGGAAGCCGCGGTCAAGTCCGCCAGGATGCCTTACGTCGGCGAGTACCGGTTGAAGAGGAAGGACGGCAGCTACGCCTGGGTCCACGACGAGGCGACGCTCGTGGAGGAGCCAGGCGGCGAGCCGTTCTGGCAGGGGTTCATCCTGGACATCACGGAGCGCAGACTCGCGGAGTCGCAGCTGTCGCAGGCGCAGACCCGCTACCAGGTGCTCGTCGAACACCTCCCCGCCGCGATCTACAGGGAGCCCGTGCGGTTCGACCCGAAGGACTTCTACATCAGCCCACAAGTGGTTCCGCTCTTCGGCTACTCCCCGGAAGAGTGGCGCGCCGAGGTCGCGTTCTGGCGGGAGCGGATCCACCCCGACGACCTGGAGCGCGTGGGGGCGATCAACCAGACGGCCAACGAGACCGGCGAGCCGTATCTAGCCGAGTACCGGTTCCGGAGGAAGGACGGCTCCTATCTCTGGATCCGAGACGAGGCCATCCGGATGGACGGTGTCCCCGGAGAGGAGCCCTTCTGGCAGGGCTTCTTGCTCGACATCACGGAGCGCAAGCTGGCCGAGGAACGTCTCGAGGAAGCCGAAGCTCAGTTCCGCATGCTGGTCGAGCAGGTGCCTGCCGCCATCTACACCCAGGAGATCGATCCTCACGACCGAGGCATCACGAACACCACCTACATCAGCCCTCGGGCCGAGGAGATACTCGGCTACACGAGGGAGGAGACGCTCGAGACCGGCGGGCTATGGCGCGACCTCCTGCACCCCGACGATAGAGCGCGCGTCCTGGAGGCCGACGCCCAGGGCAACGAGTCGGGCCGCGCGTGGTCGATGGAGTATCGGATGATCGCGAAAGACGGTCGCGTCGTGTGGATCCACGACGAGGCGCAGGCCGTAGCCGACTCCGCCGGCCGTCCGAGAGCTTGGCAAGGGTTCATGCTGGACATCACCGAGCGCAGGGCGGCCGAGGAGCAGCTCGAGCGGGCGCTCGAGATGGAGCGAGAGGCCTCGCGGCGTCTGCGAGCCCTGGACGACATGAAGAACACGTTCCTACAAGCCGTTTCGCACGACCTCCGTACTCCGCTCGCGGCCATCCTAGGGCTCGCGGTCACCCTGGAACGAGCCGACATCGAGCTCGACGCGGTCGAGGCGCGCGACCTGGCGCGGCGGATCGCGTCGAACTCGCGCAAGCTCGACCGCATGGTGACGGACCTCCTCGACCTCGACCGTCTGGCGCGCGGGATCGTCGAACCGAAACTTCACCCAACGGACGTCGGGGCGCTCGTTCGACGGGTCGTTTCGGACTCCGACCTGATGGGCGATGGACGCGTGCAGGTTGAGGCCGAGCCAGTGATCGCCTCCGTCGACGCCGCGAAGGTCGAGCGGGTCGTGGAGAACCTCCTAGCGAACACCGCCAGGCACACGCCAGCGGGGACCGGCGTGTGGGTGCGCGTCGAGCGGGCCGACGGGGGGGTAGTCATCTCGGTAGATGACGAGGGCCCGGGTGTGCCGCAGGAACTTCGTGAAGCGATCTTCGAACCCTTCCGCCAGGGGCCAGGCCCAACGCACTCCCCTGGCGTCGGCGTGGGGCTCGCGCTCGTAGCCCGGTTCGCCGAGCTGATGGGCGGCCGCGCGTGGGTGGAGGACCGCGACGGCGGCGGAGCTGCGTTCCGAGTGTTCCTCGCCGACAACGGCGTGAAGGACTCCAAGTAGCGCGACGCCCCGAGCCTGCGCCCGGGGCACGCGCGGAACCGCTGTCGCCGAAGGCTAACCCGCGGCGGCCCAAGCCGCTACCGTCGGGTGGTCCTTGTCAGATGGCCCCACCTGCGCAGCGCCTCCGGGGGACCCGATCCCAGACACCGCCTCGCCGAAGAACTCCGCGTTGATCGGAGTGAACTGCTTCCACTCCGCGGGCACGTCGTCCTCGTAGAAGATCGCGGTCACGGGGCAGACCGGTTCACACGCGCCGCAGTCGACGCACTCGTCAGGGTGGATATAGAGCATGCGCCCGCCCTCGTAGATGCAATCGACCGGGCACTCGTCGACACAGGCGCGGTCCTTCACGTCGATGCAGGGTTCGGCGATCGTGTACGTCATCCGTTTTCCCCTTTTCTACGGTGTTGACCGTGGAAATACTACGACGCCGAGACGGCGTCGGCACGAAGGGAGAGAAGCTTAGGGACCGGAGGCCGGGTGAGGGGCCAGCGCGAAGAGGGTCCCAAGGATCGAGGAGACGGGCTCGCGGACCGGGACGGGGTACACGACCGGAAGATCTGCCCCGGCTTCGCGGTAGTCCTGGAGACGGCGCGAGGCTCCTTCGGTCTCGCCGTGGAGACATACGGCCTCGACCAGTCGCACGGGCACACGTTCGGGCGCGTGGTCTCGGTGGGCCTCCGCGGCAGCCGCCGCTTCGTCGCCCAGGCCCATGGCGTCGAACTGACGCCGATAGGCGACGTAGGACGCGTACTGCGCTGCGGCGACCCGGAGCGCGTGGAGCGCGTGCTCCCCGTCGGGTCCGAGGCAGGCGCGGACATATACGGCGATCGTCACGGCGGTCGGATCGCGTCCGGCGGCGTTCGCACCTTCGGCGACGAGTCGAGCTGCCTCGGCGACTCTCTCGGGCGTGCACCAGTTGAGCAGCACACCGTCGGCGATCTCCCCTGCGAGGCGCATCGCGTTCGGTCCGAGGGCCGATACGTAGATCGGCAGAGGTACCTGGCCCGCGTCGAGCGAAAGCCGGAAGGGGCCGTGCTTGGGATCGCCGAGATCCACGGACTCGCCGTTGAAGATCGCGCGCAGCGTCTCGACGGTGCTGCGGAGCCCGTCGAGCGCCCCCCTCGCCACGGATCCCGTCCCGACGCCGAGCAGCATCCGCCCGGCCGAAAGCTCGTGCACGGTCGCCGCCGCCATCGCGGTGGTCTCGACGTGCCGAGACGTCATAGGAACGACCCCGGTCGCCAGCTTGAGCGACGAGGTAACGCCGGCGAGCCCCGCAAGAGTAGAGAACGCCTCCCGTCCGGAGATCTCCGGCAGGAACAGCGCTTCGTAGCCCGTCCTCTCGGCAGTCCCGACGATCTCGACGACCTCGCGCCACGGCAGCGAGTCTCGGAGCGCGAGCGCGGTTCGGGTCGATCCCACGCCGGTATCGTCCCATGCCGTGGAACCCGTCCGCTTCGTGACAGAGGACGGCGTCTCGCTCGAAGGCGAGCTCCGGATGCCTGAGGGCGAGCCGCGCGGCTCGGCGGTCGTCTGCCACGCTCACCCCCTTCACGGCGGAAGCAAGGACCACCCGCTGCTGTGGGCGGTGAGGAACGAGCTGGCGCAGCGAGGGCTTGCCGTGCTCGCGTTCGACTTCCGCGGTGTGATGCGCTCCGGCGGCTCCTACGGCGCCGGCGTGAAGGAGCTGGAAGACGTGCGCTCAGCGGTCACGCGAGCCCGCGAGGCTGCAGGCGGACCGATCGTCGTCTGTGGGTGGTCGTTCGGAGCACACGTCGCACTCCGTGAGGCGATCGCCGACGAACGAGTAGCAGCACTCGCGTTGATCGGCATCCCGCTAGGCGAGTCCGGCACCGACCTCCCCCCGATCCCGGGCAGGGCCGCGCTCCGCCGCTTCAGACGACCGGTTCTGCTCCTGGCCGGCGAGGGCGACGCCTTCTGCCAGGCGCCCGAC
>JBGPKY010000205.1:0-4492 GCA_041486205.1 Actinomycetota bacterium
CGAAAGGATCGCCGGTCATGTTGTGGTGACGGGCCGCCTCGACGATCTGGTCTCGGTCGTCCGGGTGGAGGTTCCGGACCCACAACTCATCGTCGCCCACCCACTCCTGAGTGGTGTAGCCCAGGATCTCCTCGACCTGGGGACTCACGTAGGCGGTCGTGGACTTCTCATCGACGATGTCGATGTAGGTGACGGCCGGAAGGTTCTCGACCAAAGACCGGTAGCGGGTCTCAGCGGCGCGGAGCTGTTCTTCGGCGAGCTTCTGAGGCGTGATGTCGGCCATGAAACCCTGCCAGAACTGCGGGCGACCCGCCGAGTCCTTGAGCAGAACAGCTTCGTCGTGCACCCACACGATCCCGCCATCGGATCTCACGATCCGGAACTCCATGTTGAACGGCTGCCCGTCGTTCGCGATGCGTCGGTCCTCCGCTAGCACCCGTTCCCGGTCGTCCGGATGGATGATCTCCGGCCACATGTCCGGGTCATCCACCCACTGCTCGGCGGAGTAGCCCGTGATGGCCTCAACCTGGGGGCTCATGTAGAGGGTCGAGATGGAGTCGTCCGCGGGTTCCGTGTAGATGGCCGCCGGGATCGTCTCGACGAGGGAGCGGTACCGAGCTTCGGTCTCCGCTTGGAGGAGCTGGGCACGCTCGCGACCGATCGCGGCTCCGAGCGTGTCGGCGGCCGTGCGCAGGGCGTCGAGCTCTGCTCCAGGCCACTCGCGTTCTGCGAGGCATTCGTCGAACCCGAGGAAGCCCCACCAGTCCTCGCCGACGAAGACCGGTACCACGGCGATCGAGAGGATGCCCTCCATCGCGAGCTCAGGCCGCTCGCTCTCGGGGAATCCGCGCGGCAACCCGCAGATGGCCCCACCTGCGCTGAGGATGTCTTCCCAGCGGCCGAAGCCGTTCTCGCGGTAGCTGCTGCGCGCGCGGTTCGGTTCGTTGATGGAAGGACCGACGCCGGACGCGGTCCACTCGAATCGGAGCGCCGTCGAGCGTTCGCCGTCGTCGCGAACCCGATTCTCGAAAAGGTAGGCACGGCTAACGCCCGCTGCGCTGCCCAACCGCTCCAGGACCTGCGGGATCGTCTCCTCCCACCGGTGCGTCTTCAGGAACCGCTCGGCGGCGAAGCCCACGGCCTCGAGGATGCCGTCGCGACGCGAGAGTCCCTCCTCGGCCCGTTTGCGCTTGCTGATGTCGAGCAGCACGCCCTGCCAGTAAAGGGGCGCTCCCGACTCGTCTCGCACGATGACCGCCTCGTCGCGGACCCACACGACACGGCCGTCCTTCGCGAGCATGCGGTATTCGACGATGAAGGGATCGCCGGTCTCGTTCGTACGTTCGGACTCCGCTTGAACCCACCCTTGATCGTCGGGGTGGATCAGCCTCAGCCACATCTCGGGATCGGCCATCCGCTCTGCGGCGGTGTAGCCGAGGAGCTGTTCGTACCTCGGAGAGACGTAAAGGGCGGTGCTGACGTCGTCGAGGGCGTCGATGTAGACGACGGCCGGCAGCTGCTCGACCAACATCCGGTAGCGGAGCTCGGCCTCGCGCACCAGCTCCTCGGCGCGCTTGCGCTCCGTGACGTCGATCATCACGCCCTGGAAGTGCGGTCTTCCGGACTCGCCGTGCGAGACGGCGACGGCCTCGTCGCGGACCCAAACGAGATCTCCGGCCTTGGTGAAGATCCGGTATTCGGCACCGAACGGGCGCCCGGTCTGGTCCGACTCCGCCCAGATAGCAAGGATCCTGTCGCGATCCTCAGCGTGCACCTGACGGTGCCAGATCATGGGATCGGACTGCCACTCCTCCGGAGAGAAGCCGAGCAGTGATTCGATCTGCGGACTGATGTAGGGGGCGGCGACCGATCCGGCTGGGTGAGCGGCGTCCCATATGTAAGTAACCGCCGGGACGCGCTCGACCAGTGTCCGGTACCGTGCCTCAGTCTCTCGAAGTCTCTCCTCGGCTCGCTTGCGATCGGTGACGTCGTACATCATCCCTTGGACGAGTTTGGGACGGCCGTCGGCGTCACGTTCGGCAACGACGGATTCGTCCCGAACCCAGACAACCGCGCCGTTCTTCTTGATGTGTCTGTACTCGATGCTGAACGGCTCGCCGGTTTCGTCGGAGAGCTTGGAAGCCGCCAGAACGCGTTCGCGGTCTTCGGGGTGGATCTGCCGCATCCAAAGCTCGGGGTCGGCCATCCACTCTTCGGGGGTGAAGCCTAGGATCTCCTCGACCTGGGGGCTCACGTAGGGCGGGGGGATCGTTCCCACGGGACCGGTCGGATCCCAGGTGTACGTGATCGCCGGCATGTGCTCGACGATCGCTCGGTGTCGGTCCTCGGCGGTACCGCGAGCTGCCACTTCCCGCCGAGCCTCCCGCCAGCGAAGGAGTGCGAACGCGCTCAACGCGAGCGTGATCATCACGAGGCCGAGCAGGACATCGTCCGCTTTCCCGGGGCTCCAGCGCCTGATCGCTGAGTCGACGCTTTCGAACGCGTCCGTCACGGCGCCCAGCACGAAGAGCGCGAGGGCGCTCAGCGAGATCACCAAGAGATCTCGCAGGGCCCCCGCGCGGCTCTCGCGCGGATGCTTCGGGTTCTCGTCCATGGGCGTACCCCGTCTCGGGGGTTATCGGCTCCACCGGGGGACGCCTGAACGACTTCCGGGAGGGAGTCTGAGCACGGGTTGCTGCTTGGAGCCGAGCTAGAAGCGGGCCAGCTCCAGCATCCGATCGTGGATGAGGTCGGCATCGGGCAGGAACGCGTGCTCGAGAGGGGTGGAGAAGGGCATCGCGGGGACGTCGGGCCCGCCGATCCGCACGACCGGCGCGTCGAGGTCGAGCATGGCTTCCTCGGCGATGCTCGCCACGATCTCGGCGCCCGCGCCGAAGGACCGGTTGTCCTCGTAGACCACGATCGCCTTGCCCGTCTTACGCACCGAGCTCAGGATCGTTGCGGTGTCGAGCGGCGCCAGCGTCCGCACGTCGATCACTTCCACGGAGATACCTTCCTCCTTGTGCAGCCGAGCAGCGGCTTCGAGGCAGAGGTGCATCATCATCCCGTACGCGATGGCGGTGAGGTCGGTGCCCTCGCGTTTCACGTCCGCCGGGCCTATGGGGACCTCGAAGGGCTCCTCGGGCACCTCGCCCTTCACGAGCCTGTACGTCTTCTTGTGCTCGAGGAACATCACCGGGTCCGGGTCGCGGATCGCCGAACGAAGCATGCCGACGGCGTCGTAGGGCGTCGACGGGACCACGACCTTGAGTCCCGGAACGTGGGCATAGAAGGCCTCGATGGACTGCGAGTGGTAGAGAGCACCGTGGATGCCGCCGCCCCAAGGCACTCGTATCACGAGAGGGACACCGAAGTCGCCGTTCGTCCGGTAGCGCATGCGGGCGGCCTCGGAGACGATCTGGTCGAAGGCCGGATGGATGAAGTCGGCGAACTCGATCTCCGCGATCGGCAGCAAGCCATGAAGCGCCATCCCGATCGCGACACCGATGATGCCCGACTCCGCGAGCGGAGTGTCGATGACGCGCGCCTCTCCGAACTCGTCGAAGAATCCCAACGTGACCCGGAAGACACCTCCTCGCGCACCCACATCCTCACCCAGCACCACGATCCGATCGTCGGCGGCCATCTCGTCGTGCAGCGCGTCGTGGATCGCCGTCACGACGTTCTTCTCGCTCACGTCAGGCATCCTCCGCGAACACGTGGCGAAGCAGGGTGTCCGGATCCGGGTCCGGCGCGTTCCACGCCGCGTCGATCTGCGCATCGACATCGGCCTTCACCTCGGCGGCAAGGGTTTCCAAACCGGCGTCTTCCGCGATGCCCAGGCGTTTCAGCTCGGCACCGAATCGGATGATCGGGTCGTGGCGCTTCGCCTCGTCGACCTCCTCACGACTGCGGTAACTGCGATCGTCGTCGTCAGAGGTGTGCGGCTGGAACCGATAGGTCTTCGCTTCGATGAGCGTTGGACCAGCGCCGGCGCGGGCGCGTTCGACCGCGGTCTTCATCGCCGCGTAGCACGAGATGGGGTCGTTGCCGTCGACGACCACTCCCGGGAATCCGTAGCCTTCCGCTCTGCTCGCGACATCCTCGACCGCCATCTGCTTGGACTGCGTGACCGAGATCGCGTAGTGGTTGTTCTCGCAGACGAAGATGACCGGCAGCTCGTGGATCCCTGCGAAGTTCAGCCCCTCGTGCCAGTCGCCCTCGCTCGTTGCCCCCTCCCCGAACCAGCAGGCGACGACGGCGTCCTCGGCACGGTACTTGACCGCGTATGCGATGCCCGCCGCGTGAGGGATCTGCGTGCCGATCGGCGAGGAGTGGGACATGATGCCGAGTCGCCGCGAGCCCCAATGCGCCGGCATCTGCCGTCCGGCCGAGGTCGGATCGGAGGCCTTCGCGAACAGCCCCAGGAACACCTCCTCCGGCGTCATCCCGGCGACCAGGACCACGCCGAGGTCCCGGTAGTAGGGGAGCC
>JBGPKY010000206.1:0-4492 GCA_041486205.1 Actinomycetota bacterium
CATTCGGAACGCCTCCCTTCGACCCTCGGGTCCGCTGAAGCCATGTGGTCATTATCGCCGACATGGGGCCCGCGCACCGAAGCGAGCTTTGGGGCTCTCACCTTCTAGCCCGACAGATAACGTTCCTTGCGCGTAGACCGGCCACGAGTGAGTCAGGGGACACGGGCCGCGGGCCCCCGGCGCGCGTAGGACTTTGGCCCACGGTGCCACTTATGACGCTCGTGGGTCGTCCTCGAAAGCTCGTCAGGACGTGGGCGGGACCTCGACGACGCGGCCATCCTGTTCGCCGAAGTCCCAGACGTCGATGGCTGGTGGTTCTACGCCAAGCGTCGTGAGGGCGGTGCAGATCTGGCTCCGATGGTCGGTTCCGTGGTGCAGCACCTGCGCGAGCCGGATGCCCATCGGGGCATGGGTCTCGGACCCGTCGTCACGGCGCCTCACGAAGAGGACGTCCGGATCGAGATCCTCTCCCAGGAGCCGCGACCAGGCGGCGCCGTGGTCCTCCATCGCGGCCCGGAGCTCCGGGAGGCCCATATGATCCTCGTCGATGAGGAGGGTGCGCTCACCACTCGTGACGAACAGGTACGAGGAGTCGGCCCCGACGAGGTGGCGCACCGTCTCGAGGATCGAGCCGTAGGTGCCCGGGACGGCGGTCTCCAGCTGCTCCGGGTTGAGAGCAAGGCACACATCGACCAACCGCAGCGTCGCCCACACGTGGTGGTCGAACGCGTCCTCCAGCAAGGACCTGCTCATCTGCCCACCGTAACAGACCCCAGTCGCTCACTGAGAGCAGGCCGCCGAACCTCCGACCAGGAGCGAGACGGCGGCGCACGCGGGGGCGCGGTTCAACTTTCCAACGCTTGCCATGAGTGAGTCGGATCAACAACTCGGCTCCGCGCGCCGGGGCGCGGTTCAACCGTTCCGATAGACGCCGCGGATCCATGCGGCGCGCGCCGGGGCGCCTGGTCCTTATTGGACCCCTCATGGAAGCCGGAACGCAATGTCAGTATCCACGCGTGACAAGGTCGACTGACACGTCCGTTGAGCTTGGGCCCTTGGATGGGCCGACGAGGCTCACCTTGTCGATGCCCAGTGAGGCTGATCAAAAGGCACACGCGTCCGAGTTACTGCTCTATGCGAGGGTCCATTCAGATGGATCAAGCGAGCTTGACTCGCGGGTTCTAGTCGGCGGTGGCGCTCGCGGCTTCGATGGGCTCGTCGATCTGTTCGGAGAGATGGCCGACGAGTGGGAAGGTTGGGACGCGCCGAAGGAATGGAGTTCGGCCGAGGCCCACATGTCCATCTCTGCGACGACGGATCGCACGGGGCACGTCCGCCTTCGGACGAGGCTGCGACCGGACCCATCCCACGACGATTGGGTGGTCGAAGCTACCGTCCTACTCGAAGGGGGATCTCTCTCGGCAGTTCACAGCGCCGTGCGGGACTTCATCGCTTCCCTCTCTTACTAGCTTCAGTCGCGACTTCGAGCGACAGCCGTCCCCGATGCTCGTCATGTCAGGTGCCGGAGTTAATCGGGCCGGTGCACCTTGAAGTAGCCAGTTGCTTCGGCCTCACCTCGGGACGGGCGCAGCACGCCGGACCGTCCTCCTCACTCCCTCCGGGCCCTTCTAAACTAGGAGCATGGAGCGCGCGGTGATCCTCTTCGACAACGACTGCGGCTTCTGCCGTTGGTCGCTTTCCAAGATCTTGGCTTGGGACCGCCCTGGCCACCTGCGGCCCGTCGCGCTCCAGGACCCGGAGGCGAACGATCTCCTCAGAGGGATGGAGCCTGAGCGGAAGATGGCGTCCTGGCACCTCCTCGCCCCCGACGGGCGCACCTACTCAGGCGGCGAGGCCATCTCGCCCCTGGCCCGGCTTCTGCCGGCTGGCGCGCCGATCGCCTTGCTCGCGAACGTCTTCCCTCGGAGTACGGATCGCGCCTACCGGTGGTTGGCCGGGCACCGGGATCTCCTGGGCCGCAAGCTCGGTGAGCAGGCGTGCTCAATCGACCCCGGCCAGCGAGGCGTCGGCGCCTGACCCATAGAGGGGCAACGACTCTCGACGCCTTGCCGCGCGCTCCAGCTCCGACCGCGCGGGGACGTGAAGCCCTGAAGTCCTTACGGTTGACCCACCGTCAAGATGTGTCCCTCCGACGCCGACGCTCCGCCCACCCCTGACCCTGCGTCGGTTCTCCGTCCCGGGAATCGCTCCCGACCAGAACACGCGGCCGCTTGGTCGATCCATCCCGGCGCCGACGCGCGAGGAGGTAGGCAACGCACGCCCAGCAGGCAAAGCTCATGAGGAGCCCGACGACCTCGACGCCGTCCAGATGACCCGGGGTCCCAAGCCATAAGAGCTGATCTCCGAAACGCGCTAAGCCCCACAGGGCCGCTGCCATCGCGACCAGGAGGCCGTCGGGCCGATCACGGAAGCGCCGCTCGATGAGTAGCACGGCCCCGAAGACCGCGAAGGACTCGATCGACTGGAAGATGGGAACCGGAACACGCCTTCCGGTCGATCCCGCGTAGTACATGCCGTACCAGGCCGTGGTTACCCGGCCGCCCCCCGCGATCATGAGCTGCGGGCCGAGCAGGCGGCCGAGACCCCAGCCCGCCGCCAGCACCGGCGCCGCGAGGTCCAGTCCGCGCGCCGCCCGGACCTCGGGGCACCGCTTTCGCATCAGCACGAGCCCGGTCGGAACGCCGAACAGGAGCCCGCCGAAGGAGGAAAGCCCTCCGTGCCAGACGGCGACGATCTCGCCCGGACGCGCCGAGTAGAAAGACCACTGTGAGATGACATCGACGATCCGCGCACCGACGAGCGCCGCGACGATGATCCAGAACGACGCGTCGGCGACCCACCGCCATGGGTATCCCGCATCGCGGAAGCGCCGGCCGAGGTACCGGGCCGAGAAGACGAACGTGATCGCGAGGCCGATCCCGTACGTGTGGATCTGGAGCGGCCCGATGTGGAAGACGATGGGGATCGGTCTCATCGGATCGATGGTAGTTCGGACCTGCCGGAACTGCGACGAGCCGTCCCTTACCTGCGAAGCTCCTCGGTGGCGTCGGTGCGCTCGCAAGCGGCTCTGCACGCCGAGGCGCGCGAGGCCGCCATCGCAACGAATCTGCGGTCGATGAGGCCCCGACGTGCGCATGACCTCCCACCATCGCCGCCCGCGGACATGGCTCCACGTAGACGCTGGCACTCTCGCAAGCAATGACCGACCGTCTTGCTCACGCCTTGCTCACGACAGGACGACACCGAGCGGCACAGGACGACACCAGATGACACAGGACGACACGTAGAACTGGGGATCCGTGCCTGGGCGCAGCCACCTTAGGATCCGGTGCCGGAAAGGGCGTGGGGGTTCAAATCCCCCCTCTCGCACCCCTTCTGACCTGGGCATCTTCGTCTGGAGAGCATCTCGGGCTCGACGGAGGCAGCCCCCAACGCCTGTGTGAGCCCCCGCTGCTTCGCCGGCATGCGACGAGTGCGCCTCGTCCACGACCGAGGCCCACTTCTTCCTCGCCGGCAGCGCTTCGGAGATCTTCTCCAGGACAAAAGGGGAAGGCTCCAACGTGACCGTGACGATCCGCGCCTTCCCGGTCGATGCTTCGGCGAGTGCTGAAGACTTCCACCCCGACTCCCTTCGACGATCACGCTTGTGGATCGGAACGTTCTCGAACTGCTGGACGGTGGCGCGCAGCTGCTCATCCAGCACGCGTAGGTCGGTGACAACGATCACCTGGTCGAGGATCTTCGAGTCACCGCCGCCCGCGAGTTGCCGCCCTGGCACTAGCCGCTCGAGCCGTTGACCTGCGAACCCTCACCTACTCCGGCAGGAATCCGTATAGTGCGGCGACGCCCGTGGAAGGGAGACGCCATCAAGCGGCTCGTCGTTGCTGGACTGCTCTTCAACCTTACTCTCCTCATAATCGGACTCACGTGGATCGTGCCGCTCGCGAACCGTCCTCGGGTGGCAGTTCCGTCCGCCCGGGCCGTGCCCGCTTCCGGGTCCCCGACGCCCGCCGTCTCCCCGTCGGCGTCTCCCGTCGCCCCTGGCGGCCCGGTGACCGTCACGCTCGATCAGTGGTCGATCACGCCTTCGGCAACGACGGTCCCGGCCGGGCCCGTCACCTTCGTCGTCTCGAACGCCGGCACGATCACGCACGAGTTCGTCGTGATCCGGAGCAACACGCCGGCGGCCGACTTCCCCATCGGCAGCTTCGAAGGCGAGAAGGACAGGATCAACGAGGACACGGTCGGAACGAACGTGGGAGAGACGGGGGACATGGTGGCCGGGGGAACCCAGTCCCTGCGCCTCGACCTGCGGCCCGGTCACTACGCGTTCGTCTGCAACCTTCCTGGGCACTATGGGCTCGGGATGCACATCGACTTCACCGTCGCGTGAAGCTCGGGTAGGGTCAGCGGATTCCTGAGATCCTGCGTCGGTCGATCCACGCCGGCCACCGAGAGGTTGCGGCGGCCG
>JBGPKY010000207.1:0-4485 GCA_041486205.1 Actinomycetota bacterium
GATCCCGATGATGATCCATTCGGTAGGACCAGGCATGACCACGACCCTTTCGGTCTGTCTCGCGCCTAGTGTAGGCCCTGATGGCCGGAAGTGCTCGAACTCAACCGCTGAACGGACCGGGCGGCGGGGGAGGGATCGGCGCGGGAGGGCGTGAGGCCCTAGAAGCGGGGCGGCCGACAGTGAGGTAGATGATCGCCCCGATGAACTGGGCGAACACGATCACGAGCACCCAGACGAGCTTGTTCCCCGCTCGGTACATCGAGTCGTCGGGAACGCGGATCGCGTCTACGAGGGCGTAGATCCACACGGCCAGCGCTGCCAAGCCGAAGAACATGATCAGGACGAAGAGATAAGTCATGGCGGTGCTCCTTAGGACGAGACCGGCGAACACGGTGGCGCCGTCGTGCGGTATCCTACCGGGCGAAAGCTTTCCCCTTTAAACCGGTCCGGCGAGACCGGGAAGGGAGTCCGAGATGACGCACAACCGGTACGCCCTGCCGCCTGAGCGGCCGGGCGTTTTCGTTTGATGGGCACCGCGCGACTGCTCGACGAGGCCGAGATCCGCCGCTCCGTGACGCGGATCGCCCACGAGATCCTCGAGCGGAACAAGGGCGCCGAGGGCGTGGTGCTGGTCGGCATCGCCGCGCGGGGCGATGACCTCGCCAGGCGTCTGGCCGCCGAGATCGAGCGGATCGAAGGGACGCAGATCGCCGTCGGTACGCTCGACATCACCTTCTATCGCGACGACATCGGCATGAGGGCCGAGGCGCCGGAGGTCCATGAGACGCGTGTGGGGTTCGACATCAACGGCAAGACCGTGGTGCTCGTCGACGACGTCCTGTACACGGGCCGGACCATCCGCTCGGCGCTAGACGCGCTGGTCGACTTCGGACGGCCCACCGCGATCCAGCTCGCTGTGCTGGTCGATCGGGGACATCGGGAGCTGCCCATCCGCGCCGACTACGTGGGCAAGAACGTTCCGACCCGGAAGGACGAGAAGGTTTCCGTGATGCTCGCCGAGGTGGATGGGGAGGATGCCGTGGTCGTGGAGGAGCCCCGATGAACAGACACCTGCTGACCATCGACGACGTGACACGCGAGGACATCGTTCGCATCCTGGACACCGCGGAGTCCTTCCGCGAGGTCGGGACCCGCGTGATCAAGAAGGTCCCTGCGCTGCGAGGCCGTACGATCGTGAACCTCTTCTACGAGAACTCCACGCGGACCAGGATCTCCTTCGAGCTGGCCGCCAAGCGCCTGTCGGCCGACGTCATCAACTTCACGACGAGCGGGACCTCGGTCGCCAAGGGCGAGAGCCTGAAGGACACGGCCCTGACGCTTCAGGCGATGGGGGCCGACGCGATCGTGATCCGACACTCGTCCTCGGGCTCGCCGTACGCGCTCACGAAGTGGGTGACGGGAAGCGTGCTGAACGCCGGGGACGGTACGCACGAGCACCCGACTCAGGCGCTGCTCGACCTCTACACGATCCGAGAGAAGCTGGGCCGCTTCGAGGGGCTTCGCGTGGCGATCATCGGGGACGTGCTGCACTCGCGCGTGGCGCGTTCGCTCACGCACGCGCTCGTGAAGATGGGCGCCGAGGTCACGCTGGTCGGCCCGCCGACCCTGATACCTCCCGATGCACCGGCCTGGGGCGCCGAGGTTTCCTACGACATCGACGGCGCACTGCCGAAGCTCGACGTGTGCTACATACTTCGCGTCCAGCGCGAACGCCAGCGCCAGCAGTACTTCCCGAGCGTGCGCGAGTACGCCAGGCTGTTCGGGCTCAGCCGCGAACGGGTCGGGATGATGCCGGAGGGAACGCTGATCATGCACCCGGGCCCGATGAACCGAGGCGTCGAGATAGGCTCCGACGTCGCCGATCTGCCCCAGGCCGTCATCGAGCAACAGGTGACGAACGGCATCGCGGTTCGCATGTCGCTGCTCTACCTGCTGCTCGGTGGAAGCGGGACCGAGGAGACTAGCCCAGATGCATGAGCCGACGCTGTTCGAAGGTGCGCGCGTCGTCGATCCCGCCTCCGGCCGCGACGGTGTCGCGAACGTGCTGGTAGAGGACGGGGTCCTGACCGCGGTCGGCGAGGGAGTATCGGCCGCGGGGGCCGCGGTGTTCGCTTGCGACGGTCTCGTGCTTGCTCCCGGTTTGGTCGATCTCCACGCGCACCTGCGCGAGCCAGGGCGCGAGGACAAGGAGACGGTCGAGTCGGGCTCGCGCGCGGCGGCGCTCGGTGGCTACACCGCGATCGCCGCGATGGCGAACACGGATCCTGTGGCAGACAACGCCGCGGTGATCCACGAGGTCCGCGATCTGGCGGCTCAGGCCGGTCTCTGCGACGTGTTCCCCGTGGGGGCTATCACGAAGGGCCTCGAGGGCGAGTTCATGGCCGAGATGGGCGAGATGGCAGAGGCCGGGGTTCGACTCTTCAGCGACGACGGGCACTGCGTGCCGCGATCGAGGGTGCTCCGGATGGCGATGCAGTATTCGAGAGCGTTCGACGTCGTGATCGCCGAGCATTGCGAGGACGTTGGGCTCTCGGAGGGCTCCCAGATGCACGAGGGATTCCATTCGTACACGCTGGGACTCGCCGGCGAGCCGCCCGAGGCGGAGGAGATCGTCGTTTACCGGGATCTCGCGCTCGCGGGGCTGACCGGCGCAAGGCTGCACCTCTGCCACCTTTCGACCGCGGGCTCGGTCGAGCTGGTCCGGCAAGCGAAGGCGCAGGGGCTCCGGGTGACCGCGGAGGTCACACCGCACCATCTCACCCTCACCGACGCCGACCTCGTGAGCTACGACACGAACCTGAAGGTGAAGCCTCCGCTCCGGAGCGCCGACGACCGCGACGCGCTGCGGACGGGCCTCGCCGACGGCGCTATCGACGTCGTCGCAACCGACCACGCTCCTCACGCCGTGGAGGAGAAGGAAGCTGAGTTCGACCAGGCGCCTTCCGGGACGATCGGCCTCGAGACGGCGCTCGCCGTAGTCTTGACCGAACTGGTCGAGCCGGGGCTCTTGACGCTGACGCGCGCCATCGAGGCGATGTCGGTCGCTCCTGCACGGATCCTCGGCGCGACCGACCACGGCGGGTCGATCGAGCCGGGTAGGCCTGCCAACCTCGTCGTGTTCGATCCGCACGCGGAGTGGCTCGTTGAGCCGCCGTTCGCCTCGAAGAGCCGCAACTCCGCGTTCCTCGGGCGGCGTCTTCGAGGTCGCGTCGTGCACACCATGCTCCGCGGCTCATTGGTCGTCTCGGACGGGAAGGCGCAGCGATGAGCCCCGCGGAGAAGAAGCGGGTGATGGCCAACGCGTGCTACGACCACCTCGGGGCTCACCTCGGCACCGTCGTGATGGACCGGGTCATCGAGCAAGGCTGGCTGGAGGAAACCAGCAACGGACGTTTCCGGATCACCCCGGCGGGCGTGAAGGGCTTCGCGAAGTGGGGGATCGACGTGAGGCCGCTCCTCGAGGACCGGACGTGACGAGGGGAACGCCTGCGCTCCTCGCGCTCGAAGACGGCTCGGTGTTCCGCGGCACTGGGTTCGGGGCCACCGGCGAGGCGTTCGGCGAGGCGGTGTTCAACACCGCGATGTCGGGCTACCAGGAGGTCCTGACCGATCCGTCCTACGCGGCGCAGATAGTGGTCATGACGTCCCCGCACCAGGGGAACTACGGGGTCAACCGCACGGACCAGGAGTCGGCGCGAGTCCAGGTCTCCGCGTTCGCGGTCCGCGAAGCCTCACGGCGAGCCTCGAGCTGGCGGAGCGAAGGCACGCTGTCCGAGGAGCTCCATAGCGCCGGCGTCGTCGGCATCGAAGGCATCGACACGCGGCGGCTCACCCTTCGCCTCCGGGACCACGGCGCGATGCGCTGCGCGGTCTCGACGGAGGATCTGGACGCCGGGTCGCTCCTGGCTCGGGTCCGCGAATCACCGGGCATGGAAGGCGCCGATCTCGCCAAGACCGTGACGGCTCGCCACCTCTACCAGGCGAGCGCGGTGGTCGGTCCGGCGAGCGCCGAGCGGGGCTCCGTCTTCCGCGTCGCCGCCTACGACTTCGGCATGAAGACCAACATCCTCCGCATGCTCGCGGCAGCAGGCTGCGAAGCCACGGTCGTCCCCGCGGGAACTCCGGCCGACGAAGTCCTCGCAGGTGGCTACGACGGCGTGTTCCTATCCAATGGCCCCGGCGATCCCGCCGCGACGAGGTACGGGATCCAAGCGGCGAAGGAGCTGCTCGGCAAGATCCCGATCTTCGGCATCTGCCTCGGTCACCAGCTCCTGGCGCTGGCGCTCGGTGGCCGAACGTACAAGATGAAGTTCGGCCACCGCGGCGCCAACCAGCCCGTCAAGAACCTGACGACGGGCCACGTCGAGGTCACGAGCCACAACCACGGCTTCGCCGTAGACCCTGAAGGCTGGGGAACTGAAGGGGGCGGGGCCGTCGCGGAGCGGGGTTGGGGATGGACTGGCA
>JBGPKY010000208.1:0-4445 GCA_041486205.1 Actinomycetota bacterium
CCCCCGCCCGCCGGCAGCACCGCGATCAGCTTGTACGTGCCGGGATCGAGCGGCACCGTGAACCGCCCGTCGGCGCCCGACTGGGCCTTCGCGATCTCCGCGCCGTGCTCGTCGATGATCCGAACTTCGATCTGCATCGGTGCATCGGGGCAGGGGCTGTTGGCCTGTTCGACGGGGCACGTTGGACCGAGGAGCACGATCCCGTGGATACCCGAGTCGGTGGCGCCGGACACGTTTCCCTTCGCGCACGCTGCCAACAGGAGGACGAGTGCCATGAAGGGGAACGAGACGGCGGCGAAACGCTTCACGGCCCTTGGACGGGACCTCCGCGCGAGGCGTTCCCGCGGATCAGGCGTCGCTGTAGACCCCGGGGCGGAGCGTACCTATGTAGGAGAGGTTCCGGTACTTCTCCGCGTAGTCCAAGCCGTAGCCGACGACGAACTCCGGAGGGATCTCGAAGCCGCGATACTTCACGTCGAGATGCACTCGCTGGATGCCTACCTTCTGGAGCAGGGCGCAAACCTCTAGCGAGGCGGGGCGGCGGCCGCGGAGGTTCTTCAGCAAGTAGTTGAGGGTGAGGCCGGAGTCGACGATGTCCTCCACGAGCAGCACGTCGCGCCCCTCTATGTCGTGGTCGAGATCCTTCAGTATGCGAACGACTCCCGACGTCTGAGTGGCAGCACCGTAGGAGGCCACCGCCATGAAGTCGACCTCGACGGGCAGCGGGATGTAGCGAGCGAGGTCGGCCATCATCACGAACGCGCCCTTCAGGACGCCAACGAGCAGAAGGTCCCTTCCCTGGTAGTCGCGCGTGATCTGCGCGGCGAGACCCCGCAACATGTCCTGGATCTCCTGCTCGGAGATGAGGACCCGTTCGATGTCCCGCTCGAGTTCCGCGGCCGACGATCCTGAGATGGACCCGGCTCCCTGAGGCTCAGACAGTGCGACCCGGCCTTCCAATCCGCCCTCCTTCGTCCCGGCTCTCGGGGGAAGGACGAGAGAGGGAAACATACTCCCTCTCGCGCGAAGCCTTCAATCCGTAGGACAGGTCCCGTCTGCGACCGGGCCGCCCGTGGGCTAGATCCAGGACGGCATCCACGTCTCGTTTCGTTGAGGGCGACCCGCAGAGGACGATCGCCAACGAGACCAGCCGGCCCCCGATGGCCGTGGGCAACTCCAGGAGCCGGGCTGCGAGGAGATCGGCTCCCCTGGGTGTTTCGTCGTAGACGTCGTCCCAGGCGGCCTCCATCTGGCGCCCCAGCTCGTCCGCGTCCACTCGCAGAAGTGCGGCGGTCTGCGCGAGCGGCTCGCGGACCGGGCGCCCGAGAACCCGCTCCAGGGCGGGCAACGCCTCTATCCGCAAGGCGTTCCGCAGGAACCGCGTGTCGCTATTCGTGGGGTCCCGTCGAGGTCGCAATCGGAGCGCGCGGCAGAAGGCCTCGACTTCCTCCCTCGTCACGTCGATGAGCGGCTGGACGAAAGGCCCCAGGGAGGGTTTGATCCCAGCAACCCTGTTCAGGCCGCCACCCATGAGGACCGCGAGCAGCACCGACTCCGCCTGGTCGTCCAGCGTGTGAGCGATCGCGATGCGCCCCGCATCGATCTCCCGCTCAACGGCGTGCATCGCACGGAGCCGCTCGTTCCTGGCCCACGCCTCCACGGATCCCCCCTTGGCGGGGGCCGATACCGCAACATCGACGTAGACAGGAACCTTCAGCCGCGCGGCCAGCCGACGGACGTATCCGGCATCTTTCGCCGAGCTGGGCCTCAGCCGATGATCGAAGTGGAAGACCGCGAGCTTGACCTTGAACAGCCGCCGCAGTTGATGCAGTGCATGTAGGAGACACACCGAGTCCGGCCCACCGGAGACGGCGACCAGCACCGTTTGACCCGGCAGGAACATCTGGTGTTCGCGGGCGGTGGCCGTCACCCGTTCGAGCACGCGGGCGACGGCCGGAGGGCGTTTCACCTCAGCCCCCGGCGACCCTCGCGAGCCAGCGGGAGGGATCCGCGATCTCTTCCATGATCGGCAGGTTGTCAGCGGCTTCCCATACCAGGTTGAAACCCCGCATCCCGACCTTCTCGACGACGGAGGACACGAAGAACTCCCCCGCGTCGTACTGGCGGAGCTTCGACTCGAAGCCGATCGCGCGCTGGAACGCCTTCTCGGCACCCCCCGACCGCCGGCGTTGCTTGAGGCTGTTCCGCATCCGATCGAGATCCTTCACGCGGCCGACCGCGACCGAGTTCATCACGTAGCTCGCATGGCCCTCGAGGAGCGACATCATCGCTTGCATCTGCTTGAACAACTCACGCTGCTCGGGGGTCATCAGCAGGAACAACGCACCGGCACCCTTCCAGTCGGCGCCGGCTCGGGCCTCCTCGGTCGCCCTCTTCAACTGTGCGAAGAGCTGTCGCGAATCGAGTTCGACGGTCCTCAGGTAACGCTCCACCAGCTGCGAGAGATAGCCTCGGAGCCAGGGTGTCCCCCCGAATTGCACGCGGTGAGTCACCTCGTGCAACGCGATCCAGAAACGGAAGTCGCGTGCCGGCAGCGAGAAGCGCCGTTCGGTCTCGGCTACGTTCGGGCCCACGAAGTAGATGAGGCCGTCGTCATCCGGAGGAAGGAACACGTCGAACTGGCCGAGCACCTTTCGGGAGACGTAGCCCAGCAACACCCCGACCTGCGCCCCGAGCGCCTTGCGGCGCAGATCTCCTCGATTGGGGAGTTTGGCTGCGATCCTCTCCGCGAGCGGCTCGAGCAGCCGCTGCAGGCCCTTGAGGTTCGCGCCGACCCACTCGCCGCGTGACATCACCCAGGCGCGCGAACGGAACCCGTCGGCCTGAAGTCCGGTGGACTCGTTGACGAGCGACTCCGCGAGGGGGACCAGCTCGGCGAGGTCTTCACGCATCCGCGCGCGATCGACCGCGGGCAGGGACACACCGGGCCCGCCGATCCGCCTGCCGACGTCGGCTGCTGTGCGCCAGTCCACCAGCCAGGCCGCGCGCGAACCCATCGACCAGTCGACCTGAGCAGCTTCCATCGCTCCCGAGGGCGCTAGCCCTCGGCCTTCTTTCGCGCGGCGATCATCGCGGCGCGTCGGGCCTGACCCTCCGCGACGCGGCGGGCCGTCCCCTTCTCGAGCAGCTCGGCCAGGACCCTGTCGAACGTCTCTTGGTCGAGAGCCACCTCCGCACGCTCGCGCGGCGCGGCCGCAGCGGCCGAAGCGGGCGCCGGGGCCGGCGCAGCAGCGACAGCCACGGGAGCCGACGCGGCAGCCACCGGGACCGGCGCAGCGGCGGCGGCCTCGGGCGCCGGAGGAGCCGACGGAGCGGCGGGAACCGACGCGAGTGCCACGAGCTCCGGCGTCACGGCGGCCACGGCGACCGGCGCCGGGACAGCAACGGTCGCGCCGACGACCTTCACCGCTCGCCTCGGGGCTTCCTTCCCGGGCTGGATCCGGTCGGCACGTACCGTCCGCGGTGCGCCCTCGTCGCGTTGGAAGCGTGGGGCGAACCGCATGTAGCCGAAGACCACGAGCAATGCGACGAGCGCACCGAGCGCGAAGATGAGGATGGCCATGTCCCAGACCCAGCCGCCGTTGTTGAGCACCGGTGATGCATTCGGACTCGGCATGATCTGAGCAAGCATCGGCGCGGATTCTAGCAAGGAACCCATCTGAGCCGGAGGGGGGATTTGAACCCCCGACCTACCACTTACGAGGCGGTTGCTCTGCCAGGCTGAGCTACTCCGGCGGCGGTTCCCGAGTCTACCCAAGCCACCTATGCATCCCAACGGCTGCTGGCATCGCGGCATCCGTCAGGGCTCCACGGTGTGCTCCGGGCGCCTCCGACCTGCATAATGCGACTCCGATGCGAAGGAACGGTGGTTCGTCTAGGGAGGCCGCGAGCGTCGGCCGCGTGATGGTTGGGACCGATCGCTCCGAGACGGCCGACCGCGCCGTGCGCTGGGCGGCCGCCCTGGCGAACCGCTACGAGGCCGAGCTTCTCGTCGTTCAGGTGATCCTCGCGCAGAACCCTCCGGGCACGGAGTACGGGCAGGCGGAGGCCACCCGCGCAAGCGCAGCGGCTGCGGAGCTCGCGCAGTTCGCGCAAGAGCTGGCGGGCCCACGCGGTCGCGCCCGGGTGGTGACCGACGACGATCCCGCCCGAGCCATCCTCCGTGCGGCCGAGGAGTACGAGGTCGACACGCTCGTCGTAGGCAACGCCGGCATGACCGGGCGGAAGGAGTTCCTCCTCGGCAACGTGCCGAACCGCATCTCTCACAACGCGCGATGCAACGTCATCATCGTGAACACGACCGCGCTCGACGGCAGCGGGGCGGCAACGAAGCCGCCGTCGATGCCTGGCGCGCACGGTGGACGGCTGACCCATGAGCCCGAGGAGGTCGAGCCGCACCTGATGGGCCGCGCGACGCGGATCGG
>JBGPKY010000209.1:0-4431 GCA_041486205.1 Actinomycetota bacterium
GCCACCCCTCTGGGCAACCGCCGGTTGCTCGACGCGATGTTCCGAGCCTCGAAAGACGGGTCGGCGGCCGCGCAGGAGGCCGTCTACCGCGCGCTGATCGGATCGCCTCTGCTCATGCCGATCCCGAACGAGGAACAGGTCGGGACCGAAGCCTGGACGGCCACCCCCGAGCCGGTGACCGTCAAGTTCATCTCGGCTCCGCCGGCCGCGGACGGGTCTTGGCGCTTCCTCGCGTTCTCGAGCGAGGGCGCGCTCCTGAAGTGGCGTCCCCAGGGTTGCAGGTACGTGGCCATGCTCGGTCCCGACGTGTTCCGCATGCTGATGGAGACCGAGGCGGCCGGGTTGGAGATCGACGTCGCCGGGCCGTGGGGCGGACAGCTGCCGCGCGCGATCGTCCAGCTCCTGGCGGAAGGCACGATCCCGCTCGAAGCCAACGAGGGGATGGTTCGGCTCGAACGCGCGGCGGGAACGCAGGTCTCGATCGGCGCGCCCGACATGCCTCCTCCAGATGGGACGGTCCGCGCGCTGCGCGAGGCCGCCTCTCGCGTTCCGGCCGTCGCGGCGGTATCGCTCGCGAAGATGACACCGGCCGGAGGCGAGCCTCACCTGACGGCGGGAGTCCGGCTGGCTGTGGCGCTGGAACCCGAACCGGTGCAGCTCGCGATGGAGGCGCTCGTCTCGGCGCTGAACCCGCTCCTTCCCGAAGCGGAGACCGTGGATCTGGTCGTCCTCGATGAGGACACGCGAGCGAAGTTCGACGCCGTCGGGCCGCCGGTCTTCGAGCGAGGCGAGTGATGCTGAAGGAGCTCGCGTCCGCGGTTCGCGAACGCCGCGTTTCCTCGGTCGAGCTGGTGCGGAAGTCACTTGACCGGATCGAACGCCTGAACGGGCCGATCAACGCTGTGGTCCTGTTGCGAGCCGAGGAAGCGCTCGAGGACGCGCGAGCGCTCGACGCGAGCGAGATGCTCGCGCTCCCGCTCGCAGGGCTTCCCCTCCTCGTCAAGGACAACGAGGACTGCGCCGGGTTGCCGACGACGTTCGGCTCGCTGCTCCGGGCCCACGCGCCGCCGGCCGACCGCGACTGCGAGGCGGTGGCACGTCTGCGCGCGGCCGGCGCGATCGTCATCGGCAAGACGAACCTGCCCGAGTTCGCCTTCGAGGGATTCACGTCGAACCGGTTGTTCGGCGACACGCGCAACCCGTGGGCGCCCGAGTGGTCGCCGGGTGGATCGAGCGGTGGCAGCGGAGCGGCGCTGGTGATGGGTCTCGCGCCGCTCGCGACCGGCACCGACGGCGGCGGCTCGGTGCGGATCCCCGCCGCGTTCTGCGGGTTCACCGCCCTGAAGCCCACGAACGGCTTGATCGGCCGCGATCCGACGCCGTCGTGGATCGACCTTTCGACGAAAGGCCCGATGGCGACCTCTATCGCCGACCTCCGCCTTCTGCTCGACGTGATGCGCGGACCGATCGCCGGCGACCCGACGGCACTCCCGTCGTGGCAACCTCGCGAGGCACCGCGCGCGACGAGGATCCTCGCGACACCCAGGTTCAGGGACTGGGGGCCGCTTCCGGATGGCATCCGTTCGTCGTTCGAAGCCGCGCTTGCATCGCTCGAAGCCGCGACCGGCCTGCCGATCGAGAGGATCGATCCGCCGCTGCCGACGCACGTCGACGACGACTGGTTCACGCTCTGCTCGGTGGAGGAGCTCGTCTGGATCGGGCGCGACGTCGTCGCCGCGCACGCCGACGAGCTCAGCGCCCCCTTCAGGGCCGTCATGGAGCTCGGGGCTCGCATCACCGTGGATGAGTACATCGCGGCCCGACGGCGGCGTTTCGGTTTCGTGAAGGTTCTCGATGAGTTGCTGGGCGTGGACGCGGTGCTCGCGACGCCGACGATGTGCGTCGAAGGGGTCACCGCAGACGGGCACGTGCCGGGCGCCGCCGAGCAGGGAACCGGAAGCGAGATCTACAACACGTCAGCGCAGAACATGACAGGCCACCCGGCGATCAGCCTGCCCGCGGGTCTTTCGGCGAACGGTGTTCCCTTCGGCCTTCAGTTGACCGGCCCGCGGTTCGCCGACGACCTTCTTCTGGAGATCGGTCAGGCGTTCGAGGCCACGAACCCTTGGCCGCTCGCCGCACCGGGCTACGAGCCCTTCGCCCCCTGACGGCTAGGCGGCGAGGTCGCGGCGTTCGAACGTGACGAGTGCCGCCGCTAGCGCTGCGGCCGAGATCGCGAACAACACGATCGCGTGTAGGGGCTCGAGTCCGTGGAGGACCGGCTCGTGGCCCGCGTAGTAGTAGAACGGCGATAGCAGCCGCCACGGCTTCAGCCACGAGACCGACGGCCCGAGCATGTTCACGATGAACGTGACCAGCGCGATGCCGCTCGGCGCGCCGACCGCGAGCCCCTTGCTGCCGGTCGCGCATCCGACCGCGAGCGCGACGCTGCCGAAGGCGGCGCCGAGCAGGAACGCGCTGAAGCAGGCGGCGGTGAAGTTCGCGATCGAAGGCCGTAGTTCGAACAACGGCCCGAGGGCGACGACCGTTGCCCACATCACGACGGTGAGGCCGAACGTCGCCGCCACCATCGCCCAGAACTTGTCGAGCAGAACGCGCCGGCGCGGGACCGGTGCCGAGAGCAGAAGGTCGAGCGAGCCGGCCTCCTCCTCGCCGGCGATCGCGCGGCTGCCGGCGCCTATCGCGTAGACGAGGAACAGGATCGGCGCGAGGAAGCTGAACAGCTCCGATTGCAGGTAGCCGGCGGGCGTGCCGTAGTTCGCGCCGGCCAGCAGGTTGCGGAACGCCTCGGGCATCTTGTCGATGTACTTGTTGAACTGGCTCGCGTTGTCACGGATGGTCGGCCAGAACGCGGAGTACATCAGCACCGTCCCCGCGAGACCGAGCGCCCACCATCCGAGAGCCTTGCGCTGATCGCGCACGGTCTTGCTGAAGACGGTCGACAACATCGACGCGCGGAAGGTCGAGACGGCGGCCATCACGCCTCCTCCTTCCCGTAGAAGGCCAGGAAGATGTCCTCCAGCGAGGGCTCGTGGCTGTCGAGATCGACCACCTCGTACCCGGCCGCAGCCTTCACGATGGCGTCGAGCGGCCCGGCCACTGTGAGGTGGAGAACGTCGCCCTGCGCGGCGACCTCGCGCACGCCAGGCAGGCCCGCGAACGCGTCCGCCGCCACAGGCTTCGCGAAATGGATGTCGAGCGTTCGCACCGCTTTGGCCTTCATGTCGCCGACGTCCTCGACGGCGACCAGACGTCCCTCGCGGATGATCGCGACTCGGTCGCAGAGGTGTTCGACCTCCGGCATCACGTGCGAGGAGAGGAACACGGTGCGCCCTTCGGTTCGGACCTCCTCGACCAGCCGGTGGAACTCCTGCTGCACGATCGGGTCGAGCCCGGTGGTCGGCTCGTCCAGGACGAGCAGCTCGGGCCGGTGCATGAAGGCCTGGACCAACGCGACCTTCTGCTTGTTTCCGTGCGAGAGGGAACGGATCCGCGCGGAGAGGTCGGCGTCGAACCGCTCAGCGAGCTCGTGAACGTAGGCCGGTTCGACGCCGCGGCGGAGCGCGGCGAAGTGCTGGAGGAACTCGGCGCCGGTCAGCCTTTCGTACAGCGCGAGCTCGCCGGGGAGGTATCCGATCCGGCGGTGGATCTCGACGGAGTCCCGCTGCGAGTCGAGGCCGAACACCGCGACGCGGCCGCTCGTCGGCCGGATGAAGTCCAGCGCCGTGCGGATCGTGGTCGTCTTCCCGGCGCCGTTCGGTCCGAGGTAGCCGAAGACCTCGCCGGGTTTCACGGCGAATGAGAGGTCGATCACTCCCCGCTGCTTGCCGTAGGACTTCGTCAGGTGTTCGGCCAGGATCACGTCCGCCATGATGGATCCTCCCGCTCCCGGGTCGCCACTCCACCTTCGCACGGCGAACGCGTTCGAGGGTGGGCCGGGCGTCCCGGCGCCCGCGGGACTAGGGCCCGAGGTTGTAGCCGAGCCGTCTGGGAAGCCGGGCGAGGAAGTCGACCAGCGGGTTCGGCCTCCGGCCCTCGTCCCCGGCTTCGTCCTTGCGGACGGTCGATTCCTGCACGATCGCAGCGCCGACCGACAGCAACGGCTCCGGCGGGAACCGGCGGGGTTCGATGCCGACCAGCGGCAGTCGCGTGTACTCGTCGTCCGCGCCGAGCGCGAGACCCGAGAGGATCTGGCCGCCCATGTGGCAAGGCCCGACTCCGCCGCCCGTGTAGCCGTGACCGAAGTGAACGTTGCCGGAGGGCAGCGTTCCGAAGGAGGGAAGGTGCAAGCCGGTCACGTCGATCGGCCCGCCCCACCCGGCCTCGAGGCGGACGTCGCGGAACGACGGGAACATCCGGTGCAGGTCGTGAACGAGTCGCGCGATCGAACGCTCGTCGTAGCGGAGCCGC
>JBGPKY010000210.1:0-4416 GCA_041486205.1 Actinomycetota bacterium
CGGGAGGGGGGGCGTTCGGCGCGTTCGTCGCCGAGGACCTCCTGAAGGCCGGTCATCAGGTGACTGTGGTCGATGCGGACCGGGAAGTCATCGACGAGTTGCGGGAACGTTTGCCCGGGTCGGAGCTCGTCCTCGGCGACGCCTGCGAGCCGCCGGTCCTCGAGCGCTCAGGCATCCTCAAGGCCGATATCGTCGTCGCGGCCACCAGCGACGACGAGGACAACCTCGTGATCGCGCTTCTCGCGAAGAAGGAGTTCGCCGTGCCGAGGATCGTGGGTAGGGTGAACGATCCACGCAACAGCTGGCTGTACACGGATGCTTGGGGGATCGATCACGCTCTCACCGCGGCTGACACGTTCATCCCGATCGTCGAGCAAGAGGTCGAGAGCGCGCCGCACCATCCCCCCGTTGGAGGGTAGGGATACCCGTGGCTGATCTCATGGACCGGGGCGCCGCGATCATTCTCTGCCGAAAGCACACGTTGAAGGAAACGACCCTGCGGCACCTGATCTCGGTCGAGGGGGTGATGCGTTCCCTCGCGCGGCGCTTCGAAGGCGAGGACGAAGACCTCTGGGCGTTGACCGGGCTCTTCCACGACCTCGATCAGGACCACACCGGCGATGACGCCGAGGGACATGCGTACATGGCCGCCGAGTGGCTCCGCGCAGCGGGCGTCGACGAGCGCGTGGTGAACGGTGTGTTGGCTCACGCGCACGAGCGGTTCCGCACCGACCCGATGTCGAAAGCGGTAGTCCACGCGGACGCGGTCGCCGGACTGCTTGTCGCCTCCGCGCTCGTTCGCCCGGAGAAGACCGCGGGCATGAAGGTCTCGAGCGTGAGGAAGAAGCTGAAGGAGAAAGCCTTCGCACCGGGAGTGAACCGCGAGGAGGTGCTGGGCGTGGAGGAGGGGATCGGCCTTCCGCTGGACGAGTTCATCGCGACGTCGATCGAAGGGCTACAATCCGTCGCCTCCGAGATCGGGATGTGAGGGATATGCAGATCCGAAACGCGACCTCCGAGGACGAGCCGTTCCTGCGGAAGATGATGAACGAAGCGGCGGCGTGGAACCCTGATTGGCCGCACGACCAGATCCTGGATGCGCTTTCGGACCCCATCTTCGCCCGATACCACGATGGTTGGGGCCGCCCGAGCGATACCGGCGTGATCGCCGAGGAAGCGAGTGAGCCGATGGGGGCTGCGTGGTACAGGCTGTTCACCGCCGACGCGCCGGGCTACGGGTTCGTCGACGAGCGGACGCCGGAGCTCGGGATCGCAGTCGCACGGGCGCATCGGCGAAAGGGCGTCGGGGCCGCGTTGCTCCGCGCGCTGATCGAACGCGCTCGGGCGGACGGCATGCCGTCGCTGTCGTTGTCGGTGGCTCCGCACAACCGGTCGCGGATGCTCTACCAGCGCGAGGGTTTCGAGAAGGTCGGCGAGAACGGCGACTCCTGGACCATGTGCCTGGCGCTCTAGTGTTCTTCGGCGAGCACCGCCGACAGCTCCGCGCCGTACAAGAAGATCCGCGCCGCGATGCTCAGGATCGCAAGTAGGCCGAACACCCCGCCGACGGTTCCGTACAGCGCGGTCGCATGCGTGGCGACGCGGATCGTGTACCAGCTTCCGGCGAGCTTGAGGAGCGTCCACCCGAAGGCCATCAGGGCGGCGCCGGGAAGGTGCCCCCGGAAGGAAGGCCCGCGCCCCGGTGTGAGCGCCCGGTACACGGCGAGGAAGAAGCCGAGGTCCACCGCGAAACCGGCCGCAACGCCGAGGACGCGGAGGGACACACCGATCGCATCGCTCGCGTTCCATCCGGTGGCGAAGCTCGTTATCGCGATCGACACGAGACCGAGTGCGCCGAGGCCAGCCATCGAGGCGAGGGCGTCGAGCCTTCGGCGCACGGGCCCCGGCCGCGCGGTTCGGAACACGAGGCCGAGCGCGTGGCTCGCGGACGAGGCGAGACCCGAAGCCGTCCACACCACTCCGATCAGGCCGACGATCCCGGTACCGATACGGCCGTCGACTACCGCGGTCAGGTTCCGCCCGATCAGGGGCGCGAGACCCGGGATAGATCCCGTCAGGTGCGCCCTCCACGACGCCTGCCGCCCGGGATCGCCAGCGAGCAGGAATCCGGCGACCGAAAGGCCGAGGAGCACGAGCGGAAGGAGCGACAGGAACGCGCTATAGGTGAGCGCAGCTGCAAGCGTCCCGAGTCCGTCCAACGACGCCCGCCGGTGGACCTCTTTGCCGAGCAGGACCTCCCGCCGTTCCCGAAGCTTGTTCATCGAGGGAAGCATTCCACGGTTCGACGTCGCGGGACGCGACCTCGGCTAGCATCGGAGGGTGCCCTACCGGTTCCGTACCATCATCGAGCCGTTCCGCATCCACTCGGTGGAGCCGCTCCGGTTCCTCAGCGAGAACGAGCGGGCGATAAGGGTTCGCGAAGCCGGCTACAACCTCTTCAACCTGCACGCGGATGATGTCCTCATCGACCTGCTCACCGATTCGGGCACCGGCGCGATGTCCCGGGACCAGTGGGCGGCGATCCAGCACGGCGACGAGAGTTACGCGGGCTCGCCATCGTGGTTCGTGTTCCTGGAGGCCGTGCAGGAGCTCTTCCCGTTCCGCCACGTGATCCCCACCCACCAGGGGCGCGCCGCCGAGAAGATCCTGTTCAGCGCGATCGGCGGGCCGGGGAAGGTCATCCCGAACAACACGCACTTCGACACGACCCGCGCGAACGTCGAGTTCACCGGCGCCGAGGCGGTGGACCTCGTGATCCCCGAGGGGCGCGAGCCGCAGAACATCCATCCCTTCAAAGGGAACATGGACCTCGCAGCGCTCGAGGCGCTCCTGGTCGAACGCGCGGCCGACGTGCCGGTCGTGTTCGTCACGATCACGAACAACTCGGGCGGCGGACAGCCGGTCTCGCTCGAGAACCTCCGCGGCGTACGAGCGCTATGCAACCGGTTCGGCGTTCCGCTTTTCCTCGACGCATGCCGGTTCGCCGAGAACGCGTGGTTCATCAAGCTTCGTGAGCCCGGTCAGGCCCAGCGAGGGATCCCCGACCTCGTGCGAGAGATCGCGGGCCTCGCCGACGGCATGACCATGAGCGCGAAGAAGGACCCGATGGCGAACATCGGCGGTTGGCTCGCGATGAACGACGATGCGCTCGCCGAGCAATGCCGCAACCTGCTGATCCTGACCGAGGGATTCCCGACCTACGGCGGACTCGCCGGTCGCGACCTCGAAGCGATCGCGCAGGGCTTGCGCGAGTGCGTGGACGAGCACTACCTCCGCTACCGGATCCGCTCGACCGAGTACCTGGCAGACGCCCTCGACCGCGCCGGCGTCCCGATCGTGAAACCGGCCGGCGGGCACGCGGTGTACCTCGACGCGCGGGCGCTCCTGCCTCACATCCCGCCGCTTCAGTACCCGGGACAAGCACTCGCGGTCGCGCTCTACGAGGCCGGTGGCATCCGCGCGTGCGAGATCGGCACCGTGATGTTCGGCCGCCGCCCCGACGGGACCGAGGAGCCTGCCGGGATGGACCTCGTCCGTATGGCCATCCCTCGTCGCACGTACACGCAGAGCCACGTCGACTACGTGATCGAGGTCGTGACGGCGGTGGCCGAGCGGGCCGCTGAGCTCCGTGGCTACAGGATCGTGTCGGAGCCACCGCAGCTGCGACACTTCACCGCGCGCTTCGAACCGCTCTAGCCGAGCGCGAGGGATCGCACCCGAGGGTTCTGCCAGAGACGGGAAGCGGAGCAGCTACGCCGAACGGTCGGACGGGGCCGAGTGGACCTCCTCGTCCGCGGGCACTGCGCGTTCAGCCGGGCCGGCGGAGCGCTTCTCGCGCAGGCGCCGCGCGATCCACCATCCGACCATCGCGAGGACCGCGAGCGCGATGAGCCAGGAGATCGGCCGGATGAAGCCTTCCACCTCATCCCACCGCTCGCCGAGCTTGTAGCCGAGGAAGGTGAGGGCGAAGGACCACGGAAGGCAGCCGAGCACCGTGTAGATGGTGAACTTCCAGAAGTTCATCCTGGCCACCCCAGCCGGCAGGCTCACGAAGGTGCGAACCACCGGAAGGAGCCGTCCGAAGAAGACCGTTTCGTGCCCGTACCGCTCGAACCAGTCATGCGCCCGGTCGATCTCGTGGGGGCGGAGCAGCAGGTACCGACCCCAGCGGTCGATCAGCGGCCGGCCTCCCGCGTAGCCGGCCCAGTAGGCGAGCCAGGAGCCGGCGAGGTTGCCCGCCGTGCCTACGAGCCCCACGGCGACGAGGTTCAGATGGTCCCCGTGGGCCAGGAACGCGGCCGAAACCAGGGCTCCTCCGAAGAGCATCGTTACCTCGCTGGGGATGGGCACGCACGCCGATTCGAGCACCATGAGCAGGAAGATCGCGATGTAGCC
>JBGPKY010000211.1:0-4411 GCA_041486205.1 Actinomycetota bacterium
CAGCCGACATCGAACTCCTTCCAGTCCGCGATCCCGTTCGCGGTCGCATCCGCGATCGCCACTCGATCCGCGCGACCCCACCGCGGGTCGATCAGACCCTCGACCGTCACGGGAACGCAAACCACCATCTCGATCGACCTCCAGTCTTCGGTGCCAACGCTCGAAGCTAGCACGTAGACGATCGGCGCAGTCTTCCTCTGCGCCCGGTGGCCTCCGGACGCAGCTCCCCGGCCGACTTGGATAGACTCCTCGCTGGATGTAGAAGCCGGTACCGGTTTCCGGCTACGTCTCCTGCATCTCTCGCTGGAGTAGCTCAGACGGCAGAGCACCTCCATGGTAAGGAGGGGGTCCGGGGTTCGATTCCCCGCTCCAGCTCGGAGACCATTAGGGCCGGCCGCAGAGATGCTCCTCCTCGGCGTCGATCAGGAGTTCGGCTCGTCAGGCACTCTCGACCAACTTCCAGTACGAGTCCTTTCGGATGATGAGCCCGTCTCTGAACTCCCAAAGGTCGCACCCGCGCACCTCAAGATGAACGCCGTCTGTCGTTGTACCGGTCAGCGTCCATTCCGAGGCACCCCTGTCGCCGCACAGGAAATGCCGGTCTTCTCCATAGTGCACGTCAGGGATCCCTTCGAACCTTGCTGTTAGTCCCTCGCGGACCGCTTCCTTGCCCTCGAACCGCGTTCCCCACGGATGAGGGCCACGCGGAGACTCGAACACGGCGTCGTGGGCAAAGAACGCCATGAGGCCGTCGAGGTCGTGCCGGTTGAACCCGTCCAAGACATCTCTCAGCTTGCCGACATCGTGTTGCTCGGTTGGCATCGGCGGCCCCCTTCTTCCCGTGCCTCCACCAGTGAAGCACGAGCCCACCGATACGCTAGGTTGGGTTCCCAGCCACTCCCTGCCCGCCGGCTGCCAGCGAAGGCCAGGGCGGGCTCTTGGCGCTCGGATCGCCAGCCGCCCGGTAGCGCTCGGCGACCCACGGCCGTACGCTGCGGCCGATGCTGACGTGCCCGAGTTGCGGGCGTGAGAGCCCGGAGGATTTCGCGTTCTGTCCGGCATGTGCCGCGCCGCTCGCGCCTGCCGCGCCGACGCGCGAGGTCCGCAAGACGGTCACGGTCGTGTTCTGCGACGTGACCGGCTCGACCGCGCTCGGAGAGCGGCTCGATCCCGAGTCGCTCCGCGACGTGCAATCGCGGTACTTCGACACCATGCGAGGGGCGATCGAGCGTCACGGGGGGACCGTCGAGAAATACATCGGCGACGCGGTCATGGCCGTGTTCGGCATCCCGGTGCTGCACGAGGACGATGCGCTTCGGGCCGCACGCGCGGCGACAGACATGCGCGAGGCGCTCACGGCCTTGAACAAGGAGCTCGAGCGCGACCGGGGCGTTGCGATCCAGGTCCGGATCGGCGTGAACACGGGCGAGGTTGTTGCAGGGGACCCCGGCGACGGGAAGGCGATCGTGACCGGCGATGCCGTCAACGTCGCCGCTCGTCTCGAGCAGCACGCCGCGCCCGGCCAGGTGCTGCTCGGTGAGGCGACGTACCGGCTCGTCCGCGACGCGGTCGATGCCGAGCCGGTCGAGCCGCTAGAGATGAAAGGCAAAGCCGAGCGGGTCCCCGCCTGGCGCTTGCTCGGCGTCCGGGAGGTTACCTCAGCGGTGCCGCGTCGCTTGGATTCGCCGATGGTGGGCCGCGAGCGGCAGCTCGCGCAGCTGCAGCAGGCCTTCGACGCCGCGGAGGGCGATGAAGCGTGCCAGCTCTTCACCCTCCTCGGGTCCGCCGGAGTCGGCAAGTCGCGCTTGGTCGAGGAGTTCCTATCGACCCTCGGTGACGGAGCCGAGGTGCTGCGCGGGCGGTGTCTGCCATACGGGGAGGGCATCACCTACTTCCCGGTGGTCGAGGCGATCAAGCAGGCTGCCGGGTTGGTCGACTTCGACCTGCCCGACGTCGTGGAGTCGAAGGTCTGCTCGGTCCTCGAGGGCGACGAGCACCAGGAGCTCGTCTGCCGGCACGTCTCGCAGCTGATGGGCGTCGCCGAGGCTGCGGCCGGCGAGGAGACCTTCTGGGCGATCCGGCGGTTCTTCGAGGCCTCGGCCCGGGAGCGTCCGCTCGTGTTGGTGTTCGACGATATCCACTGGGGTGAGTCGACGTTCCTCGACCTCGTCGAGCACATCGCGGATTGGTCGCGCGGCTCGCCGATCCTGCTCCTATGCATGGCGCGGTCCGATCTGCTCGACGTGCGGCCCTCCTGGGCCGGCGGGAAGTCGAACGCAGCGACGGTGTCGCTCGAGCCGCTCACCGACGAGCAAGCGGAGGTGCTCATCACGAACCTCCTGGGTGCGGCCGAGCTGCCGGCCGGTATCGCCGAGCGCATCGTCGAGACCGCCGAGGGCAACCCCTTGTTCGTCGAGGAGATGCTCGCGATGTTGGTCGACGACGGGCTGATCGTCCGCGGAGAGGACCGGTGGATCGCCGCCGGTGACCTATCCTCCGTCACCGTCCCGCCCTCGATCCAGGCGCTCCTGGGTGCGCGCCTGGACCGCCTCACGCCCGAGGAGCGCACGGTGCTCGAGGCGGCCGCCGTCATCGGCAAGGAGTTCTTCGTCGGTGCCGTCAGGGATCTCGTCCCAGAGGACCGCCGCACGCAAGCGCCGTCCGATCTGATGGCGCTGGTTCGCAAGGAGCTGATCAGCCCCGAGCGAACGACGCTTCCGGGCGAGGACGCGTTCCGGTTCCGACACCTCCTCGTGCGCGACTCGGCGTACGACTCGATCCCGAAGGCCCAGCGCGCCGAGCTGCACGAGCGCTTCGCGGACTGGCTCGAGCGAGTGGCGGGCCACTCGGTCGCGGAGCAGGAGGAGATCGTCGCATACCACCTCGAGCAAGCCCACGTGTACCGGACGCAGCTCGGTCCGGAAGACGACCGTTCCTCCGCGATCGGGCTCCGGGCGGCCGCTCGCTTGTCCTCGGCAGGGCGGCGCGCGACGGGTCGAGGCGACTCCGTCGCGGGAGTCAATCTCCTCCGCCGTGCGTTGGCGATCGGTCCGGTAGCTGGCGCAGAGCGGGTCGTGATGCTGTACGACCTCGGCGACGCGCTCGGGTGGGTGGGGGAGGCCCAGGAGGCGTTCGCGGCGTTCGACCAGGCCGCCACGCTCGCGGCTGACGCAGGGGACCGGTCGCTGGAGTGGCTGGCAAGGATCCGACGCTCCGCGGCGCAGATGCTCACGGATCCCCACGGCAAGCCCACCAAGGAGTTCCGCGCCGAGTTGGAGGAAGCTGCCCGTACGTTCGAGGAGCTCGGGGATGACGCGGCGCTGGCGACCGTCTGGACGGAACTCGCGGAGATCGAGTGGATGCCGTGCCGGTATGAACGTGCGGAGCGCGCGTCCCACCGCGCCCTCGAGCATGCGCGCCGGAGCGGCGACGAGCGGCTCCTGGACGACGCGCTCGAGTCCTTGATCGCCGCGCAGTTGTACGGCGTCGCTACGCCGGAGGACGGACTTCGGACGCTCGACGGGCTAGCCGAGGACATCTCCCGCAGCCGCAAGCTCGAGTCGTGGGCGCTGGTCGTGCGTGGGTTCTTCGAGGCTATGGAGGGTTCCTTCGACGAGGCCCGGCGCCGGATGAGGCTCGCCGTCGAGATCGGAGAGGCGCTTGGCCTACGGTTGATGGTCGCGTGGCAAGAGGGAGAGCTGGGTTACCTGGAACTCTGTGCTGGCGATGCCGTTGCGGGAGAGCGAGCCTACCGGCGGAACTACGAGATCCTCGACGAGCTGGGCGACGAGGGACACAAGTCCACGGCAGCAGCGAACCTCGCCAGGGCGCTCTGCGCGCTCGGCCGGTTCGATGAGGCCGAGCCGTTCGCCACGATCGCCCGCAGCGTCGCCGCCGAGGACGACCTGGCGTCCCAGGTGGCCGGACGGTCGGCACAGGCGACGGTCCTCGCCGCGCGGGGCGAGTTCGCGGAGGCTGAGCAACTCGGGCGAGAGGCCGTCCGCTTGTACGCGGACGCCGAGTGCCCGAACCTGCAGGGTGACGTTTGGATGGATCTCGCGCAGGTGCTGCGTATGGCCGGCAAGCCGGCAGACGCGGAGCAGGCCGCCCGCCAGGCGCTCGCGCTCTATGAGCGCAAGGGGAACCGTCCCGCATCCGAGTCCGCGCGAGAGTTCATCGACGAGCTCGGTCCGTCACTCGCCTAGCATCGACCGGGACGGTGTCGGGATCGTCGACGCCTCGCGCGACGCGTGCTTTCCGCCGTCCTAGCCGCTCGAACCGTTGACCTGCGAACCCTCACCTATCCCGGCAGGAATCCGTATAGTGCGGCGACGCCCGTGGAAGGGAGACTCCATCAAGCGGCTCGTCGTGGCTGGACTGCTCATCAACCTTGCGTTCCTGATCATCGGCC
>JBGPKY010000212.1:0-4334 GCA_041486205.1 Actinomycetota bacterium
GCCTCGCGCGATCCTGATCAACAAGCTCGATCGCGAGCGCGCGTCGTTCGAGAGAACGCTCGGCGAGCTGGTGCGGTCGTTCGGGAACCAGGTCGCGCCGCTCGAGCTGCCGCTCGGCGAGGAGCACGAGTTCGAAGGCGTCGCCGATCTGCTCACGAAGAAGGCCTATCGGTATGGTTCCGGACCGACGGCCGAAGAGAGCGCATGGCCCGACGACATCGCCGGGAAGGCCGACCCCTACCGCGAGAAGTTGATGGAGGCCGTCGCGGAGTCCGACGACACGATGATCGAGAAGTATCTGGAGGAAGGGGAGCTCTCCGAGAGCGAGATCCTCCACGGCGTGAAGAAAGGCTTCGCAGAAGCGCGGATCGCGCCCGTCCTCCTATGCGCGGCCGCGAAGCCGATCGGTGTCGACCGAGCGCTCAGCTTCATCGCGGAGGAGTTCCCTTCTCCCATCGATCGCGGCCCTGTCACGGTTCGCACGAAAGGTGGAGACGAGAAGGAGCGTGCCTGCGACCCCGCGCAACCGCTCACGTCTCTCGTGTTCAAGACCGTCTCGGATCCGTACGTCGGCCACATCACGATGTTCCGTGTGTTCTCGGGCAAGTTCCGGCCGGACTCCTCCGTCTTCAACGCTACGAAGGGCACCGAAGAACGCGTCGGACAGGTGTTCACGTTGCGGGGCAAAGAGCACGACAACGTCTCCGAGGTCGCGGCCGGCGACATCGGCGCGGTCGCCAAGCTTTCGCACACCACGACCGGCGACACGTTCTCCACCAAGGACGACCCGGTCCAGGTCCCGGTGCTCGAGATCCCCGAGCCTCTGCTCGCGCTGGCGATCTCACCGAAGACCAAAGGCGATGAGGACAAGCTCTCCACAGCCCTCGCACGCCTGCGCGAGGAGGACCCCACCTTCCGCGTCAGCCGCTCGGACGAGACCCACGAGACCGTCATGTACGGCATGGGTGAGGCGCACCTGGACGTCATGACGGAGCGGATGAAGCGCAAGTACGGGGTCGAGGTTCAGTCGAAGCCCGCGAAGATCGCCTATCGCGAGACGTTCAAGGCCAAAGGCAAAGGACTCGGGCGGCACGTCAAGCAGTCCGGTGGCCACGGCCAGTATGCCGTATGCAGCATCGAGGTCGAACCGCTTCCGCGCGGCGAGGGTTTCGTCTTCGAGGACAAGATCTTCGGGGGCGCGATACCCAGCCAGTTCATCCCCTCGGTCGAGAAGGGCATCGTGAAGACGATGGTCGACGGCGCCCTGTCCGGCAACCCGATGGTCGACATCAAGGTGCGGCTCGTCGACGGGAAGTTCCACACCGTGGACTCCTCAGATATGGCGTTCCAGATCGCCGGCTCGCTCGCGCTGAAGGAAGCCGCAGGATCTGCCGGTGTCGTCCTCCTCGAGCCGATCGTCGAGCTGCAGGTCGTCGTACCCGAGACCTTCACCGGCGACGTGATGGGCGACCTCAACTCCAAGCGCGCCAAGATCGGCGGTATGGAGTCGGCGGGCGCCGGGAAGCAGCGGGTCAGAGCGCTCGTACCGCAGGCCGAGGTGGCGCGCTACTCGATCGACCTCCGCTCGATGACCGGCGGCCGCGGCGCGTTCTCGATGAAGTTCTCGCACTACGAGGAGGTCCCCTCCCACCTCGCTGAGAAGATCATCGCTGAGGCCCAGAAAGCCAAGGAAGAGGCTCAGAAGAAGTAGCGGCGCCCTTCGCTCAGAAGCGGAACGACGCGGTGAACGCCGCCCACACGAGCGCGAGCCACCCGGCGAGGAAGCACAACCCGCCGAACGGCGCGACCATCCCCCATCTCCGCGTTCCGGTCACGGCCAACAGGTACAGGCTCCCAGAGAAGAGCATGATCCCCGTCACGAACATGACTCCGGCGAGCGATCCCGCGAACGCGTCATGCCCGATCGTGCGGAAGAACACGACCACGAACAGCGCCAGGGCATGGGTCAGCTGGTAGCGCACACCGGTTTCGAAGGTCGCGATCCGTGCCGGAGGAACCTTGCGCTGCAGGGCATGTGCGCCGAAGGCCCCGAGCCCCACCCCGAGCAGCGCGAACACCGACCCGAGCACGAGGAAGCCGCGATCCATCAGGCGAACCTCGGCGCGAGCTTGCGGTAGGTCTCCTCAAGGAGCTCGGGCAGCACGCGCGTCTGGCCGATCACCGGCATGAAGTTGGTGTCGCCCGTCCAGCGCGGCACGACATGCCAGTGCAGGTGATCTGGGATGCCGGCGCCGGCCACGCGACCCAGGTTCATCCCGACGTTGAACCCCTGCGGCGCCATCTCTTGACGCAGAGCGGCGATCGCGCGCTGGAGCAGCCGCCCGAGGTCGAGGGTTTCATCGTCGCTCATCGCCTCGGGATCACCCGTGTGGCGAAGCGGAGCCACCATCAGATGTCCCGGGTTGTAGGGGAACTTGTTCAGCACGACGAATCCGAACTCCCCCCGCGCGAGGATATGCGCGGTCGAGTCGTCGCCCCTCGCCGGGAGGTCGCAGAAGATGCATCCCTCCTCGTCGCCGTCCTTGGCGGCCTGGATGTACTCCATCCGCCACGGCGACCAGAGGCGGTCCACCCGTCAGCCTTCGAACCGACTTTGCTCGAGCGAGCGGGACCGCGCCTCCTCGACGAGCGCCGCGACGAACACCTCGAACGCCACGCCCTCCGTCTCGGTCCCCTGGCGGTCGCGGACGGTGAGCTCTCCGGACTCGATCTCCTTGTCCCCGATCACGATGGCGTACGGCGCCTTCATCAGCTGCGCCGCGCGGATCTTCTTGCCGACGGACTCCTTGCTGTCGTCGACGAACGGCCTCAAGCCGGCTTCGCGAAGGCGAGCCGCGAGCCGTTCCGCGTGTTCCACGTGGCGATCGGCGACCGGCGCCAGCCGCACCTGCTCGGGCGAGAGCCACAGCGGGAAAGCGCCGGCGTAGTGCTCGATCAGTACGCCGCTGAACCGCTCGAGCGTCCCAAGGATCGCGCGATGGATCATCACCGGGCGGTGACGCGCGTTGTCTTCGCCCGTGTACTCCATGTCGAAGCGCTCCGGCAGGGCGAAGTCGCACTGCACCGTCGTGAGCTGCCACAGCCTCCCGATCGCGTCCTTGAAATGGAAGTCGACCTTCGGTCCGTAGAACGCCCCCTCGCCCTCGGCGACTTCGTACGCGAGCCCGCTCTTGTCGAGCGCCGCGCGCAGGGCTTCCGTCGCGCGCTCCCACATCTCAGGCTCCCCGATCGCGACCCCGGGTTTGGTCGAAAGGTTGACGATCGGGTCTGCGAACCCGAACGTCCTGTGGATCTCGAGCGTCAGGTCGAAGACGCGGAGGATCTCATCGACCAGTTGCTCCGGGGTGCAGATGATGTGCGAGTCGTCCTGCGTGCCGCCGCGGATCCGCATGAGCCCGTGGAGTGTTCCGAGCCGTTCGTGCCGATAGATCGTTCCGAGCTCCGCCAGCCGCATCGGGAGGTCCCGATAGGATCGCGTGCGCGACTTGTACACCAGCACATGGAACGGACAGTTCATCGGCTTCACGTAGTAGTCACCGGTGTCCGTCTGCATCGGCGGATACATGTTCTCGGCGTATTTCGCTAGATGGCCCGAGGTCTCCCACAGGACCGAGCGCGCGATGTGCGGCGTCACGACCAGGTCGTACCCCCGGTCGAGGTGCAGGTTCCGAACGTAGTCCTCGAGCTGCTTGCGGAACACGCCGCCGCGCGGGTGCCACACCCACAACCCAGGCCCGAGCTCGTCGGGGTTCGAGAACAGGTCGAGCTCGCGGCCGAGCTTGCGGTGGTCGCGGCGCTCGGCCTCTTCGAGCCGATGGAGGTAGTCGGCCAGGTCGGCCTTCGTGGCCCACGCCGTCCCGTAGATCCGCTGGAGCATCGGACGAGCCTGGTCCCCCCGCCAGTACGCGCCCGCGAGCTTCGTGAGCTTGAACACCCCGAGACGACCGGTGGACGGAACGTGCGGCCCGAGGCAGAGGTCCGCCCACTCGCCGTTGCGATACACGGTCACGGCCTCACCGGTGGCGCCCTCCTCGACCTCGACCCCCTCGATGATCTCCCGCTTGTACGGCTGATCGGCGAATCGCTCGAGCCCCTGTTCCTTCGAGATCTCCTCACGGATGAACGGCTGATCGGACTCCCTGATCTCGGCCATGCGGGCCTCGATCCGTGGCAGATCCTCCGGCGACAACGCCTGCGGCAGCTCGAAGTCGTAGTAGAAACCGTCCTCGATGGGCGGGCCGATCGCGTACTTCGCACCCGGGAACAGGTCGCATACCGCCTGCGCCATCACGTGCGCGGTCGAGTGACGGAGC
>JBGPKY010000213.1:0-4295 GCA_041486205.1 Actinomycetota bacterium
ACGCGATGCGCTCGGAGAGCTTCTCGATGCGTTCTGTGTGCTCGCTCATGAGGTCAATCGTACCGGTGCGGGCCGCCCGCCTTCACCTCAGGCGGTGGCGCCGTGACACTTCTTGTACTTGCGCCCCGATCCGCAAGGACACGGTGCGTTCCGCCCCACCTTGTCGCTCTTGGCCTGTGGCGCCGCGCCCGTGTTCTCCTCTTCATCGCCGTGGCTCGTGACGACGCGCTGCGGCCGAGGGCGCGAGGGCTCGTCCTGACGGACCAACTCGACGCGGTAGATGTACCGGACGAACTCGTCGCGGATCCCCTGCGTGAGCTCCTCGAACATCTCGAACGCCTCGCGCCTGTACTCGGTGAGCGGGTCGCGCTGGCCGTACGCGCGAAGGTGTATCCCTTCCTCGAGATAGTCCATCTCGTAGAGGTGCTCACGCCACTTGTTGTCGGTGATGTTGAGGAGGACCATCCGCTCCAGCTCCCGCATCACCTCCGAGCCGACCGACCGCTCCTTCTCCTCGTACAACTCGAGCGCGTCGGTGAGGACCATCTCGGAGAGCTCCGCCGCGTTTCCGACTTCGGACAGCTCCTGCTTCCGCAGGCGCACCGGGTAGACCTCGGCGAGCGACGCGAGCAGCGCGTCCAGGTCCCAGTCCTCGGAGAAGACCTGAGGGGAGACATACTGTGCCGCGGAGCGCTCCACGACGTCCGTCACCATGTTGAGGGCCTCGTCTTTGAAGTTACCGCCCTCGAGGATCTTCTTGCGCTCGTCGTAGATGACCTGGCGCTGCGTGTTTCGCACGTCGTCGTACTTCAGGATGTTCTTGCGCCGTTCGAAGTTCAGCTCTTCGATCTGGCGCTGGGCGTTCTCGACGGCTTTCGAGACCATCTTGGCGGTGATCGGCTCGTCGTCGGGCCACTTCAACCTCTCCATGATCGAGGCTACCCGGTCGCTCGCGAACATCCGCATGAGGTCGTCTTCCAACGAGAGGTAGAACCGCGACGCGCCGGGGTCGCCCTGGCGTCCCGACCGGCCTCGCAGCTGGTTGTCGATGCGGCGCGACTCGTGCCGTTCGGTGCCGAGGACGAAGAGCCCTCCGGTCTCGACGACTTGCTCGTGCTCGGCGTCGGCCTGCGCCTTGAACTTCTGATAGATGGGCGTGTACTCGGCCTCGTACTCCGCCCGCTCTTCATCGGCCATCTCGAACATCAGGTAGCGGTCGTTATCCCACTCCCGCGCCACCATCTCTTGCCGCGCAAGGTATTCGGGGTTGCCGCCTAGGAGGATGTCGACGCCTCGGCCGGCCATGTTCGTCGCCACCGTAACGGAGCCGAGGCGGCCCGCCTGCGCGACGATCATAGCTTCCTTCTCGTGGTTCTTCGCGTTCAGTACGTGGTGTTGGATGCCTCGGCGGTTGAGGTAGCCGGACAGCCGTTCCGACTTCTCGATCGAGACCGTACCCACCAGACACGGCTGGCCGCGTTCGTGTCGCTCAACGAGGTCGTCGACAACCGCGTTCCATTTCGCGTCCTCGCCCTTGTAGATGAGATCCTGCTCGTCGGCGCGGATCATCTCCATGTTCGTCGGGATCTCGACGACACCGAGCTTGTACGTCTCCTCGAATTCGGTCAGCTGGGTCCTCGCCGTTCCGGTCATGCCGGCGAGCTTCTCGTACATCTTGAAGTAGTTCTGGATGGTGATCGTCGCGAGCGTCTGGTTCTCCTCCTTGACTCGAACGCCTTCCTTGGCCTCGATCGCCTGGTGCAGGCCCTCCGAGTAGCGCCGGCCTTCCAGCACTCGGCCCGTGAACTCGTCGACGATCTTCACCTCACCGTTCGTGACGAGGTACTCGACGTCGCGGTGGTAGAGCTCCTTTGCTCGCAAGGCGTTCTGAAGGTGGTGCACGAGAGGCGTGTGGACGTGCTCGTAGAGGTTCTCGATGCCGAGCGCCTCTTCCACCTTGGTTACGCCGGCCTCGGTCACGGCAACCGTCTTCTTCGCCTCATCGACCTCGTAGTCCTCCTCGGCCCTAAGCCTCGGCACCAGTCGCGCGAACGTCTGATACCACTTGGCCGAGTCGGCCACCATGCCGCTGATGATCAGCGGCGTGCGCGCCTCGTCGATCAGGATGGAGTCCACTTCGTCGACGATGGCGAAGGCGTGCCCCCGTTGGACCATGTCGTCCAGGTGCATCGCCATGTTGTCGCGAAGGTAGTCGAATCCGAATTCGTTGTTCGTGCCGTAGGTGATGTCCGCACCGTAAGCAGGTTTGCGCTCGGCCGGCATCATCGGCGACTGGATCAGCCCGACCGTCGCGCCGAGCGCCCGGAAGATAGGTCCCATCCACTCCGAGTCGCGTTTGGCCAGGTAGTCGTTGACCGTGACGATGTGCACGCCGGCGCCGGTCAGCGAGTTGAGATACGCCGGCATGGTCGAGGTGAGCGTCTTGCCCTCACCGGTCTTCATCTCGGCGATGTTGCCGTCGTGCAGAGCAGCCGCGCCCATCACCTGCACGTCGAAGTGCCTCTGCCCGATCGTCCGCCGGGCCGCCTCGCGGACGCAGGCGAATGCCTCCGGCTGCAGGTCGTCGATATCTTCACCGGCCGCGACCCGTTCCTTGAACCCGACGGTCCTCGCGCGCAGCTCATCGTCGGAGAGGTCCTCGACCTCAGGCTCGTAGGTGCTTACGAGTCCGACGATCTCTTCATAGCGTCTTCGCCGGCGGCCGCCACCGCCGGCGGTCAGGAACTTGTCGAGGCCCACAGGTCTCCTATGGTGCGATCGGGGGTTCGACCACCGATTCTAGCGGAGGGGTCCCCGAAAGCCCGGCCGAGCGCTCCGAGGTACGTCAGGTGATCTCGAGGAGCTTCTCGCGAACCGCGTAGACGACGGCTTCCATCCGGGAATGCAGGTGGAGCTTCTCCAGGATGTTGCGGATGTGGTTCTTCACCGTGTTCTCGGAGATGAAGAGTTGCTTCGCGATGTCGCGGTTGTTGAGCCCCTGCGCGACCAGTTTCAGCACCTCCATCTCGCGTTCCGTCAACCTCGGGGTCGGGACCTGCGGGCGGTCGGCACCCGCCTTGCTCATCGCGGCGAACTCGTTCAGCAGCTTGGAGGCCATCGAAGGCGAGATGCGCGACTGGCCCGCCCACACCGAGCGGATCGCGTCGGCGACCTCCTCGATCGGGATCTCTTTCAGCAGGTAGCCGGAGGCGCCCGCTTTGATGGCCTCGTAGAGGTCGGCCTCCTCATCGGAGATGGTGAGCATCAGGATCTTCACGTGCGGCAGGAGGTCCTTTATCTGGCCGGCGGCCTCGATGCCCGAGCGCTTAGGCATGCGAACGTCCATGAGGATCACATCGGGCATCAGCTCCGAGGCCTTCTCGACGGCCTCGTTGCCGTCGGAGGCCTCCCCCACGAGCTCGAGGTCCTCCTCTTGCTCTAGGACCATCTGGAGACCGCGACGGAAGAGCGCGTGATCGTCGACGACCAGCACCCTCAGCTTCTCGGATCCCCCGGTGTCGTCCTTTGGCATGGTTACGAGGCCCCCTGCGCTCGGGCCCGATCCCGACCGGTCATTCGACCGTGCGGTTCCGCTCCGGGCTGTTCGCGGATTTTACGCGATTGGCGCCCCCGACCAGGCGGGTTCGCCTCTTGTCGTGGTAGTCGCGCACCTGTCTCTCCAGGCGCTCTGCGACCTGGTCGAGCGCGGATTCGACGTCCGCAGCCTCGCCCTTGGCTCGGAAGGTCTTCCGCGGGATCTCGAGTGTGGCTTGGACATGCTTCGTCCCTCCCAGCCTCGGGTTCTTCTCCACGATGATCTCGATCGCGATCCGCATCGCGCGGGGCTCGACCCGGGCGAGCCCGGCGAGCTTGTGGTCCGCAGCTTGGCGGATCTTTTCGGTTATCGGTGTGCCGCGGCCGTTCAGGACGAGATCCATACGCATGGCCTTTCGTAGTCGTGCGCCGGGTCCGGCTCATCCCATGGCGTAGGTGAGCTCCCGCGCGGCTGACCTGGTCTTTTCCCCCACACTCGCCCGCGGGAGTGTTCGCCGCCCACAAGACGGCTTCGCACCCTCTCCCGAACCGGGTTTCCCCGGCCGAGGCGGGTCTTACGTCTAAACCGCGCCATGCTCAGCAACCAAGGGTCGCCTTACGTGGGTCGTTTCGCCCGCGGCTGGCATCGACTACCGGGGAACCTCTTCCCCGGGCAACCACAGACCCGCACGGGAGCCCACCCGAGTATAGAGCGGCCCCGAGAACGCCCGCGCGGCTGCCAGAACCACAACTTCACGTGC
>JBGPKY010000214.1:0-4288 GCA_041486205.1 Actinomycetota bacterium
ACCCGCCGCGCTGATGGGGCCGTGCCGGAACTCCATCGCCGGATACGACTCGGCCCACGAGCCGCTCGCTTCGCGCATCTTCAGTGCGGCCTCACTCGCCAGGCCCACCGTCCATCCCCGGCCGAGGAACACCCATTGCTCGATCGCTGCCGGGTCGACGGGAAGGTCGGCGCCGAGCGCCTCCTTGGCCTGCGCGATCGACGGCTTGAGGTCCTCACCCAGGTGGGCGCGGAGCAGGGCGAGCGTCGTCGTCGCGAACCGCGTCTGCACGATGGAGCGCTCGTCGGCGAAATCGATGATGATAGAGCGCGACGCTGCCAGCACCACGGGCGTGGCGTCGACCGCCGACACGGCGATCGTCACCGTGTCCCTCGGTAGCGACTCCAGCAGACGAACGACCTCGGTCGTCGTCCCCGAGCGCGAGATCGCGAGCCACGCGTCATACCGGCGGTCTATGGGTGCCTCCGAGGCCGGGAAGGCGTCGGTCTCGCCGAGGCCGGATGCCTCGCGGATGCCCGCGATCGCCTGCGCGATATACAGCGAGGTCCCGCACCCGGCGACGGCGACCCGCTGGCCGTGGGCGGGAAGGGTTGCCGCGAACCCCGGAGCGCGACGAGCTGCCTCCGCCCACGCGAAAGGCTGCCCGGCGATCTCCTGCACGATTTCGCTCATTCGCGCCCACTTTAGGCCAGACCTGCGCATGAGAGCAAACACGAGCACAACTGCCTCCCTATACTCGTACGCGTGCGACAGGCCGACAGGCTGAGCGTAGTGCTCGAGAAACTCTCCGAAGGCGGCACGGTAGGCGTTGCCGAGCTCGGACGTGAGCTTGGCGTCTCGGCCGCGACGATCCGGCGCGATCTGGAGTTCCTCGAGGGCCAGCGGCTGCTGATGCGCACGCACGGCGGCGCGGTCGCCCAGGGGGTCCTCTACGAGCTCCCGCTCCGTTACAAGGGCGCTCGACACCACGAGGAGAAACGCAGGATCGCCCGCGCGGCGGCCGAGTTGGTCGCCGACGGTGCCGCGATCGGGCTCACCGGCGGAACCACCACTACGGAGGTCGCCCGCGCGGTGGTCGACCGACAGCGGCTGACCGTCGTGACGAACGCGCTCAACATCGCCTCGGAGCTAGCCGTCCGCCCGAACCTCAAGCTCGTCGTGACCGGCGGCGTGGCGCGAAGCGAGTCGTACGAGCTCGTCGGCCCCCTGGCGGAGCAGAGTCTCGCCGGGCTGAACCTCGACATCGTCTTCCTCGGCGTCGACGGCATCGCGCCCGGGTCCGGCCTGACCACGCATCATGAGGTCGAAGCACACACGAACCTCGCGCTGATCGACCGGGCGCATCGCGTGGTGGTGGTCGCCGACAGCTCGAAGATCGGTCGGGCCGCGTTCGCGCGGATCTGTTCCATCGACCGCGTACACCAGCTGATCACGGACTCGGCTGCCGATCCCGCCGTCGTCCGTACCATCGCCGACGCGGGCGTCCAAGTCACCACGGTGTAGCTTCGTGGGCGTGCCCGGCATCGACCCGCGACTGCGGGACCTTCGTCTGAGCGACTTCCGCCCCCGATCCGGCCTTCGCTCTCCGGAGCACCTCGTCCCTCGAGCGAAGTTCGCGGCCGTCGACGCGCACAACCATCTCGGGCGCTGGCTGACCAACGGCGGCGGTTGGTCGGTGCCCGACGTCTCCGAGCTGCTCGACCTGATGGACGCCAGCAACGTCCGCACCATCGTGAACCTGGACGGCCGCTTCGGGGACGAGCTCGAGGCCAACCTCGACCGGTACGATCGAGCGCACCCGGGCCGGTTCGCCACGTTCTGCCACCTCGACTGGCGCGAGGCCGCGAGGGCCGGGTTTGCCGAGCGACTATCGGTCTCGTTGCGACGCAGTGCCTCCGCCGGGGCGAGAGGTCTGAAGGTCTGGAAGGATCTCGGCCTGCACGTCCGGGACGAGCGCGGAGCGCTCCTGATGCCGGACGATCCGCGCCTCTCCGACGTGTGGGATACGGCCGGCGACCTTGGGCTGCCGGTCTCGATCCACACGGCGGACCCCGTCGTCTTCTTCGACCCCGTCGACGCTTCCAACGAGAGGCTCGAAGAGCTGCTGGAGCATCCCGATTGGTCGTTCGCCGATCGAGAGCGATTCCCCACGTTCGAGCGACTGGTGGAAGCGCTCGAAGGAACGGTCGCGGCGCATCCGCAGACGACGTTCATCGGTGTTCACGTCGGCTGCTTCGCCGAGGACCTCCCCTGGGTCGAACGGATGCTGGATGCCTACCCGAATCTCCAGGTGGACATCGCGGCACGCATCCCCGAGCTCGGGCGCCAGCCGCGAGCCGCTCGGCGCCTCGTCGTGCGGCATCCTTCGCGGGTTCTGTTCGGCACCGATGAGTTCCCTCCGAGCGCGGACATCTACGCCATCCACTTCAGGTTCCTCGAAACCGAAGACGAGAGCTTCGCGTATTCGCCTGAACCTGTTCCGCCGCAGGGTAGATGGGCGATATCTGGACTCGATCTCCCCGCGGAAGCGCTGCGGGCGGTGTACGTGGGCAACGGGCTGCGGCTGATCCCGGGGATCGCTCGGTGAAGACCGCCGTCCGCCCCGCCGTCTCGATCCAAGTGCTGTTCGTCCTGTTCGGCGTCGTCATCGCGTCCTTCTTCCCGTTCATCGCGCTGTTCCTCGACGGTCGGGGACTGACCACGGGTGAGATCGGCGTCGTCATCGCGGCGATGGCTTCCGCTCGCGTTCTGTTCAACCCGATCTGGGGTCACGTGAGCGATACCACGATCGGCCGCAAGCGCGCACTCCAGATCGGGACCCTCGGCGCTGGAGGCGCAGCGCTCGGGTTGTTCTGGACCCACGGCCTCCTTGCGATCGCGATGATCGGTTTCGTCTTCGCCGGCTTCGGAACCACGGCGGGCCCGAACATCGACGCTCTGGCCCTGGTGCACCTCGGCGAGGATCGGATGCACGACTACGGCCGCGTCCGGGGGTGGGAGAGCCTCTCGTACGCTGCGGCTTGCCTCGTGATCGGCTTCACCCTGCAGCACGTCGGCGTGCGATGGGCGATGCCGATCTACGCGGCCGCCAGCATCGCGGTGCTCATCTGGACGTCGACGATCGAGTCCGACCGGCCGAGTAGGAAGCAGAAGCACGGCCGGCTCGGAGCCGTGGGGGCGGTCTTCCGCGAAGCGCCGCGATTCTGGGGATTCCTCGCCGCGCTTCTGCTCGTGTGGACAGGCTTCAACGGCGCGTGGAACTTCATCGGCTTGAAGATCGAACGGGCGGGCGGCGGACCGCTCCTCGTGGGTATCGGAACGGCGTTGGGAGGAGCGGTCGAGGTGCCGGTGATGCGCTGGTCCTCGCGTTTGGGGAAGCGGCTCGGCCTGCGTCTGGTGTACGTGATCGGCTGCTGCATCTACGCCCTTGGGTTCCTTCTGTGGGGGCTCGTTTCGAGCCCCACGATCGTCTCGATGCTGACGATCTTCGAGGGGCTCGCCTTCGGGCTTCTCTTCACCACAGGCGTCGTGGTGATCGGACGACTGCTGCCGTCGTCCTTGTATTCGACGGGACAGTCGATGGCCGCGACGGCCGGGTTCGGGATCGGGCCGATCCTCGGCGCGGGGGTCGGCGGGTGGGTCTACGACAGGTTCGGCGCGATCACCCTGTACACCGGATCGTCGATGCTGACGCTGGCTGGGGCCGCCGTCGCGTGGTTCGCGCTGTCGACGCCTGCGCTCTCACAGCCCCATCCCGACGTTGAACCGGCCGGACCGATGGCTCCCCCTCACGGTCCAGAGGCCGGCTGACACGGTTCACCCGCGGCGGACGCCCTCCGGCATGAGGTCTCCGTGCGCAGCGATGAGGTCGTCGCACATCGCACGGATCTCGTCGAGCGGCAGCGTTGCGGCGCAGTTCGGGTCGAGCATCGCGGCCGCGTAGACGAGGTCGCGCCGCTCCTCCAGCGCGGCGTGGACCGTGAGCTCCACCACGTTCAGGAACGTTCGGTTGAGAGCGAGGCACTGTGGAGGCAGCTCGCCGATCGCCGTCGGCTGGATGCCACCCTCGTCGACGAGCATCGGAACCTCGACGCATGCGTCCCGGGGGAGCCCTTCGATCAGCCCGTCGTTGCGGACGTTGCCGTAAACCTCACGCGGCGTCCCGGTCTCGAGCGAGTGGATGATCTCGGACGCGAGCTCGGAAGTCGGTTCGATCTCGAGCTCCTCTCCGAGATCGAGGAGGGCTTTCGTCGCCTCCCAGTCGAGGAGGTTCTCGTCGCTGCGGTAG
>JBGPKY010000215.1:0-4269 GCA_041486205.1 Actinomycetota bacterium
TCGACTCCTCCTCATGCGAGCCGTACGCGCGAACCTGTCCCCGATCTACGCGGTCTTCTCCGGTCCCTGCAGGCAGCTCGGCAGATCCCTCGACGATGCCTGCGAGCGACCGCCGGTTGCGGCGATGACCGATGAGAGTGGCGTGGAGCACCGGATGTGGATCCTCGTTGACGCCGGCGATATCGCACCGTGGCTCGCGGACGAGTCGCTGCTCATCGCCGACGGCCATCACCGCTACACGATGGCGCTCAGGTACCGGGACGAGATGCGATCCGACCATGGCCCTGGACCGTGGGACCGGGTCATGACGTTCATCGTCGACGCAGCTGAAGAAGACCCACCGGTGCTTCCCATCCACCGGATGCTGATGCGGGGAACGCCGCTGACCGACGGCTCCCTCGTGCGGGACCTCGAAGAGGTCCTCGCTCAGGTGGACGACGACGAGCTCCGATACGGCGTAGCTACGCGCGAATATGGGGCGCTGGTCCATCGCGTTGCGCAGCTGACCGGAGAACCGCCGCTCGTTCGCGTTCTCCACCAGCACGTGCTGGACGAGTCGGACGAAGCGCTCGAGTTCACTCACGATCCGATCGAAGCCGAGGAAGCCGTGCGCGACGGGCGAGCCGTGGCCGCCTATTTCCTTCCGCCGACCACCGCCGAGCGAATCCGCTCGGTCATCGACCGCGGCGAGCGACTCCCTCAGAAGTCGACGTTCTTCTGGCCGAAGCCGCGCACCGGGATGATCATCCGCCCCCTCGACTGAGACCCGGCCCGACCTCCTACTCTGGAGCGGGCGTCTCGAGCTTCTTGATCCCCGTTGCCACCACCTCCGTCAGGCTTCGAGCCCCTGCTCCGCTCCGGTAGAAGCGCCTGGCGAGCTGCCCGTACACGAGGACATCGTCGCCCTTGCCGATGTCCTTCAGGGCGCGCTTGCCGACGGCCTTGTGCCACGCCGCGACCGGGAGGGGAAGGAGGCGCTTCCCGGCCTCTGGAACGGACAGCCTGAGCTCGGTGACCTCATCGCCGGACGGCATCCGGCGTTCGACTGGATCTGCCGCCACGGTTCCGGCTAGCACGACGACGTTCACGGTCACCATATGACAGCTCCCTCCTTTCAGCGCGCGACGTTAGCATCAGGTAGTGACACGACTCCCGTTAAACTCCCGCCGATGCATCCAACACCTTTCGTCGTGGCACCCGGCGTCACCGCGATCGACACCCTCATGGGAGGGCACGAGCGCTACACGGCCGGTTATCTGCTGGACGCCATCCGCCCCACTCTCGTCGAAACCGGCCCGACCACCTCCGTCGAACCCGTCACGCGAGGGCTCAGCTCACTCGGCATCGGACCGAACGATCTCGCGCACATCGTCGTGACGCATATCCACCTCGATCACGCGGGCGGCGTCGGACGGCTCGCGGCGCGATTCCCCAAAGCGACGGTGTGGGTCCACGAACGCGGAGCACCGCACCTCGCCGACCCGACGAAGCTCGTAGCGAGCGCCACCCGCATCTATGGCGAGGAGCAGATGGCCTCTCTCTTCGGCCCCGTCGACCCCGTGCCCGCCGCACGTCTTCGCGTGTTGGATGACGGGGCTACCTTGAAGCTCGGAGGCCGCGAGCTCGAAACCTTCTACACCCCGGGTCACGCTTCGCACCAGCTGGCGCTCGTGGATTCGGGAAGCGGAGCCGTCTTCACGGGCGACGCGCTCGGCATCCACGTACCCGACCTTCCCGTGCTCCGTCCGGCCACGCCGCCTCCGGACTTCGACCTCGATCTCGCCGTGAGGAGCATCGAACACATCTGCGAGGTCGCTCGATCGGTGCTGCTGTTCGCGCACTTCGGTCCGATCTCCGAAGTCGAACGTGTGTGTGACCTTGCGGTGCAACGGCTTCGCAGCTGGGCTCAAGTCGTGCGAGAAACGCTCGCCTCGACCGACGACCTCGAGGAGATCGTCGGTCGCCTGGAAATGGAGAGCGCACGTGACATCGAGGCCGGATCCAACGTCGAGCTAGACCTCGACGCGTTCGAGCGACGGCTCGGGCTCCTGTCGAGCGTCCGCATGAACGCCTTAGGCTTGATCCGTTACTGGAAGAAACGATCCCAAGCAGACGAGGCCGAGTCGGCGCCGGGTCAGCCGAGCTGAGCGAGCCGCTCCGCGACGTCGAACGCGCTCGCGTCGTGGCGCATGATCTTCTGGAATTCCCGCGTCGCCTCCTGGTTGCGACCCGCGCGCTCGAGGACGGTTGCGGTCACGTACCAAACACGCAGTACCTCAGGGCCGGCGACGTCGTCCCGTGTCTTCACGCGGCGAAGCAGTCCGAGCGCTTGGTCGAATCGACCCATGTCCGCGAGCGCGGATGCGGCCACGATCACCGACTCTGCCTTCGCCGCGAGCGGCACGCGGGGGGACGTCAGCGCCTCTTCGGCGAGCGGCACCGCACGCTCAGGGTGACCGAGACCCCGCTGGCAGTCCGCGATGATGTGATTCTGGTCGGCGCGACCGGTGATCCGGCGATACGTCTGCATCTCCGATAGCGCCTCCCGGTAGCGGTCTTCCCCGTAGAGCGCGAGCCCCAACACCTCCCGCACGGCTGCCGACCTCGACGCGAACGCCTTAGCCTTGGCGGCCTCGCTCACTGCGCCGTGGGAATCGCCGCGCTCGAGCAACTCGACGGCCCGTTCCAGCCTGGCGATCGCTTCGTCGGCCTTGCCGGGACGCGCTACCTGCCGTAGCTCTCCAACGACCTCGCGCGGAAGTCCAAGGGCTCGGGCGGGCGCACGAGAGCTCCGCTGACCGGGTCTGGGTTGGAATGCTTTGGGCATCGCGACCTAGCGTACCCGGCACCGACAGGACCGCCCCCGCGAACGAAGAGAGCCGCCCGAAGGCGGCTCTCTTGCAAGATGTTCCGGCAGCGACCTACTCTCCCACCAAGTCGCCCTGGCAGTACCATCGGCGCGGGAGGGCTTAACTTCCGGGTTCGGGATGGGACCGGGTGTTTCCCCTCCGCTATAGCCACCGAAACGGCTTCTCGGATCCGAAGATCCGACTTCCGCGAGGGTGCGAGCTCCGAGTAACGCACCTCGGAACTGCGATAGCGAGCGCGAGCAATACCAAGTCCTCGGCCTATTAGTACCGGTCGGCTCAACACCTTGCGGTGCTTACACCTCCGGCCTATCAACCTCGTAGTCTGCGAGGGGCCTTACCAGGTTAACCCTGTGGGAGATCTCATCTAGAGGCGAGCTTCGCACTTAGATGCTTTCAGCGCTTATCTCTGCCGCACGTAGCTAACCAGCCGTGCCGCTGGCGCGACAACTGGCACACCAGAGGTGCGTCCGCCCCGGTCCTCTCGTACTAGGGGCAGCTCCCCGCAAATCTCCTACGCCCACGACGGATAGGGACCGAACTGTCTCACGACGTTCTAAACCCAGCTCGCGTGCCTCTTTAACGGGCGAACAGCCCGACCCTTGGGACCTGCTCCAGCCCCAGGATGAGACGAGCCGACATCGAGGTGCCAAACCGCTCCGTCGATATGGACTCTTGGGAGCGATCAGCCTGTTATCCCCGGGGTACCTTTTAGCCGTTGAGCGACGACCCTACCACTAGGAGTCGTCGGATCACTAGGCCCTGCTTTCGCACCTGCTCGACCCGTCGGTCTCGCAGTCAAGCTCCCTTGTGCCCTTGCACTCGACGTCTGATTGCCAACCAGACTGAGGGAACCTTTGGGCGCCTCCGTTACATTTTAGGAGGCAACCGCCCCAGTTAAACTGCCCACCAGGCGCTGTCCCCGATCCGGATCACGGACCGAGGTTAGGGTCCCAACAGATGAAGGGCGGTATTTCAAGGGTGGCTCCACCCGAGCCGGAGCCCGGGCTTCAAAGCCTCCCGCCTATCCTACGCAACACCTGCCAGAAACCAACACCAAGCTGCAGTAAAGGTCCCGGGGTCTTTCCGTCCTGCTGCGGGTAACGAGCATCTTTACTCGTATTGCAATTTCGCCGAGTCCCTGGTTGAGACAGCGCCCAAGTCGTTACGCCATTCGTGCAGGTCGGAACTTACCCGACAAGGAATTTCGCTACCTTAGGACCGTTATAGTTACGGCCGCCGTTTACTGGCGCTTAGGTTCGCAGCTTCGCTCCGAAGAGCTAACCCCTCCCCTTAACGTTCCAGCACCGGGCAGGCGTCAGTCCGTATACGTCGTCTTACGACTTAGCACGGACCTGTGTTTTTAGTAAACAGTCGCTTGGGCCTGGTTTCTGCCACCCCA
>JBGPKY010000216.1:0-4267 GCA_041486205.1 Actinomycetota bacterium
CGCAAGGGTCCACGGGGCCGAGGAGAACGCCCGGCCGTAGGAGATCCCCTCGCGGCAGAGCGCGTCCATCGTCGGTGTCGGCTGAGGTCCGTCCCACGGGCGGAAGGCATCGGCGCGCGCGGTATCGCAGATGATCAGCAGGATGTCGGGTGGCACGCGAGCGAGTATAGCGACGGAGTTCGCTCGGCTCAGCGGTGCTGAGGGATGCGGCCGGCCATGAGCTCGCGGCATGCCGGCAACGCGGCTCGTGCGGCCATCCGCGTCGTTCCCGAACCGAGGAGTGCGCGGAGCCCGTAGCCGAGACCGAGCGCCACCCCGAGGGCTCGACGGCGCCACCCGGAGAAGTGGGGATCGAGCGAGAGCGACCGGATCGCCCGCTGCGTGTACAGGACCCGGCGCTCGGGGTCGCCGTGCGCCACCTCATGATGGAGCCGGACGGTTGGCCTGCACACGATCCGGTACCCGGCTGCACGCGCTCGACGCCCGAAGTCGACGTCCTCGTGGTACAGGAAGTACCGCTCGTCGAAACCGCCGAGCTCCTCGAACACCTCGCGCCGAACCCCGAGGAGCGCGCCGGAGACCCAGTCGAGGTCGACGTCGCGATCGGGGAACGGCCGGCCGAGCCACGGGCCGAAGCGTCCGTGGTACCGAGCCGGGACGACCGCCCATACGAGGTACCGACCGAGCGTGGCGTCGTACCCGCCCGTCTCCGCCCTGGTTCGCCCATGCTCGTCCATCTGGAGGGGTGCCACCGCGGCGACGTCAGGCGCCAGGTGCTCGACCAATCGCCGGATGTCGCTGCGCTGCAGGTGGATGTCGGGGTTCACCAACAACAGCCACTCCCCCGTCGCGATCTTGGCTCCCCGGTTCACGGCGGCGGCGAACCCGAGGTTCGCATCGTTGCGGATCACCACGATCTCGGCCCGCCCCTCCACCAGCTCGAGCGAGCCGTCGTGGGATGCGTTGTCCACCACCACCATCGAGGGAACCTCGAGCAACACGGCGTCCACCAACTCCGCGAGCCGGTCGCCGGAGTCATGATTCACGAGGATCGCCGTGGCATCCACTTGGCTGGGCCCGACGTCCGGTACGGAACGGGACATGGCGACGCAGGTTAGCAAAGCGCCGTCGGGCTTCGTGTACCCTTCCGCGCATGCCCGGGAACGGAGCCTCCGGATGGCTCGCTGGACGATGGTGGACGCTCCAACGGTTCGGGCTGACCCCACGGAAACTGCTCCGGCGATCGCGCAACCCCGATGCTCATCCCGTTCTGCTGGTGAGCGTCCCCAAGTCCGGGACCCACCTGCTCGAGCGCGCGCTCTGCCTGCACCCGTCGCTCTACCGGAGGCTCGCGCCCACCCTGCTGCGCCGAAGCATCGACCGTCGATGGGGCGGGCTGGACGGGCTCGCCACCCGGCTTCGAGGCGGACAGGTGGCGGTCGCTCACCTACGGTTCCAAGAGGACTACCCGGAGGTGCTGGCGCGCCACGGGGTCCGAACGCTGTTCATGGTGCGCGACCCGCGAGACGTCCTCGTATCGCTGGTTCACTTCGCGCCGGGACGCAAGGACTTCGCACCCGGGAGGGTCTACGCGCAGCAGCCGGAGCTGAAGGACCGCATCCGAACGGCCATCGTCGGGAAGCCTGAGGAGAAGATCCCCTCCATCGCTGATCGCTTGGATCAGTATCGCGGGTGGCTGGATAGCGGGGCGTTGGTCGTCAGGTTCGAGGACCTGGTCGGGGCCTCGGGAGGTGGCGATCCGGAGCGTCAGGTCGAGCTGCTCGCCGGGATCTACCGGCACATCGGGGTCCAGTCGAACGAGGAGCTCCTCCGGAAGATCCAGGGGAAGGTCTTCTCGAGCGCGAGCCCGACGTTCCGAAGCGGCGCCATCGGACAGTCGAAGAGCGCCTTCGACGATGACCTAGAGGAGCTGTTCCAGCGGACGGCGGGCCAGGTCGCCGCGGCTTACGGCTACTGACCGCCGAGATGCTTCAGGAACAGGAACCGCTCGTATCCTGCACGGCCGTCGTCTGCCAAGTGGTGAAGGCGACCGGCTTGGGGGCCCAGCCGCGAGAGCTCCAGACCCACTTCTTCGCGGTGCAGTAGCCGCCGGTCTTGTAGGAATTGCCGTCGAAGCGCGATCCGCTGAGGCAGCTGTCGCACCGGGACTGGTTGGCGATCCCCACCTGATCCCTCTTCGTGAGGGTGATGGAGTTGCCGAGCACCTGGTTGTTCTGACTGGACGTGGCGGAGCCGCAGTCGCTCCAACTCGCTCTGCCCGTGGACACGATCTGGATCTCGCCCACACCGTTGGTGCCGACCGTGTTCGCACCCCCTGCTCCGCCCACCGTGATGTCGTGGGAGTTCAGCACCAGGATGCCCATCCTCGAGTTGCCGTAGGAGCTGTTGCTCCCGACCGTGATGTAGCAGGAGACCTCGAGGTGCAGACCGTCTCCACCGCCTCCGAAAGTCGTGTTGTAGGAGAAGGTGTTGCCGGTGAGGGTCACGTTCTGCTCGCCGACGTCGGTCGAGAAGCCGTTGCCCCGGTTGTACGAGAAGACGCTGTTCGTTACGGTGAGCGGACCGCCGCCGGAGGACTTCCCGCCGCCGGCTCCGTGGGGAGGGTTCCAGAAATCCTGATTGTTGTACGTGACCATGTTGTGATCGAACGTCGTCCCCGCGTTCACGCCGCAGAACCCCGACTTGCCGTTCGCCGTCAGCGTCGAGTTCTGAACGAGCTTCGGCTGCGTCGGATCCTTGCCGGAGATGGTCAAGCCACAACCGTGGTTGTAGCTCGAGACCACGTTCTGCACGATCCACCCGTTCCCGGTTTGGACCACTCCGCCAGCACCGTCGGTGTTCGCGTACTGAGAGACCGTTAGATCCGAGACGGTCACATCTGTGACCGCGTGGCCGTACCTGTCGACGTTCTGGATCGCGTTCTGCAGCAAGTGCCCCGTGCCATCGTCCGCGGCGGAATAGGTGAAGGTGTGGCCGGTCGGATCGGACCCGAGGAGGATCCGCTTCGTGCCGTAGTCGATGCAGTACTGGCCCGCCTTGACGGCCGGACACGGAGTGGCCGGGTCCGGGCCGAGCACGCGGGTGAGCCACCGCCCGTCCATGAACAGCAGATCCGGGTAGTCGCAGGTCCCCGCGTTCGGGGAAGGTTGCGGGTAGTAGCCGTACGCGCAGTTGTGGCGCAACGGATCGTCAGCCTGCGCGATCCCTCGCGTGTCGAACTTCACGTCAACGGGATCGGCCCAGAGCGATGCAGAGACCGGAACGAAGTTCGAGGCCGCGATCGGCGTCGAGCCGAGGAGAACGGTTGCACTCGGTCCCTGTCCGCGGAAGGAGTCGCCGCTCTTGGGGTAGATGGTTCGGGAACCGTAGAAGATGCCGGCGGGTAGCGAGAACGAAGTGCCTCCGGGGCAGACATCGACCAGGCCCTGCAGGGCACCTGGGGTCTGCATCGTCGCAGCATCTACCGTCACGGTGGCACCGGGAGCCGGGCAGATGGGGTCGGCGGAAGCGGTGACGGGCCCGATGAACCAAAGGCCCACGAGCACTGAAGTGGCCGCGGCAGCGCTAAGCAGGCGAGACATGGGAAACCCTCCTCGTTCAAGAAGCGGCTCCCCGAAGGCTGGGAACCGTTCGCTCTCGAATGAGGTATCGGCCGCCCGAAGCGGGTACTTGACCCTTTAGGACTAGAAGCGGTCCGCCGCCGGGACTAGAGGGAGTCCGCTGCGACGACGGCTATCGCGTTTCGCGGTGCAGCGTGTGCCGCCGTTCGTGGCCGCAGTACTTCATCAGCTCGATGCGGTCGCGGTCGTTCACGCGATTCTTCACCGTGTTGTAGTTCCGCCGCTTGCACTCGGTGCAGGCGAGGACGATCTTCGGCCGGTTGCCTTCCTTCTTCGCCATCGTTCCCCTACTTCAGGATCTTCGTCACGCGCCCGGCACCCACGGTGCGCCCACCCTCGCGGATCGCGAAGCGCAGGCCCTCTTCCATGGCGATGGGAGCGATCAGCTCGACGGTCATCTCGACGTTGTCCCCGGGCATCACCATCTCCACGCCCTCGGGCAGGTTGGCCGATCCGGTCACGTCGGTCGTGCGGAAGTAGAACTGAGGCCGGTAGCCGTTGAAGAAGGGCGTGTGCCGGCCCCCCTCGTCCTTGCTCAAGATGTAGACCTGGGAGGTGAAGTTCGTGTGAGGGGTGATGGAACCGGGCTTGGCGAGCACCTGGCCTCGCTCCACCTCGTCCTTGTC
>JBGPKY010000217.1:0-4266 GCA_041486205.1 Actinomycetota bacterium
AACCGGTACCGGCTTCTACATCCAGCGAGGAGTCTATCCAAGTCGGCCGGGGAGCTGCGTCCGGAGGCCACCGGGCGCAGAGGAAGACTGCGCCCGATCGTCTACGTGCTAGCTTCGAGCGTTGGCACCGAAGACTGGAGGTCGATCGAGATGGTGGTTTGCGTTCCCGTGACGGTAGAGGGTCTGATCGACCCGCGGTGGGGTCGCGCGGATCGAGTGGCGATCGCGGATGCGACCGCGAACGGGATCGCGGACTGGAAGGAGTTCGATGTCGGCTGGGGCACGCTCCACGACGTCGGGACCGAGGGCTCCCATCACGCGCTCGTGGCTCGCTTCCTCCGAGATCAGCATGTCGACGCCATCGTCGCGAATCACATGGGCATGGGGATGACGCGCATGCTCGAGCAGATGGGACTCAAGACCTACCTCGGGGCAAGCGGAGACGCGCGCGTGGCCGTCGCTTCGGCTATCGGGAACCCATCGACCTGAGATCAGCCGACCGGCCGGATCGCGGTGCCCAGATAGAGCCGAGCGACTTCCGGATCCTCCAGGAGGTCCGCAGCGACGCCTTCGAGCCGCACGACGCCGGACTCCATGACCGCTCCTCGATCCGCGATCGCGAGCCCTGAGCGGGCGTTCTGCTCGACCAACAGAACCGTCGCCCCAGTCGAGTTCAACTCCCGGATCGTGTCGAAGACAGTGCGACGGGCCTTGGGGTCGAGCCCCATCGAAGGCTCGTCCATGAGCACGATCCTCGGATCGAGCATCATCGCCCGAGCGATCTCGACGATCTTCTGCTCGCCGCCCGAGAGCGACCCGGCTCGGGCGTGGCGCCGTTCTCGCACGATCGGGAAGCGAGCTGCTACCTCTTCGATCTTGCGGCGAGCGGCCGTGCGGTCCGGCAGCACGTAGCCACCCATCAGGACGTTGTCCCAAACGGCCATGAGGGGGAAGAGGCTGCGCTCCTGCGGGACGTGCACGATGCCGTGATCCAGGACGGCACGCGGTGAGCGGCCCACGAGTGTCTCTCCGTCGAGCGTGATCGTTCCGCGGCTCGGGCGAAGGAGCCCGCTCACGGTCTTCAGCACCGTCGACTTGCCCGCTCCGTTCGGTCCGATGACGCACGTGATCGTTCCCCCCGCTACCTCCAGGTTCACGCCTCGCAAGACGTCTCCCTGCCCGTAGCCGGCGACCAATCCCTCGATCGAAAGCAGTCCCATCAGTCCCCCAGATAGGCGTCGAGGACGAGGGGGTTCGCACGAACCTCTTCGGGCCGACCCTCGGCAAGCTTCGCCCCGTGGTCGAGTACGACGATCGGATCGCAAAGGCGCATGACCAGGTTCATGTCGTGCTCCACGACCAGGAACGTGAGGCCGGTGGCGTTGAGGTCCCGGATGTGACGCTCCATCTCCTCGGCCATCACGGGGTTCACGCCGGAGGCCGGCTCGTCCAGGAGCACGAGGCGCGGGCGACCCATCAGCACGGTGGCGAACTCGAGCAGCTTGCGCTGGCCGAAGGACAGCTCGGCGGCCATCCGCTCGCCGTGCGACAGCAAGCCGAACCGCTCCAGGATCTCCTCGGCCCTGTTCCGGTCTTCGCGCCCGATGCTCGTCCGGAACAACGCGCGAAGCGGCTGCTGCACCGCCACCACGAGGTTCTCCACGAGCGTCAGATGCGGGAACACGCGGGCCTGCTGAAACGTGCGAGAGAGACCGTGCCGGTAGAGGCTGATCGGGTCGGGCCGGCGGATCCTTCGACCGTCGAAGCTCACGGTCCCGGCGTCGGCCCGCAAGTACCCGGTGATCATGTTGAACACGGTCGTCTTCCCCGAGCCGTTCGGGCCGATCAGCCCCGTGATGGTGCCCTCACGGATAGAGAACGAGCATCGGTCGACCGCGACGACTCCGCCGAAGCGCTTCGTCAGATCGTTCACCTCGAGGAGGGGGACCGACGCGTCGACCGCGAGCGCGCTCACGACCCGGCTCCCTGCGATGCCGACACGTCGATCCCATCCTCGGCAAGGACACCGCCCCTTCCTTGCCCGCGGAACCCGGCGACGCGGTCGGCGACCGACGGGATGATCCCCCGGGGAAGTACAAGCATCACGACGAGGAACACGGTGGCATAGCCGACGAGGTATAGCTCGCTTGCCCCGAGGCGATAGGCGAGGTACTGCTGCGCCGGGACGAGGATCCCAGCTCCGAGAGCCGGCCCCCACAGCGTGCCCTTCCCGCCGAGGTACACCATCAGCACCGCGCCGATGGTGATGAGAGGGTCGATCGCGAACTGCGGGTAGATGAATGTGAGGTAGTACGCCCAGACGCCGCCGATCATCGCCGTGAGCCCCACGCTGAGTGCGAACGTGATGAGCTTCGCCGGGTTCGTCTGCACGCCGACGCCGCGGGCCCGGTCCTCGTCGTCGCGGATCGCGAACAGCATGAGCCCGAGCTTGCTGCCCCGCACGTACCAGCACCCGAACACGGCCAGCGCGAAGATCGCCAGCATCGCGAAGTAGAAGGGACGCTCGTAGGTTGCCGCGGGGAACGGCGGTACCGCCATCCCGATGCCCTGGGAACCGTTCGTCAGCGAGTGGAGGTTGAAAGCGAGCTGCTGGACGACGAACAGGAAGGTGATGGTCACGATGGCGAACGTCGAGGCACGGGTCCGGAACGCGACCCATGCGATCGGAAGCGCGACGACGCCCGCGCCGATCCCGACGAGCGGCAGGACGAAGAACGGCGTGTATCCGGCGCCGATACCTCCATGCTGGAACATGATGGCGACCGCGTAGGCGCCGGCGCCGAAGAACGCGACGTGGCCGAGCGACAGGTAGCCCGAGTAGCCGCCAAGAAGGTTCCAGGCGGTCGCAAGGCCCGCGAACATCAGAGTGAAGACGGCCATGTTCACGATCCAATTCGCGGGCAACAGGAACGGGAAAGCGCCCAGCCCGCCGAAGACAACCGCGGCTCTCGCGAGGCCCGCGGGTCTGATCCGGCTCAAAGCGCCCCCCGCTCGCGCACGCCGAACAACCCTTGCGGTCGAACGACGAGGATCGCGATGAGCACCACGAAGAACGCGAACGAGGACCACGTTGGAGAGACGGTCGTGGCCAGGACCGCCTCCGCCATGCCCATGAACAAGGCCGCGATGACCGCGCCGCCGAGGCTCCCCATCCCGCCGAGCACGATGATCGTCAGCAGACGCGAGATCAGGTCGTAATGGCTGCCCGGATTGAACGAGAAGACGATCCCGTATACGGCACCGGCAGCCGCCGCGGTAGCAACGCTTATGCCGAACCCGAACGCCGAGATCCGGTTCGCGTCGATGCCGAGGAGCGCCGCCGAGGTGGGGTTCTGAACGGTTGCGCGGACCGCCCGCCCGAACCGTGTTCGCGACAGCACGAGGTAGAGGACCGCGAGGATGGCGATCGAGAGCCCGAACGCGAACACCCGGACCTCCGATACCTGGTAACCCGCGACCCGCCACGAGCTATTCGCGTAGCTGGGGATCGTCGCCCGGTAGGTGGTCGTGTACAGGATGCTGAGGACCCCTTCGATCCCCAGTGCGATCGCCCACGTGACCAGCAGCGAGAGCTCTTGACGGTCCTCGCGTCGGAGCGGCCGGAGGAACGCGAGCTGCACCCCGACCCCGAGCGCGAACACGACGGGGGTGATCAACAGGACCGAGAGGAACGGGTCGATGTGCAACACCGTGAAGGCCGAGTAGCTGAGGTAGGCGCCGAGGATGATCATCGCCCCCTGCGCCACGTTGATGACACGCATGATCCCGAAGGCGAGCGTCAGACCGCTCGCCATCAGCGCGTAGACGCCTCCGGTCAGGAGCCCGAGGATGCATGCCTGAACGATCAGGCGCATCGGCCGTCTCCCCCCCGCCCTCTCGGCGCGGTGTCTAGCCGGACCAGTTCGGCTTGGGGTACACCGGGTCGTGCAGGGCGACGTCCGCAGGGTAGACCGGAAGCAGCTTGCCGTCGATCCACTCGACCAGCATGTCGCTTCCCTGAGGTTGGCCGTACTGGTCCCAGCTCAGGTTGCCTTCGAGCGTGGGCCAGCTCCCCGAGTGCAGCGTGGTGATGATCGTCTGGTTGTCGATCGACCCGGTCTTCGCGGCGACCTGCTCGATCAGCTGGCCGACCGAGTAAGCCTCGGCGGACGTCGAGTCGATCCCGAATGCATCGCCGCCGAACTTCTTGATGTAAGCCGCAACGAAGTCTGGGTTGCCGTTCGCCGTCGAGTTCGGGAACCAGTC
>JBGPKY010000218.1:0-4262 GCA_041486205.1 Actinomycetota bacterium
CCGAGCGTTCCGAGGATGAGCACGCTCGCCACCAGGAACACGACCGGACGCGCCATAACCCTTCGCGTGAGGCGGTCCCAGAAGCCACCCTGCGGATCATGGCTCGTCTCGATGCGCGCGCGCTTGGACAGCCGTGGCCAATTGATACGGTCACCGAACAGGGCGAGGACTGCCGGGAGCAGAGTCATGGACGCCCCGATCGCGGCCAACGTCACCAGGATCGCGCCGCCTGCCAGGCTCCGGAAGATGGAAACAGGGATGATGAGCATGCCGAGCAGGGCGAGCACGACCGTGACGCCGCTGAAGAACACGGCCCGGTTGGCGGTGGCGCCGGACCGGCCGATCGCCTCGAGCTTGTCGAATCCCTTCTTCCGTTCCTCGCGGTACCTCGACACGATGAACAGCGAGTAGTCGATACCTACCGCGAGGCCGATCATCGTCACCATGTTCTCGACGAACAGGTTGAAGTTGACGAGCTGCCCTATCAGCGCCACCAACCCGAGGGCGACCGCGATGGCGAAGAGACCCATCACGATGGGGAGGAAGGCGGCGACGATCGAACCGAAGACGACGATCAGGACGATCAGCGCAACGCCGAGACCGATGCCTTCGCTCCGCTTCATGTCCTCTTCGGCGATCTTCGTGAAGTCGACGGCCAGCGTGGGGTTCCCTCCGACCTGCACTCCGAACCCGTCGCTCGAAAGCCGGGACGCAACGGTTCGCACGTCCTGGACGATCGAGTCGGTGTTGTCGGCGAGCGGCACCGGGATCAGCGCGTAGCGTCCATCCTTCGAGACGAGGCCGGCTGCTTGCGTCTTGATCTCGAAGCCCGAGACCGGCTGCGTGGCGAGGAGCTTGCCAGCGCCCACGACGATGGCCTGCTCGATCGTGGTGACGGCGTCGACGAACGAGGGATCCGTGATGCTTCGGACCTGGGACGAGACCAGAACGAAGCCGTCCGGAGAAGCGACCGAGGCCGCGGTCGAGGCGGCCTTCGACGAGCCGACCGTCAGCGGAAGCTGATCGGGCGTGAGCGCCTGCGCGGAGAATCCCGGCGGAGTTGCCTGGGAGGCTGCGGCCTGAACCTGTGCGAGACCAGTGGGTATGTCGCCCTTCAGGTGCAGAGCGATCATCGCGCTGTGATAGTCGGGCGTGAACATCTGCCACGCCTGGGCCTGCAGGTCCAGGTACGAAACCGGAGGTCCGCCGATGACGTCCGGTCCCAGCGCTTGAACGGCAGATTGGACCTCGCGCACTCGCTCCTTGAAGGCGGAGTCGACTGCCGTGACGCCCTGCGAGCCGACGATGAAGAAGACCATATCGGTCCCCTGTCCGGAGCCAGGAAAAGCGTGATCGAGGATGGTCTGTGCCTTGACCGATTCGGGCTTGTTCGTGAAGGCGACATCCTGAGAGAGCACACCGCCAAGGAGCGTCGAGCTGACCGCCCCCATCGCCACGATGAGGACTACCCACATCCCGAGGGTCCGCCAGGGGTGACGGCTGCTCGCCCTCGCGGCCGTCTCCGGATTGAGCTTCATCTCACCCTCCTTGTAGGGACTGGCCCCTCCGTTTGAAGAGGTTCTCTCCGCCGAAACACCCGTTCAGCCCAGCGGAATCCGAAGGTGCCCGACAGGGGCGTCCGGCCCTTCTGGCCCGGGACCCGTGGAGGGCCGATGGCGTTAGTGATGACCGACGAAGAGGCGCAGGGGTGGGCCGTACCCGGAGAGCCCGGCGGTTCGGCACGATCCTGACTTCATCCGTTGAGCTCCGGCGCTCACACGGAAAGCCTCAGTGAACGCCCTTCCCCCTTGTTTTCGGCGCAGTCGGGCGATCCTCACCCAAACCGGATGGAAGTGGCGAACGCGAGTGTCCACAAGATCATGGTCCCGATGCCGACCCATCCCAGGACGATGCCGGCGATCGCCATCCCGCGTCCCCCTTGACGACCGCCCGAGCGATCGATCTGGCCCCTGGCCGAGTATCCGAGGGCGAGCGCGAGGATCGATCCGATCCACCACAGCCACAGGATGCCGAGCACCATCGAAGCGATAGCCATGCCGTTCGTCTGTTGGGGTTGATATCCGTACGGAGCCTGCTTAGGCGGCCCGGTGTAGGTCGGGGCCATGACCGGCGAGGAGGAACCGTGGTCGACGACGGGTCCGGGCTCGATCGCGACGAACCGCTGCCAGGCGAGCCGCCACCCTTCCTCGGTTCGCGGGAATCGCTCGGGCGGCGAAGTCGGAGAGTGCAGGTCCCATATCCCGTACGAGTCGGGGCCTTGGCCGATGGAGTATCTGCGACCGGAGTGCGTGAGTTGGACCTCCTGCGCAGAGGGTTGTCCTCCCGCGACTTGCGGCCGAAGATCGCTGCCGCAGAAGCGGCACTTGACCGCCTCTTCCTGGATCTCCTCGGCGCAGTAGGAGCACGTCTTCATGGCCGTGATCCTCGATCGACTGGAATGGCGGCCCCCTTCGGGAAGCTGTCCTGCCGTCTCGGTGAGTCTCCCATGTCCAGCGGATCGCCATTCTGTCGGGGAAAGACGGAGCCGAAGCACCCGAGCACATCGAGAAGCGAAGCGCTACGGCACCAACCCCCAGATCGTAGCGGGGGAGCCGCTCCCGTTCCGGTTGATCGGACCGCCGACGAGGATCCACGCGCCTGAGGCCGGCAGTTGCCCGAGCCCGGTCATGTTCTCAAGGTCGATCCGATGACGATGGAAGACCAGCGAGCTCTCGCGGAAGCGAGCGTCGGTCCCCGGGTCGGGCCCGAAGGTGTCGGTCCCGAGCGCGCCGCGCTCCCCGAGCACGCCTTGTCGGATCAGCCAGTGCGCGGCCGCCAGCGAGAAGCCCGGCTGGTGGAACCCGTGCCGGTGCGTCCCGCAGTTGTAGTAGGTGGGCTCGCCGGGCGCGTTCCCGTTCGGCCAGAAGCTCGAGCAGCCGGTCCATGCGATGACTGCGGCGCCGGTCGGCATCGAGCCGTGCGCGGATTCCCAAGCCTTGAGGTCCGCGACCGTGACCTGGTAGTCGACGTCCGCGAGCACCTGTTGTCGAACGTCGACCACGACCGCCGGCAGGAGGAGGTCCTCCGGTGACAACTGGTCGGCGCAAAGTGCCTTCGCGTGGAAGTGGCAGGGCGCGCCCCAGTGCGTTCCGGTGTGTTCGCCCTCCTTCACGTACTGGAGGTAGAAGCCGTCGTTCGCGACGGTGAACGCCGTGGACGTCTCGAAGGCGGGATCCCCGGGAAAGCCGGGCGTGTGCTTCGGGTCGTTCACGTGGCTGAGGTTCACGATCTTCGAGAAACTCACCACCTGTGGCGCGCCGGAGGCCGGCGCCCCGCCGAGCGGATTCACGGCCATCCCGGCGAGGAACAGAGCCGCCGCCGAGAGCCCCACGAATACCTTGCGCATCGTCTCCACCCCTTTCGTTCGTCCCGCTGCGAACGCTAAGGCCCGGCACCGTCCGGGCGCAAACGCCTGAAGGGCCTTCAACACCTCGCCGTGCAGATCTGCGTACTCTCGCCACGCCCCATCGCCCGCATGCCCGTGCGCGGCCGGGTCGTGGGCATGGCTGAAGAGGCACTTGGACCTCCTCTACAAGTTCTGAAACGGGTCCCCACCCGAAACTCAGGTTGGCGGTCTCCCGGTTCGATGTATCAACAAGGTCTCCGGAGAAAGGCGCCAGTTGATGTCGTCAGCACCCGGCCGGGCTTCGGCCGGCGAACACGAAACCGATCCGGTGCTGGGCGAGATCCTCGAGCCGCAAGGTCTGCTCGAAGCAACGCCTGAGTGCCTGGTCGTCGCCGCCGTGGACGGGCGCATCGTGTATGCGAACCACCGTGTCGAGGAGCTGTCGGGGTTCCCCAGGTCCGAGCTGGTCGACCACCCGGTCGACGAGCTGGTCACGGCTGATGCTCCGCTTTCCGAGGCCAACGTCGGGAGCCGCCTGGACGGCGCCTGTCATCGCAAGGACGGCGTGGAGGTTCCGGTCGAGGTGCACTTGGGTGCCGTCGAGGGCCCGGGCGGCCGGTACCTGGTCGTCACCCTCCGAGACCTCTCAGCGCAGCGTCTCGGCGAGGCCGCTCGCTTCGAGGCGGAAGCGAAGTACCTAGCCCTCGTCGAGGGTATCCCGGCGATCACCTACATCGACCCGATCGACGAGGACCAGAACAGCATCTACGTGAGCCCGCAGGTGAAAGACCTCCTCGGGATCGAGCAAGAGGAATGGCTCCGCGACCCGTACTGTTGGCGCCACCACGTCCACCCC
>JBGPKY010000219.1:0-4221 GCA_041486205.1 Actinomycetota bacterium
TCGATGGACTACGAGATATTCCTCGTGATGCGGATCCACGAGGAGTGGCTGCGGACCGGGGACAACCGCGCGGCGGTGCGGCGAGGGCTTTCGGCGACGGGCGGCACCATCACCGCGGCCGCCGCGATCATGATCGTGGTCTTCGGCTCGTTCATCCTCGGAGGCCAGCGGATCATCAAGGAGTTCGGTCTCGGCCTGGCGGGGGCGATCTTCGTCGACGCGGTCATCATCCGAACGGCGCTGGTTCCAGCGCTGATGCTGCTGATGGACAAGGCGAACTGGTGGTTCCCGCGCTGGCTCGATCGCGCGCTCCCCAGGATCCACGTCGAGCCCGAGGACCTGTCCGAACTGGACGAAGAGCCGTTGGCGCCGGTGGGCGCGCCGGACTGAGGCCTGCGATCACGCCCCTTCGTCTGCCCGATGCTTTCGGTTATCCGATCTCGACGTTGGTGAACATGTTCGTGTCGCCTGCCGGGCGGCCCGGGGAGTTGCGGCCGTCGGTCCACGCGGGGTAGATCACGTGGTCGGAGACCGCGATCTGGTTGTAGTCCCCGATGAAACAGCCGCACGTGAAGAACGACTGCCGGGGATCGAACGACGCCGTGCTGATGAGCGTGTTCGCCCAGGTCAGGCCACCGTCGGTGGACGTGCCTTGGAACGTCTCGATCAGGTGGTTCCCCGGATCGTTGCGCGTGTCTTGCCAGATCGCGGAGTAGATGCCCGCCGAGTCCACGCCGACCGCCGGGAAGAACTGGTCACCGGCTGCGGGAGCACCGGTGCCGTCCACGCTCACCCACGAGCTGTGTGACCAGGTCGCGCCGAAGTCATCGGAGGTCTGGACGGAGATGTTCGTCCCTGAGGAGCCGGCGTTGATCGCGTTCTGATCCATGAAGACCAGTCGAGACCTCGTGGCGTCGTAGGCGAGCGAGATGGTTCCGGGGAGCCGAACCTCGCCCTTCCCGGGGAGGTAGTCGTTGCGGTTGGAGTTGTCCACCCATTCGCCCGGGCGATCGACCTGCACGACGTTGCCGAAGGACGCGCCGCCGTTGGCGGAGCGCGCGAAGAACAGCCCGCGGTCGTAGGAGGTGTTGCAGTCCTCGCTCACGAACGCCACGTCGAGTCCGCCCTGGTTGTCGACGACCGGCGTGGAGAACTGGTTCGCGGAGGCGCCGATGCCCTTGCCGCCCGGAGCGTCGGGAACGATCGGCGTGTGCTGCCAGACGGAAGCCGACGGATCGCTCGTTGGGATGGAGTCGGTGTAGGCGGACTGGATGGGGCAGTAGTCGCTGCGGGCGTACGAGCCGCCCGTCATGTGGAACTTCGTGTAGGTCACATACACACGTCCGAAGTACAGGCTGCTCGGGTTGTTGTCGACGGCCATCAGTTCCTTGTCGTTGAAGATCGAGGCGTCGATCGAGCCGTCGGACGCGTGGTTGGTTACCACCAGAGCGGGCTTGGTCGAGTCCGACCAGGTCACGCCGCCGTCCACGGACTTCCAGACCTGGACCTCAGATGCCGGCGTCGTGCTGAAGTAGCAGAGCGTTCCCAGGTAGAAGGCGTGATCGCGCAGGCTGTAGGCGACGGTCGGGTCCGATGCGAAGCAGCGACTCCCATCGAAGGAGAACTTCGGGTCCTTCCACTGGGAGGTCCACGTGTGCCCGCCGTCCGTCGTGTATCCGATCCAGAACCCGTCGCCGGTGTAGTCGTTCGCAGCGGCGACCGCGTTCATCGGGTTCTCGAGGTTGAGCGCGATGCCGGGCTCGTCCTGGGGCAGCGGCGGGTTCGTGTCCCCGTTCATCTGAACGTTCTCAAGGGGCGAAAGGGTGGGCGAGGCCGAGGTCGCGAGCTTCGTCGTGTTGACGGCTCCCATCTCGAACGCCAGCCGTTCGCGGACGCCGTTGGACAGGCCTCCGGAGAAATGCAGGGCGTGACGTTGCCAGGGCGGGAGCTTCGTGGCACCGGCGGACGCGCCCGCCGAGAGGCTGAAGGCCGCGATCGTGCAGATCACGATCGCGATGGCGGGCCGGCTGCTGCGACGCCTCATGGCGAAACCTCCTTGGGCCGGGGGGCTGGGGGAGACCATTCCGGCACGCCGACCAGGCGTCTGTCAAACCCGCACGCGAACGCCGCATCCCGGAACGGTATGCTGAACGCATGTCACCGCAGATCGCCGTCCGGTTGCCGGCTCCGCTGCTCGATGAGATCGACGCTCTGGTCCACTCTGGGCGCTTCGAGACGCGCGCGGAGGCGATACGCGCCGGCATCGAGGCGCTCGTCGACCAGGAACATCGGAAACGAGTGGGCGAGGCCATCGTCGAGGGCTACACGCGCTTCCCGCAGTCCGAGAGCATCGACGAGGAGCTCGGAGAGTTCCCACCACCTTCGGCGAGCGATGCCTGAGCCCGCCCATCTCGAGGTCTGGTGGACCGAGCTTCCAGAGCGAACTCCGCGCCCCTATCTGGTGTTGACGCGCGACCAGGCGATCCCGGTGCTGCGGCGTATCGTCGCCGCCCCCGTTACGCGCAGGGTGCGCGGGATCCCAACCGAGGTGCCGCTGGGACCCGACGAGGGACTCGTCGCCGAGAGCATCGCATCGCTCGACAACGTCGAGACCGTGCCGAAGTCAGCGTTCACCCGCCGACTCGGTGCCCTCGCTCCGGCCCGGCGACACGAACTCTGCGAAGCTCTTCGCGCCGCCGTGGACTGTTGAATGATCGGGCTTCCCGCTCCCGACCCGCCGCCGCGCACGCCGCGCACCGGCCCGGAGAAGGACCTGCTGATCGCGCTGCTCGATGACAAGCGCACGATCCTGCTGCGGAAGGTCGCCGGTTTGTCCGAGGAGGAGCTCCGCCGAACCCCGACCGTCTCCACCCTGTCGCTCCTCGGGATCTTGAAACACACCGCCTACGACCACCAGTGGTGGTTCCGGCGTCAGTTCGCGGGCGAGGACATCGACTTCTCATGGGCCGACGTGGACCCTCAGGTCGACTTCACTCCAGGGCCCACCGAGACGGCCGAGGACATCCGTGCGTTCTTCGTCGACGAGGTCGAACGCGCCCGCGCGATCATCGATGCCTCGAGCCTCGACGATCTGGCGCGGGATCCGCAACCGGGGCTGAAGGAGGCGAGCCTCCGCGGGATCATGCTCCACATGATCATCGAGATGTCCCGCCATCTCGGTCAGGCCGACATCATCCGCGAGACCATCGACGGCTCGACCGGCGACTGACCGCCCCGTCCGAGGTCTACGGGGGCGTCGACCGCTCGTACGACACGCGGAAGAACGCGAACACGGTGGGTCCGGGAGGCGCAACGCCGAGCCCTGCCGTCTGCGACGGGCCAGCCAAGTTTAGAGAGAGCGCCACGTCGTCGCGGCCCGGTTGGTTGGGATCGTAGAGGCGTAGCGCGACTGAGCTGCTCGATAGGTCGTACCCGTAGGCGAGCACCTGATGGTTCTCCTTCAGGTCGAAGGGATTCGTCGACTTGATCCTCACGAGCCCGAGCGGAGAGCAGTGACCGGAGTCGATGTCGCCCTTCACCTTTGGCCACTCCTGGTTGACCATCCGCCACGCGCGCCCGTGCGGCGCGAGTCCGATGCGGCTCCAGGCGGTCTCGCCATCCGGAAGCGCCGGGCTCATCAGCTGGAGGTACCGCACCGGACCGAACGGAAGGTCGAAGCTGTCGAACAACCGTTTCACGAGGTAGTCGAAGAGGGGGCCCTCGCCCGGAGCCTCCGTGTCGGCGGGCAGAGGTCGGCCGGCCTCGTGGTAGTCGCGCGCGGCGAAGGCCATCCCTCCGCACAGACCGTTGGAGGCGTCGCCGATCGGGATGCTCACGACGCCGGGGATGCCGATCCTTCGCACGGGAACGTGCGGGAACGAGTTCGCGAAGCGGAACCCGGACGTGCTGGGCAGGAACCCCGGCACCACGCGGCTAGACATCGCCCACCTCCCGTGAGTCCATCAGCCTAGCGGTCCGAACGCGTTCGCATGGATCGCCGGACGCGTCGCAGGCCCGCGATGCTTCCGGCGTAGGGAGTCCGGTGGACCTCCGCCCGACGGTCCGACGTTTGGCGGCCGTGGGAATCGGGGCATCGACCGACTGCGACGCGGAACCCCGCGCCCTACGATTGCCGCCTTCGGCCTGATCGGAGGGGGACCGTGGCCGATTCGCCAACTCGCGGCACGAAGGCGGTGCCGGCGAAGGTGATCTGGGACGACA
>JBGPKY010000220.1:0-4214 GCA_041486205.1 Actinomycetota bacterium
CCGGCGTTCGTGCGCCACTCAAGAACACGGCGTCTTCGCCGCTAGAAGTGCCCTCGGCGGGAATCGGACCTGCAACACGGGTCTAGGAAACCACCCCGCTGCAACGCACCGGTGTCTGAAACCTATTCCTCCTCGAAGGGCCGGCTAGCCCGGCCAGGTCGTGAGATGCGCGAACGAGAAGTAGGCATCCACGTTGTATCCGGAGGGCGCGTACTGACGCACCTTCGCTTTCCACCCGCTCGTCGTTGCAACTCCGAGCCTGTACGTCGACACGTAGTCCTTCATCATCTGATCGAACAGAGCGTCGCCCAGATCCCGACGAAGCTTCTCGATCGCGCATGGTCCGTCGTAGTAGATGATCGTGAAGTACTTGTTCCCGAGCGGATCGTACGTGGCCATCGAGTCGTCCAGTGCGTATTTCAGGTTGCCGAACGGATCGGTGACGTTGCAGTTCAGGTTAGTCCCGAGGTAACGCTCGCTCGAGAACTCCGTAAGCGTCTCGTCGAGCCACGGCTCCACGTACTGGCTGTTGCCAACCATCGCGTAGAACCACATATGCGCGACCTCATGGGTGACGGTGGACTGGACGAGCTCCGTCATGATCAACCCGGGATATTCCATGCCCTGGTCTAGGAAGGTGCCGGGTTCGCCCGCGATATCCAGCTCCGTCCCATACCAGGGCCCGTAGTGGCTGGTGTAGTAGGCGAACGACCCTGCAGCCCAGTTGTTGAGGACCGTGGACGCGGGAACCGACGCACCCGCGTGCTCGAAGTAGCGGAGCAGGACCCCGTCGACCGTAGTGCTGTAGATCGTGTACGGTCCGACGGCCGCCTCGAAGTCTCGAGATTGTGGGGCCGAGATCACAAGGCTCTTACGCCCATCGGGAAGGATGGTGGTGCTCGAGACGGTGCCCGTCGTCGCAGCGTCCATGCCGGCTGGGATCGTGAGCGTCACGTTGAACGAGGACGTCAGCGAGTACTGCCCTTCCCCGAGGAGGGGTGGAGTCTCGAGGTGCGTCCCGCGGTCGTCGGTCACCGCGAGGATGGGAAAGGCCGTTGCGAGGTTCACATAGTTGCCGTCATATCCGAAGCGCTGGTGGTTCTTCGGCAGCGTGTCGACGAAGCCGAGCGAGATCGTGGTCGACTTCCCTGTGTTCAGCGGTGTCGGCAACGTGACGGGCAACACCGTGCAGGCCGCCTGCAACGCGCCCGGAGTGCCGCCGGTGACGTTGGACACCGCGATGAGCTGTTTGGTGCACGACGCGCCATATTCACCTGAGTTCGGCCACAAGTGGAAGTATGCCGTCGATACCGAGGCCGACCGGTTATTGGTGAATGTGACCGATTCGCTACCTGTCAGCTTGTGGGTCGAGGCATCCCACGAGAGATTCAGGGTGTAGGACTGAGGCGACGGCCCCGGGAGTTCAGCCGCCGCCAGAGCGGGGACCGCTCCCGCGACAAGTGCGGACGCCGCGACGACACACGCCGCCGACACAACCGCCGTCCATCGACTCAGCCTTCGCATCATCGTGTCGACACCTCCTCTGATCCGCCGACGGTCGACCCTTTCCCGTCAGATGTTCCACCCGTCATCACAGCCCCTGTCTATGGCTTGGGTCGTGTCCCGTCAAGTGGTTGAGACTCGTCACCGCTATCCTCGCTTCTCGAGGGATCGCAGCGAGTAGCTCCTTGCTCATCGGCAAACGACGAGGTCGACGGCCGATACTGCCCGACCGGCAGGCACGCCCGGCCGCTTCCGACCTCGGCGGCCGGACCGGGCGCCACTAAGCCCGCATCCCGACCGGGCCGATACCCATGAGGTGACGAAGAAGCGGGCCTGGTACGTCTATCTCGCCGCGGGCAGCGTGGTCCTGACGGCGTTCGTCTTCGTGCACTCGATCCGGGTGGGGCCCCTGTTCAATGCGGTCGGGCTCTCGGCTGCCGTCGCCATGGTCGTGGCGGTCCGGATGCATCGTCCTGCCCAGCGGCTGCCGTGGTATCTCGTGGCGATCGGGCAGGTGCTCTTCGTCACCGGCGACGTGATCACCTACAACTACCATCGTATATTCGGCACCCAACCGCCCTTCCCTTCGATCGGCGACCTCTTCTATCTGAGCGTGTACCCCTTCCTGATCGCGGGGCTGCTCCTGCTGATCCGTCGCCGCAGCCCCGGGCGCGACCGCGCCAGCCTGATCGACTCGCTGATCATCAGCGTCGGCGTCGGGGCGATCTCCTGGGTCTGGCTGCTCGCCCCCTACGTCCACGACGCGACGCTCACGCTCCCGCAGAAGCTCACGGCGATGGGCTACCCGATGATGGACCTGATCCTGTTCTTCGTCGCCGTGCGTCTGACCGTGACCGGGGGTCGGCGTCCGCCTGCCTTCTACCTGCTGATGACCTCGGTCGCGGTGCTGTTCGCCACCGACTCGATCTACGGATGGATCGTGCTGCACGGCACCTACAACAACTCGACCGGACTGCTGGAGTGGGGTTGGGGGTTCTTCTACCTACTCGCGGGCGCGGCGGCGCTTCACCCGTCCATGGTCGGCCTGGACAACCCCGCCCCTCCGCAGGAGATCGCGAATCCCCGCCGCCGGCTGCTGTTGCTGGCGGGCGCCTCACTGATGGCGCCGGGGGTGGAGCTGTACCTCTCGCTCAGCAGCAAGTCGTTCGACGCTGCCGTGCTCACCGGCTGCTCCGTGGTGCTCTTCGTGCTGGTCCTCGTCCGCCTGAACGGCTTGATGATCGACATCGGCGAATATCGAAGGACCGAGCGCCTGCTTCGGGAGACGGAGGCCAAGTACCGATCGCTCGTGGAAGGCCTTCCCGCGGTGGTGTACATCGCCGAGTTCGGCAAGGACGGCGCGTGGCGCTACATCAGCCCGCAGATCGAGTCGATCCTGGGGTTCACCCAGGAGGAGTGGATGAGCGAGACGCAGCTCTGGCGCGAGCGGATCCTGGAAGAGGACCGCGAGCAGGCCCTCGACGCGGAGCTCAGTCTCCTGAACGGCGATAAGCGGATGCACTGCGAGTACCGGATCCTCGGCAAGGACGAGCGGGTCATCTGGATCCGCGAGGAGGCGGAGGCGCTCACCGACGACCTGGACGGCGCCGCGTACCTGCAGGGCGTCATGTACGACGTGACAGAGGAGAGGCAGTCCGAGCAGCGTCTGCTCCAGGCGCTCGAAACCGAGAAGGAAGCTACGCAGCGCCTCCGGTCCCTCCACGAGATGCAGAACTCGTTCCTGCAAGCGGTGTCCCACGACCTGCGCACACCGCTCACGAGCATCCTCGGGTGCGCCCTCACTTTGGAGAACCCGCAGACGAACCTCGACGATGCCGACTCGAGGGACCTGGTGGGCCGGATCTCGTCGAACGCGCGGAAGCTGCACCGCCTGCTGACGGACCTGCTCGATCTAGACCGGATGACCAGGAGCGTCATGGAACCGAACCGCGACCTCGTCGACGTGACCGCCCTGCTCGCGCAGGTCTTGCACGAGAGCCAGGATGACAGGCATTCCATCATCCTGCTCACTGCCGACCCGGTCTTCGCCAACGTCGACGCCGCGCAAGTGGAACGCATCGTCGAGAACCTCGTGACCAACGCCATGCGCTACACGCCCGAGGGGACGCGGATCTGGATCGGCGTCACCGAGGTGGAGAAGGGCGTGCTCCTGATGGTCGAGGACGATGGGCCGGGGATCGAGCCCGAGCTGCGTGAAGTGATCTTCGAGCCGTTTCGACAGGGCAGCGAGACCATCGAGCACTCGCCCGGTGTTGGGATCGGCCTCTCTCTCGTCGCGCGCTTCGCCGGGATGCATGGCGGCCGCGCCTGGGTCGAGGAACGCGCCGGCGGCGGCGCTTCGTTCAGGGTCTACCTGCCGGCCTCTCGGGAGGGATCGGCAGACGTCGCAGATGTGCCGGTGGCGCCCAACCCTACGCCCGGATCGCGAACCCCTCACCTGTTCCCGGTCTCCCGCGCCAGAGCATGAGCGGACCGTTCCCGTCCTCGAGCGGCGAGGACATCAAGTGCTTTGAGCGACCCGCCCCGCGAGGCGCTGTCTGCGCCCATGGTGCAACTCAGGCTGTGCTCGCGGACATGCAGGGGGTGTTCACTTACTGCAAGCGTGCCCGGCGACGGGACCGTGCGAGGGGGGGGCCGGGCCTGGTGACGAAAAGTTGAATCGCGCCCCGGCGCGCGCGGCCTGCGTGTCC
>JBGPKY010000221.1:0-4212 GCA_041486205.1 Actinomycetota bacterium
GAATACGTCGCCGCGCTCCATCACATCTGGGGCGCGTTCCAGGGCGAGCATCGTCTTTCGTTCAAGGGCGACATCTACTCGTTCACGCTCATGAGCCCGTTCTTCGACCCCGGGCCGATCGAGCATCCGCGGATCCCGATCTTGCTCGCAGCGGTGAACCCGCTCATGTTCCGCGTCTCGGGCGAGGTCGCCGATGGCGTCGAGGCGCATCCCTTCTCGACACCCTCGTACCTGCGCGACGTCGCGATGCCCGCGGTCGCGAGGGGCCTCGCGCGGGCCGGTCGGCCGCGCGCGGAGTTCACCGTCGCCTGTCCGGTATTCACGCTCGTCGACGCATCGCCGACGTTCGCCGCGGACGAGACCTACGTGCGGCAGCAGATCGGCTTCTACGCCTCGACGCCGACGTACCGCGCCGTGCTCACCCATCACGGCTGGGACGCGGTCGGTGAGGAGCTGTCGGCGCTCGCGCGCGAGGGCCGGTTCGATGAGCTGCCGCGCCTGGTGACCGAGCCGATGCTCGACGCGTTCGTGACGCGCGCGAAGACGTACGGGGAGCTGGGCCGGCGGCTACGCGAGCGCTACGACGGTGTGCTCGATCGCGTCGGGCTCTACGGGGATGCGACAGAGATCGACCGCGAGAGCCTTGCGGCCCTCACGGTCGGTCTGCGCGGCTAGAGGAGGGGCTAGCCGCGCGGGGTCGCGCTGGGCTTGTGGGAGTGGTCCTTGTGCTTGGCTTCGTCGCGCGCCTTCTTCTCGGCTTCCTTGAACGCGTGATGCGACTCGATCGCTTTGTCGTGCGCGTCCTTGAAGGCGTCACGGACCTTCTTGAAGTCAGCTCGGCATTTCGCGTCGCCCATGTTTGGGCACTCGGAGCGGAGCGCGGTGCGCGCGTCGCGCATGTCGTCGACGGCCTTATGCAGAGCGGCGATGCCCGGATCGTCCGAGGGCTTGTCCGCGGTCACGTCGTTGTCGTCGCCGCCGTCGGCCAGCGCGACGCTCGGTGTCGCGCTCAGGATCAAAGCGAGCGCCAGTCCAGCTACGAATGCCTTCATCGCCACCACCATTCCTTGTTCTTGCGTTGACCGACTAACGGCAGAATCGGCGAGACGACAGCGGCGAGCACTCCCCCGTTCGTCGAGCCGCGAGTCCTACCTCGCTCGGGGGAGAGGTCCGTTGCGGGTGAAAAAGAAGCGGCCCCGCCCCGAAGGGCGAGGCCGCTCGCGTAGCTGCTGCGAGGCCTAGGGGATCGAGATCTTCCAGATCCCACGGCCGTGCGTGGCGGCGATGAGGTAGCTGCCGTTCGGTGCGAGGCTCAGGTCGTTCACCGCCGAGTTGGGAAGGCTGGTGCCCAGGAGCGACCAGCTGCTCGGCGAGGCCGACGCCGCGCGGAACACACCGATGTCCATCGCGAGGTAGAGGTAGCCGCCGGCGATGACGAGGTCATCACCCGGCGCGTCTGGGAGCGCGCCCGAGATATCGGTCCAGGACGCGCCGCCGTTGATGGTCTCGAAGACGTGGCCCGTCCCGGCGTTCGGGACCCAGCGGCGCGAGAAGCCGCCGAAGACCGCGTAGACGTGGGCCGCGCTGGCGGGGTCGACGGTGAGCGCGGTGACGTAGCGATTCGGCAGGCTCGAGGCATCGATCGCGTGCCAGGTGCCGCCGTAGTTCGTGGCGATCCCGCGCTGGAATCCCGCGCCGGTCGTCGACGTCGTGCGCGGGTTGCAGCCGGACGGTCCGCACCACGCGGCATATGTCGTCGCGCCATTCACCGCGATCGCGGTGGTCGAGTGGCCTGCACCCGTGTCGTACACGATCTTCCAGTCGCAGGAGCTCGCGCCGCAGCGCGTGCCCCAGCCCTTGCTCTGGTTGTCCCAGACGAACTGGCCGCCCGCGACCCAATGGTCGATGCTCGCGGTGTCGGCGCGGAAGGGCGCGATGAAGCGCGGGTTCGGGTCGCACGGGCTCGGCGTGTAGGTGAAGGCACCGCACGCCGGGCTGATCTCGATCCAGGCGACGGTCGAGCCATCCGAGCGGCCGCCGTTGGTCGTGAGCGCCATGTCGAGATCGACGTACTCGACGACCGCGCGGTCGCCGTCGTTCGGATCGATCAGCGTGTCACCGCCGTCGCCACCGAATGGCGAGACCATCGCCGTCGGAGTGGCGGGCGAGATGATCGACTCGCCGTTGTCCTGGAGGCCGCCCCAGATCGCATCGCCGCCGAGCACCTTGCCCGCGCCGGCGTAGTAGTACTGAAGGGTCCGCAGGGTCGCGTTGAGGTCGTTCCATCCAGCGACCTGATGGTTCGCGGTCGAGCGACTCCACACACCGCCGTCGTTGCCGACGAACACGGTGCCGTTGCTGAAGGCGACCGCGTGCTGGTCGGGGTGGGTCGTCTTCGGGCACGAGTCGAGTCCGTTCGCCGAGCAGGGCATGCCGAAGTTCCAGTAGGGGCCGATGGCGTTCCACGCGGATCCGCCGTTCGTCGTCTCGAAGACCTCCTCGAGACCGAGGTAGACGTGGTTCGAGTCGGCGGGGTCGACGCCGATGAACTGGTTGTACCAAGCCTGGACACCGGGGTTGTAGCCCTTGCTGCAGCAGCGCGGTAGCGCGGAGCCGCTGCCCGCAAGCTTGCTGGTCTCGGCGATCTTGTTCCACGGGCCGGACGCGTCACCGGTGTTCGAGACGTAGACGCCCTGCAGCGTGGTGCCGCCGTTCTGCGTGAAGTGGTTGATCTGGAACGGGGACTCGACGACCGCGTAGAGCTTCGCGCCGTCCGCCGAGTACGCGAGGCTCGAACGTCCGAGGTCGCCGTCGTTGATCGCGCCGCCGGCCTTCACGCGAGCGAAGGTGTTGCCACCGTCGGTCGAGACGTAGAAGCCGTCGTAGGCGGTTCCGTTGCGCCAGGCCATGTTCGCGGCGATGTACCTGCCGTTCGTGCCCGGACGTACGACGACGTCGTTCACGAGTGAGAGCCCATACGGGATCGCCGCGTAGCCGAACGTCGCTGCGTCGAACACCTTTGTCCACGCCGCGCCGAGGTCCGCGGTCGAGTGCTTGAACAGGCCGCGGCTCGTCGCCGCGAAGACGGTGCCGTTCCCGTCGAACGCGAGCCTGCCGATGGTGGTGCCATCGAGCGCCGCGTCGCCGACGAGCGTCCAGCTGGAGCCATCCGTCGTGCGGAAGACGCCCGCGCCGCGATAGTTCTCGAAGGCCGTGTTGTTCTCACCGGTGCCGACCCAGACCGAGTCATTCGCCGGGTCGACGCCGATCGCGCCGATCGAGAGGCTCGCCTGCGAGTCGAAGGTCGGCGTCCAGGTCAGACCGCTGTTGGCGGACCTCCACACACCGCCGTCCGCGCCGCCCGCCCAGAGCGTGCCGTTCGCCTGCACGCCCAGCGCGCTCATCCGGCCGGTCACCAGACCGGCGCCCCCGCCGGAGTTGCTGAAGACCGGATCGCGGTAGCCGTGCGCGTCGGAGTCGTACTGCTTGCTGGTCACCTCGCTCCAGGCGCCCCCGACGATCGGAAGCGCGAGTGCGGTGGTGCGGGCCGCCCCGAACGCGCCCGCGGGCACGTCGGTGCCGGGCGCCACCCGAGCGGCCGCGTACTCGACAGAGGCGCGGCTGGCCTCATCGCGGAACGTCGCGGCGTCGTTGTTCGAATCGATGCTGCGTCCCGATGACTTGCCGCCCTGCGCGAACGCGAGGTTCGCGGATGCGAGCAGCGCGATGACCGCGAGGAGCGTGACGAACGTTCGCCGATGTCGAGCTAGCGACATGCCGAGCCTCCCCTATTCCTTAGACCCCGGACCCCCACCCGGCGAGCGACGCTATCACCCTCGGCCGCCAACGTCACGCCGTTGCATGGCGAAGACCGCTACATCTCGCGGGGTAGAGAAGGGGATACAGTCCGCCACGGGGCGAGCAGGCGCGCGGCGCTGTGATTCCGCCTCGGCAGAAGTAAGGGATGGTGGGATCTATGCGTTCATTGCGTTCACGTGTGCGCGCGCTCTTCGGTAGCAGGCCCAGCTTGGTGCTCATGTTGGTCGTCGCGATCGTGGGGACGACGGCGATTGGTGTCGCCGGCGCGGCGTCGACCGGGCTCATATCGGCGTGCGTGAACAGATCCAGCGGCACTGTTCGCATCCTCGTGCCCGGCGCGACAGCCGGCCGCGAACGGGACGATGAGCGCTCTCTCAACGGCTGTACGAAGAA
>JBGPKY010000222.1:0-4199 GCA_041486205.1 Actinomycetota bacterium
CATGTGAGAGAGCACGACGCCGACCTTCCCCGAGCCGAAGATCCGGCCTGCTAGAGCCACGCCGTCGGTCGACTCGAAATGAACCACTCGCGATCCCGCCAGCGCTGCGGCGCGCTCCGCGGCTCCTTGATCGCTGGCTGCGGCTCCGGAAGCAACGACCTGGGCGAGCGAAAGGCAGAGCAGGCGGTTCCGCGAGCTTCCGACCGCCCCCCTCGTGCCCATGGGAAGGGGTCCGACCCTCTAGCGACCCTGCTGACGCCGCGCCCAGCGGGTCTTCTTCAGCAGCTTCTTGTGCTTCTTCTTCCGCATCTTCTTGCGGCGTTTCTTGATCAGCGACCCCACACGGTTCCCTTCTCAGTCATTCCGTTCCGAACAGGTTCCGGAGGTCGACGCGCTTGGCGCGGAAGTTCTCCTCCAGGCGAACGCCGCCCAGTCTAAGCGCCTTCGGGCCTTCTGCCACAGGCGAGATGAGCCGCAGCACGCCCTCGTCCGCCGCCCATTCGATATAGCCGATCCCGAGGTAAGCGCCCGCGCCGTCGGACAGGCCGACCAGCAGCCGGTGCAGCGGAGCCAGGTCGAACAACGGCGGCAGGGCCGGCATGAACACGGTGGGCTTGACGCGGAAACGATGGGTCTCGCCGGCGAAGTAGCGGCGCATGGCCTGCTCGCGCTTGTCTGCCCGCTGCTCGACCGTGGTCGGGACGACCGCCGGGTGGATACCGAGCGGAACCACCTCGGTTGTGAAGAACCGCTGGATCACGCCGAGCAACGGCAGGACTTCCTCGCCCCGCTGTAGCCCCACGACGAGGTCGGGCTTCAACAGTTCGAGCTTGTGATACTTCAGCAGCTGCCCGTAGATGCCCGATACCAGGCCGCTCGTGTCGACGACGACGAAATCGGCCCCGGCCTCGCGCGCCTTCGCGTGAAGGGTCGCGACACCTGTCACGACCGGCAGGAGATGACCTTCGGGCGAGGTGGAACCTACGAACGAAAGCGCGTCCGCGACGGCGAGCACGTCCGGCTCGAGATCGGCCGCGCCGCGGACGAGCTTCAACGTCACGGTCGCCGGCGGCCCGACGGTCTTCTGCCCGACATCGGCGTCGATGAACGCGGACGGCCGCCCGGCCGCGATCGCGGCGCGCAGCAGCGCCAAGGACAAAGTGCTCTTCCCCGAATCGAGCCCGCCGACCAGGACCACGGTGCGTTTCTCCCGCACCGCCCGCTCGACGAGGGCCTCGTGCTCGTTCACTTGCGCCTCCGAGATTGGGACTTACATCCCGCTCGGAGGCTCGTTCCGCACGTGTGCGAGGGCGTCAGGCTGCCGAGGGACCCTCCCGTCCGAGCACGACGAACGCCGGTGTTCTTGACTCTCGCATGAGGTCATCGACCCCGTTCACGATCACGAACCGAACCTCCTGGATGGATGCTTGCGTCGTGCTGGCGATTCTACCCGGCCGCAACCCCGCCCCGGTAGTCGTCTGCTTCCACGGGATGGAGGCGGGTCCTCGCGGAGCGGGGTTGGGGATGGACCGGCAAGCGGAGCCAGGGCCCGCCTCCTACCCCGATGAGGGTCGGTCGAACCGGGCGGCGATCGCCTGGAAGCACGGCCAGTAATCCTCGGGCTGGACGTTGTCGTCCATGACGATCACATGCTCGGTCCGTCCCTGAGCTCTGGCGACGAGGAGAGCCGGGTCGTTGACGTCGGCGATGGAGACGGTGTCGACGCCTGCCTCGATCGCCGCACCGGCGAAACCGTGGTCGGCGAAGACGAGATCGGGCAGGTCGTCGCACGCCTCGAGCATCCGGACCATCGGCTCCGGGCTGTGCGTGTGCTTCGCCGAAGCCTTGTCCGTGAGCATCGCGACGCCGTTCAAGTAGCGGACCTGGCGGTGATGGTGGCTGCCCTCTTCTTTCCAGCTGACACCCTCGTACGGGCGGACAAGCTCGGCGCCGCTCGCCCGAAGGAGCCGGCCGACCTCGATGTAGAGGTGAGCGAGGCCGACGGGGTGACCGGTCGCTAGGAGAACGCGCTCGCCGTGCTCGGCGGCCTGCGCAAGTCGGCCGCCAGCGGCCGCGCACGAGTCGAGGACGAGGTTCGCATCGATCGGTGTAGGGCCGTGCGTGACGTCGGGGTCGGGAGTGAAACCGGACGCCTCGCCGACCAGCTCGTAGACCTTCCAGGGGTGGAAGGCGTCGACGCCGCTCATCCCGAACGTGAGGTCGGGGTCGTTCTCACAGAGACGATCGATCTTCCAAAGGACGTTATCGATCGGGTGGCTCGTGACGGGACCGGCCATCTTGCCGTCGAGCACGCCGCGGGCGAGCTGCTCGCGCGTGTAGTTGCCCGGCGTCCAGCGGTCGTCGATCGCCGGGAGCCGAGCGGCGTGGGATTCGATAACGTCCATCGGTCCAGCCATTCTAGGAGGAGGTTCCGTGAACGAAGCTCCGCTCGAAGGCCAGATCGCGCTCGTGACCGGCGGCGGGCGGGGGATCGGGCGGGCGATCGCGCTCGCGCTGGCCGGGGCGGGGGCCGACGTCGCGCTGGCCGCTCGTTCCGCGGACCAGCTCGAGCGGACGGCGTCCGAGGTTCGCGAGCTCGGCCGGCGGGCGCTGACGGCTCCCACCGACGTCGCCGACGCCGGGGCGGTGCAAGCCATGGTGTCGAAGACCGTCGAGGGGCTCGGCACGCTCGACATCCTGGTGAATAACGCCGGCGCGGCGCCGTTCGTCGCCTCGTTCTCGGACACGAAGATCGAGGGTTTCGAGAAATACTTCCACGTGAACTTCCTCTCGGCCGTCTACGCGATGAAGGCGGCCGGTGAGGTTCTGGTCGCGAAAGGGTCTGGCTGCGTGCTGAACATAGCGTCGATCGACGCGATGATGGCCGACGAGGGGCTCGCGTACTACGGCGCCGCGAAGGCCGCGATGGTGAACCTGACGAAGACGACGGCGTGGGAGTGGGCGCCGCGGGGCGTCCGCGTGAACGCGATCGCGCCCGGCTGGATCGACACCGAGATGAACGCTCCCGAGCGCGCCGATCCCGTTGCCGACGCGAAGATCCTCTCGCAGATCCCCATGGGCCGATGGGGCAAGCCCGAGGAGGTTGCCGCCGCGGCGCTGTTCCTCTGTTCGCCGGCGGCGTCCTTCATCACCGGTGCGGTGCTCATCGTCGACGGCGGGCAGACCACTACGAGCCGTCGGGAGGGATGAGCATGCAGCTGCGAGGAGCGGTCGTGGTCGTAACCGGCGCGTCGTCGGGGTTCGGAGAGCTGACCGCGATCGCTTTCGCGCGCGAGGGAGCTTCGGTCGTGATCGCGGCTCGCCGGCTCGAGCGCCTGGAGACGCTCGCCGAGCGGATCGGCGCGCGCGGAGGCCGGGCGCTGCCGGTCCGCTGCGACGTGACCGAGATCAGAGACCTCGAGGAGCTGCGCGAACGAGTCGACGAAGCCTACGGCCACTGCGACGTCCTGGTGAATAACGCGGGGATCCCAGGGGGTGGCGCCTTCGAAGGGCTGACGGTCGAGCAGGTCGAGCAGGTCATCCGCGTGAACGTCCTCGGCGTGATGCTCGGGACGAAGGTGTTCCTGCCGATGATGCTGGCGGCCGGGAGAGGCCACATCGTCAATGTCGCATCGCTCGCCGGCCGATTCGCGACGCCCGGCGCGGCGGTGTATGGCGCATCCAAGCACGCTGTCGTCGCGTTCTCCGAGGCTCTGTATTACGAGTTGGGCCCGAAAGGGGTGCTCGTCACCTCCGTCAACCCGGGGTTCGCGCCGACGGAGGGATTCCCTCAGAAAGGCGTCCCGTCCGCGATCCAACTGAAGCCCGAGCGTGTCGCGCGCGCGATCGTCGACGTCGTGAAGAAGGGGAGGGCGCCAGAGGTGAGCGTGCCGCGGATCATCGGCCCGCTGCAAGCGTTCCGCGTCCTTACTCCCCCGCTCTATCGTTGGGGGGTGCGAACCGCTATGCGCTCCGCGATCAACCCCACCCGGACGAAGGGACGTTGACGCCGTGTCCGTCGCGCCCGCCGAGATCGACCGTCCGTCCGGGCAAGACGTCGTCGAACCCGACATACCGTGGGTCGTAATCGTTTGGAACGACCCCATCAACCTCATGTCGTACGTCACCTGGGTCTTCCAGAAGCTGTTCGGATACAGCCGGGACAAGGCCACGAAGCTGATGCTGGACGTTCACCACAA
>JBGPKY010000223.1:0-4187 GCA_041486205.1 Actinomycetota bacterium
GAGTGCAGCACGTGCCCCCAGTCGACCTTGATCACGAACAGCACCGCGACGTAAGCGATGAGCGATGCCGTCAGCCACCGGAGCACGCGCGCGTACCGTCGGTACGACACCGCTATCTCCAGGCCCACCATCGCGCCCGTCACGGCGACGATCACCACTGCGAAGGGCACAGGGGCGAGCAGCCGGATCGAGGACGCCATCGACCCGAGGTCGGCTCCGATGTTGAAGACGTTCGCGGTTGCTACGAGCGCGACCGCGGCGTAGAGCACCCAGCGGGGGTAACGGCGCTTGATCGAGGTGGCGAGTCCCTGACCGGTGGTGAGGCCGAGTCGTCCCGCCGCCTCCTGCACCGCAGCGGCCATCGGCAGCGTGACGACCGCCATCCACAGCAGCCCGTAACCGAACGCGGCTCCGACCTGCGAGTACGTGCCGATACCGGAGGGATCGTCGTCGGCGGCGCCGGTGACCAGCGCCGGACCCAGTCGCGAGAAGTACCCGAAACCCCTCAGTCGGTGCCGGTGCCTGTGGTGGCGGGTCTTCGTGGCCACGCGAGGAATCGTACGCCACGGTTCGAGCCGGGGCCGGTTCGACTCACGCCTCCCCGGCGTCGCCCTCTGCGAGGATCGTCTTCAGGGTCGAGTACGCGTTCATCGCCGTCGGGAACCCCGCCAGCGTGGCGGTTTGGAGGATGATCTCGCGGAGCTCGTCGGGCGTGAGGCCCGCCTTCAGGGACGAGCGGAGATGCACCGGGAGCTGCGAGGAACGACCGAGCGCGACGAGCGCGGCGACCGAGGCGATCTGCCGGTCGCGGATCGAGAGCGCCGGGCGCGAATAGACCTCCCCGTAGGCGAACCCGATGATGGCCCGCCCGAGGTCGCCTAGAGATTCGATCGTTCGGAGCGACTTCTCCCCGTGTACCTCGAGCAGCTTGGCGCGGCCGCGCTCGTAGCGCGCTTCGGTCTCATCGGACACCTCGGCCTCCTTCGGATCGCGTATGGCTGGTGACGCTACCGCTTGGTTCGCCCTCTCGCCCTTCGGGAGACATAATCCGGGCCATGCAGCGCCAGCCGACGGTCGCCGTCTTCCCGGAGCCGGGAGCGTGGGGGCCGACGAACAACCTCGTTGCCATGTGTAACGTGCTCCGCGACCGGGGGATACACGTGGTGTTCGTGATCGAGGAGTCCTTCGCGGGCGAGTTGGAGAAGCGAGGCTTCGAGGAGGCGCTGATGCGTATGACGCCCCCACCGGAGCACGAGGAAGACGTCGGCGAGGGCTGGGCCGAGTTCGTTCAGGCGATCGCGCCGGAGTTCGCGAAACCGACGCTCGTGCAGCTCGAAACCGTGACCAAGCCGTTCTGGGTGGAGCTCGTCGCCGGCGCGAAGTACGCGCACGAGCGGTTGATGACGATCTGGGAGGAAGTGCGACCGGACGTCGTCGTCTCAGACAACGTGACAGGGCACCCGTCCGTGACGCTCGCCGGCGTGCCGTGGGTGCGGATGGTCTCGGCGAACCCGCTCGAGATGCAGGACCGGGACCTACCGCCGGTGTTCTCCGGTTACCCTTCGGCCGATCGCACCGGGTGGGACGAGTTCCGCGCGGAGTACCGCCGGCTGCACGCTCCGCTGATGCAGGAACTCTCCGAGTTCAACGTGTCGGTCGGGGCGCGGCCGCTCCCTGACGGCGAGTTCCAATACGACTCGCCGTGGTTGAACCTGTACCTGTATCCGGGCGACGTCGACTACCCGCGGTCGCAGCCGCTCGATGCGACGTGGCACAGGCTCGACTCGACGGTCCGGACCGGCGAGGAGCCGTTCGACTTGGACGCGAAGCTGCCCGGGGATGGCAAGGTCGTCTATCTGTCGCTGGGATCGTTGGGGTGCAACGACGTCGGGCTGATGCAGCGTTTGATCGACGCCCTAGGCAAGACCGAGCATCGCGTCATCGTGAGCATGGGACCCCTTCAGGAACAGATGCGTCTGGGCGAGAGGATGTGGGGCGATCGGTTCCTCCCGCAGCCGTCGATCCTCCCGCAGTGCGACCTGTTGATCACCCATGGTGGGAACAACACGCTCGGCGAAGGGTTCCACTTCGGGCTGCCTATGATCGTGCACCCCCTCTTCTGGGATCAGTACGACAACGCGCAGCGGGTGGACGAGACGGGGTTCGGCGTCCGCCTCCGCTCCTACGAGTGGACGGACGAAGAGCTGGTCGCCGCGGTCGACCGCCTGCTCGCGGACGAAGACCTTCGGGTGCGCATGCGCGCGATCGCGTCGCGTCTGCAGGCATCGCCGGGTGCCGTGAAGGGCGCCGACCTGATCGAGCGGGTCCTGCGGTCGGCCGGCGGATCGATCGCGGGCTAGCCCGCCTCCCGTCAGGGATACTTGGCGCTCGTGAGCAAGGGGAAGCAGACCCGGGGCTTGGCTGCCTCGTTCCTCGGCACCGGTGGGGGAGCGAGCGACCACATGACGATCCTGTCCGGGACCGGACAGAACATCATCGGGCTAGGCGTCTTCGTGGTGGCGAGCTTCGCGATGAACATCCTGCTCGCGCGAGCGTTCGGCAAGGGCTCGGCCGCATTCGGTCAGGTGACGCTCGCGACGCAGCTCGCCTTCGTCGCCGGTGCCGCCACTCGGTTCGGGATGGACATGGCGGCTGTTCGCCGCGTCGCGATCGAGGTGGGGAAGGGCGAGGGCGCCCGTTCGCGAGCGATCGTTCGTATCGCCGTGCGGATCGCGCTGGCGATGTCGATCGTGATCGCGTTGCTCGGCGTCTCGTTCGCCGGACCGATCGCTCGGTTCGTGAAGGCCCCATCTAACGCCTATCGCGCGGCCGCGGTCGCGCTGGTGTTCGTTGCGCTCGCTCAGGTGTATCTCGGCGGTTCGCGCGGGCTGAAGATCATGGTGCACACGCTCTACGCGTATTGGATCGGACAGTCGCTGTCGTGGATCGCGTTCACGCTCGCGGCGTGGGCGATGTTCGGGAAGACCGTCTCGGTCACCGTGGGAGCGTACGCGGCCTCGTGGGTGTTCGCCACCGGGGTCGCTTGGTTCTTCTGGCGGAAGGAGTCCGGGCGTTTGGGAGCGCCGATGCCCCCCGAGCCGAACGAGGCTCGCGCGTTGCTCCGCTACGGCGCGCCGCGAGCACCGGCGGCGCTGTTGTCCCAGGCTTTGTTCTACACAGACCTGTTCGTGCTCTCGCACTACCTCGACGCGAACGACCCCGCGCTGTCCGTGTATGCGGCTGCCGTGCGTGTCGCGCAGGCGCTCGTGCTGTTCCTGACGGCGGTCTCCTACATGTTCAGCCCTTTCGTGGCCGACCTGCATGAGCGCGGCGAGCGCGAGCGACTGAACGGGCTGTTCAAGTCGATCACCCGCTGGACGCTTGCCGGGACGGTTCCGCTGTTGCTGCTGTTCCTGATCGCGCCGGGGCCGGTGTTGAAAGTGTTCGGATCCGACTACTCGAGCGGGACGAACTGGCTTCGGATCCTGCTTATCGGCCAGATCGTGAACGTGAGCGTCGGCGCGGCGGGGTTCATCCTCATCATGGTCGGGCGTACGACCTGGGATCTGCTCGTGTACGCGTCGTCATTCTTACTCGACCTCACGCTCGCGATCTTGTTGGTGCCGCGATTCGGGCCGAAGGGCGCGGCCATCGCGCAGGCAACGACGCTCGTGTTCTCGAACGCTTTCCGACTGGCTCTGGTGTGGCGGTTCGTGAAGATCCAGCCGTACGACAAGTTCTACGCGCGACTGCTGGTGCCGGCGGCGATCGGAGCACTGGCGATGCTGGGTGTGCACGCCGCGCTGAGCGGACCGAAATGGGGACTAGACCTGTTCGGAACCGGCGTGATCGGAGGGCTCGTCTACTACGCGGCGTTCCTACTTCTCGGGTTGACGCCCGCTGAGAAGGGAGCGGTCAAGCGGGTGCTCCGACGCGGCCGCGCGACGTGAGGGTCGCGATCGGGTCCCTCGACCTCGACGACTTGGCTTGGTTCCGAGCGCTCATGACCGAAAGGTGGGGCGGCGAGGCCCAGGTCGTGAACGGTGGATCGTTCCGGCCGGTGGGACCGGTGAGAGTGGCGTGCCGATGACGGACGAGATCGAGTACGAACTGCGATGGTGAGCTCCGACGTGAACCTCGCGCGCCTGCGGACGGGGCGGCTCGCGCGGCTTCAAGCATCTATGCGC
>JBGPKY010000224.1:0-4166 GCA_041486205.1 Actinomycetota bacterium
GAAGGGGGTGAAGTCGGCCAAGCCCTTCTCGGCCAGCACCTTGGTGATGGCGGCGGTCAGCGTGGTCTTGCCGTGGTCGATGTGGCCGATCGTGCCGATGTTCACGTGCGGCTTGGTCCGCTCGAACTTCTTCTTCGCCATGGGGTCCCTCCTGGTGGTGCCGGTCTCGGTCCTGGTGCTGCGTAGTAGCGGCGGGTGGACTCGAACCACCGACACAGCGATTATGAGCCGCTTGCTCTACCTCTGAGCTACGCCGCCTCAGGTGCGCGGGAAAGTCTACCCGGCACCAGGCTGAGGCGGCACCTTTGACCTGGGAAAAGCCGGTGTCAGACCCGGGTCAGCTCGCGCACGTCGAACTCCTCGAAGGGCGTCTCGCAAGGGTTTCCGGGGGCCACCCACATCCGGCCGGCCTCCAGATCGCACACCATCGAGAACACGATCGCGTCGCCCTCCTCCCCCTCCTCGCCGGGGTGCGCGCAGATGGGGTTGGCCGGCGAGAGGTGGTCACGGAGGATCTCCTTCGCGTCGTCGACCGTTTCCGGGCCGCGCTCGGTGAGCAGCGCCGACAGCCGCTCCTGTCGCGCCGTTGCCGTCGGAGACGGCGACTCGGCCAAAGCTGCGAGGCCCGGATCGAGGTAGTGATTCGTGTGGCCGAAGACGGACTCGAGCACGGCGTGCCGGCCGGCTGAGGTTTCGATCAGGAAGCTCGCGCCGGGCGCCGCGCAGAGGTAGGCATAGCCGCCCGACCGGCCGGGCATGGCCGCCCGCCGGATCGCGTCCTCCCGGTCGGTCGCACCGAGCGCGTGCCGCGAGACGAGCACCCGCGGGATCCCCACGCCGTCGTCGGAGGCCTCGAGTGACATGACCGCCTGCGCGTGGCCGCGTTCGTTCGATCCCACGGCCGGGAGCCACGACGCGACCGTCGGCGAGACGACCGCGGTGTCGTCCTCCGGACGATCGACCACGATGCCGGCGCAGCCCGCGTCGCCCGCCAGCCACTGTTCGTTGTGGGCGAGGATCGTCGTTCCCGGACCGGTGATCACGAACGCCGTGCACCGTTCGATGCGGCGGGCCTCCACCAGCGGGTCGATCTCCTCGAAGGTGTTGGCCGCAAAGAGCCAGTCGAACGGCACGTCCGCCGCTTCCGCCATCCCGCGAAGGACCTCTACGGAATCAGGAAGCGCGTCTTCCGCGGCTGCAAGGAACGGAGCGAGCAACTCGTGGAGCCGTCGATGATCTACGTCGCGGCGTCCGAAGTAGCGGCGGTAGAACTCCACCGAGCGCCCGATCTCCTCGGGGAAGCCGGCGCCGACCGAACACCCTCGTTCCCGAGGGGTGCCGGACGCGTGGACCACGCGAAGCTCGTTCACATGAGGATCCGGATCATCAGAGCTGGAGAGGGAGCGGGAGCGGGAACGGGCAACGAACCCCGGACCCCCTCTTCAACATGGACGGCCAGCCTACCCGCTGACCGGCGTGTCCGCGCGTTCGCGCGTTCGCGCTGGTAGGCAAGCACGCAGAGTCCCATCAGCAACCGTTACCGGTCCGTGGTCTTGCCACGCGATGAGTCTGGGACGAGGAGGCTCGGCTAGGGAGTGACGAGGGGCCCGAACGTTCGCTGCCAAGCCTGGCGCTCGAAGAGGTCGGCGAACACGTAGTAGTCCTTGAAGGGCGAGTTGCGGAAGACGCTCGTGTGGCGCACCAGTCCGTTGGTGTCGATGAAGGAGACGGTCTTACGCTCTCCGATCAGATCGGGGCCGGGGAACGCCAGCGGGCTCTCGGCGAGCGCCTGGTCCCCGTACCTGTGAAGGATGATCGACTGCGCCAAGGGCACGGGGGACATGAACCCGACCCAGTCGGCGATCATCGCGGCGATGTCGGGTCGGTAGACGAAGTCGATGTACGTCATCGCATCGACGGGGTGGGCCGCGCCCCGGGGGATCATCATGTTGTCCGTCCAGAGCATCGCGCCCTCGTCGGGCACGACGAACTCCAGCTCCAGGTGGCCGAGCAGCTTGGCCTGGAAGATGTCGCCGGACCACGCCTGCGAGATCCACGTGTCGCCGCGCTGGAGCGCTTGGATGTAGCTCTGGTCGTAGTACTGGCGAACGAGGCCGTCGAGCTGCTGCTGCCGCAGCAAGGTGGCCGCCTGGCGCCAGTCCAGCTCGGAGGAGGTCTGGGGATCGACCCCCTGCGCGAGCAGGCCGAAGCTTCCGAGGTCCATCAGGTCCTCGAACATGCCGACCCTTCCCGCCAGAGCCGGGTCCCACAGATCTCGGACGCTATTCGGTGGGCGGCCGAGAGCCTTCACCGCCTCAGGCCGGTATCCGATCCCGGTCAGGCCCGATTGCCAGGCCACCGTGTAGCGGTTGCCAGGGTCCCACGAGGGGTCCGTCACGAGGGGGCTCGCGTACTTCCCGAACTGCTCCAGACGTACGTGGTCCAACGGGGTCAGCCAATCCCGCTCGATCAGCTCCGATAGCTGAGGGCCGTTGGTGATGACGATGATGTCGTAGCCGATGGGCTTCCCGGCCTCCAGGGCCGGGCGGATCTCGTCGAGGAATCGGGCGTCGTCGTTGATCGGCCGGTAGTAGTTAACCCGGATCCCCGTCTCCTGGGTGAAGCGCGAGAGCGAAGGATGGGTGTTCTCGCGGGTCCTGTCGATGTAGTAGGGCCAGTTGGCGAAGTCCAGGATGCCCTTCTGCTCCTGCTCGCTCCACCACTCGACCCAGGTGACGACGGCCGAGTGCTGGGTCCTTCGAGTGAGCAGGTCGCAGGCGGAAAGCGCCGACGAGAGAGCGAGGGCGCCCGCGCTCACCCCGGCCGAACCGAGGAAGCGCCGGCGAGACAGTCTCGGCGTGGCCGATCCGGCGAGAGCGGGCGGGTCCTGACTGCAGGGATCGTCAGATGCGGTCATCGGTGCCTTCCGAAGCGCACATGTGCGCGACGGTAGACCGCTGCGGCTCGACCGGTCAATGGAACAGTCCGAGGCGTTCTCTGTGGAGCTGGAGCGGGGAATCGAACCCCGGACCCCCTCCCCCGTCTCGAGAGCACACTCCGCGCGACGTGGGGCGCGTTACGCGCATGTTCAGCTCCGGCGGTTCTGCGCCGATACCTTGAACCGAAGCATGGCTGCATCCTGCGCAGGCGGCTCACAGATCCGTCTGTGGTTTCGCCATCTGAGCTAACAGAGGGTCAGATCCCCTACGACCCACGATAGAGAACAGAGGACGGCATGAGGAAAGGAACGAAGTACCTGAAGCGGCTCATCGCCGCCCTCACCATCGCCTTGATGCTGGCGTTCGCGCTGCCGGCGTCGGCATCGTCGAACTCATACACCGTGCACCACTGCACGCAGTGGGAGATCGACGGCATAAACCACCACATGGTTGATTTCTGGCACCAGGTTCACATGCTGGCGCACTCGCCGTCGGTCGTGCATGTTCGTAACCGCGCCATCGCGCTTCTCGCGAACGACACGCCGCACACTCGCACGGCACTCGACAACGCATGCTGGACGGTCCCAGGGATGGGGCCGTAAACGCGGGTGCTGCGCCTGTCCCTCCTGCATCGGCCAGTCAACCACACGCCACTCGCGCGTTCGCCCAATCCGCGTGGTCGTTGTCGACCCCGTCGCCGCCATCTAACACCACCAGTTTCATCGTCTGAACACCGGTCACGTTCGCGTATGCGCCGCTCGGACCCTGGGTGCCTCTCACCACACCGCTGTCGTAGAGCTTCTTCCCGTCGCCCCACACCTGGAACTGGACCGAACCGGCGTCTCCCACCTCATCGTCCACTCCGACGTCGGCCTCGAACGCGGAACACCGGCCGCCGAGGATCACCTCTATGACCGACGGAGCATGAGCACCGAGTCCCTTCGCGAAGGTCTTGCCGCCGATCGTGATCGTGTGCCCATCGCCGAGCTTCTTCTCCCCGTTGCTCGTATCGATCTCCACGGGCCCCCACCCATTCGACACGGGGACTAACTTCATGTCGCTCACGAACGTGATCGAGCCCGACAGGGATGGCGTCGGAGACGGAGCGGGAACGGGGCGCTCGAACGCCCCGAGGTCGATCACCCCGGCTGCCGCTCGGGGCGAACCGACCGCGTCGACGTTTCCTGCCGCGGGCAGGTAGGCTCCCGCGTCGATCGCCGGCGACCC
>JBGPKY010000225.1:0-4165 GCA_041486205.1 Actinomycetota bacterium
GTGCATGCGCGCACGGTCGCCGAGTCGGGTGGTAGCTGCGCGATGAGCGCCAGGAGCTTCCGTGCGTCGTCGCAGCGAGGATCTCCTGCGCCCCACAGCGCTCGAGGGAGATCGATCTGGTAGTAGCGGAGGAAGTCGGCCTCGACGGCCTCGAAATGGTCGTCTAGGAGTCGGTCGAGGCTTGCGAGTTTCCCAGCTCGATGCCGTACTCCTCGGCGATGAAGTCGAAGAGGTCCTTCGCGTCGTCAAGATCGAGACCCTCGAAACGCGGGTCGGGACCGACGATCTTCGTGTCGACGACTTTGCCCTTCTCGTCCTTGACGTCCTCGCGGGGGCGTTGGTCGCCGAGCGCCCACGCGAGCAGATCGTCGAGCGCGGTCATGCTGCCGGCGGTGAGGCTCCCGATGATGCGTACCGCTTCGAGCGGCAACGCCGGCGGCAGCTCGTAGCGTTTCCCGCCGAACGTGACGACCGGGCCCTTCTTCTTCGCCTTCGCTCGAGCAGCACGTTTCGAGTCGAGGTTCAACGTGGGGCGGATGTCCTCGGCGGTGGGATGCGGGACTGTTGCTCTTTCTGCCATGGGCGGGCCTTTCTCACTCTGGGGATGCTTCGGCCCGGCGTGCGGCGGGTCTACGGACGGGCGTAGGGAACGCGGACCGCGGGACTGCCGACGCCGGGCCGACCTGGTTACGAACCGACGAGGTCAGCGAACGACGGGTCGTCGGTCTGGAAGATCCAGGGCACGACGCCGTCTTCGCCGATGATCCCGAACGTGATCGGGATGTCCGACGCCTTCGTGCGCACGATCTCGGTCGCCGTGTTCGAGGTGACGAGACCGCGCTTCACGATGAACCGGTAGTTCTTCGACCCGTCGGCCCACTCGACGGCCATGGCGCGTTCGTCGATGAACTCCGGCGACGGCGGCTCGTAGTGGTATTCGCCGGTCGCGTCTTCGAACACTTCGCCGCCACCGAAGCCGAGAACGACGGTTTCGGCGTCGAACTGGCGGAGCGCGAAGTCGAGGGTCATGTCCCGCGAAGCGACGATCTTGCGGGCCGGGTAGAACAGCTGCCAGACCGGGATGTCGGTGATCGTCTTCGTGTCGGTGACCTTGGCGCCGTTCTCGTCGGAGAAGCCGAGATCGACCCATCCGGCGGGGAACTCGGCCGAGATCGACGCCGGGAGCGCCGTGTCGACCGGAGAGACGAGGATCGATCCATTCGCTCCGACGACGATGTCTGCGGTGTCTTTCGCCATTGCTGGCCCCTTTTGCTACCCGTGTCGCTCATGGTCGACGAGCGCTGCTTCTGATCGTGACGCTAGCGGCCGTCAGGAGGGCGTAGACGGACCCGACGCCCGGTTGTGGCGATCAGGCAGCCGGGTGGGCGTACACGAGCACGTGGGCCAGGTAGTGAGGCCGTGCGCTGTCCGGGTCAGGGGACCATTGCGGCGACTGCGGGATCTCGACCGCGGTGACGAAGATCGTGTCGAGCTCCTCACCCTCGATCGCCGAGATCGCATCGAGGAGCTCAGCGATCGCGGCGAACGCGGCGGTCCCGTCATCGGCGTAGGAATCGATCTGCAGGCGCACGATCTCGAGCCGGCGGGTGTTGATGTCCTCGAAGCGGCTGCCGGGCGCGCGTCGGAGCGTCCCGTAGGGGAGCAAGGTCTCGAAGTCGTCAGGAAGCAACGTCGAGATGTGCCCGTCGAGAACGGAGTCGGTCACGAGCCGGGCGACGAGCTCGGTCTCCACGTCGAGGGTCAATGGAGGTTCCCGACGATCTGCATCGCGGCCGGCCCGAGGAACGGCTGCGCAGCCTGGTTCTCGGTACCGAACTCCTGCCAGTCGCCCTTGAAGTCCGTCGCTGTGACCCGAAAGACCTGCTTCCCGCCCTCCTCGACCCACTCACCGGAGATCGATTTTTCGAGGTAGCCGAGCCGGTACGGCGCGAGCTTCTCAGCCAGGTCGATCACTTCCTGGCCGAGCGGTTCGACCGCGGCGCGGGCGGCGGGACTGACCAGGAAGTCTGGGTTGGGGATGAAGTCGGTGATCATCCGAGGATCCTCCGGCACGTGATCGTGACGTTCTGCGCACGGCCAGCATGGTCGGTGCCGACGTCGCCGTTGCCGATGAGCTCGTAGACGTTGCCGTCGATCACGAGCGCGTCGATCGCGGTGAGGGCCATCGAGTCGCCGATCCAGGTGGCGGGGAGGATCACTTCGAGCGTTTCGGTGGCGCGGTCGCGGTCGATGATGTCTTCGGTCTCGCCGCTGGTATCGACGCGTGCGGGCACGTTGGCGGTGTCTTCGTCCGTGAAGGTCTGGTTGTTGCGTGCGTCGGCGGTGCCCGGGACGCGGCGACGGACAGTGACGAGATCAGGGAACGACGCGCGGCGGGTCAATGCGAACCGCCGCTACCGCCGGGCCGCAACCGTGCGAGCGATGCCTTGTCACCGGCCGAGAGGTACAGGCCCGGCGCCGCGCCGTAGCTGGTGGTGACCTTCCCGACGGTGTCTTGCGCGACCGCTTCGGGGTTCTCGTACCCGCGGGCCGCAACTCGTTTCGCGACGGTCGCGATCGAGCCGGGCAGCGGCTCGACGCCGTCGGGGACGTCGGGCCCGATCGCGAAGCCGTGACTGTACGTGACGCGCACGAGCCCGCCGGCGTGGCGGGGGAAGACCGATCCGGGCCAGCCGTTCTGCCTGCCGGTCAGGCCGGAGCCGGTCGAGAAGACGTGGCGGCCGCGGCGGTGGATCGTCCCGTCGAACAGGTCGACCTCGTAGTCGACATCCGCGGTGAGCGTCGCGTAGCCGTCGGCGGGATCGTGGCGTTCTTCGACGAGGGTGACGTCGATGACCGGGAGCTGCGGGAGGAGGAGCAGCAGCCCGCCGTTCGGTCGTGCGATCCAGACGTCGTCGGCGATGTAGTCGAGGCTTTGGCCGATCTCGTCGCGCACGAGATCGGACGCGCCTTCGAGCATCTCGGTCGCTTTCGCCTCATTGATCGCCCCGGCCGGAAGGTCGAGGAACACCGCGAAGTCCTCGACACTCGCGAGCAGCGCGGGGCTGCTGCCACCGCCGCTGATCGAGCCGGCGGGTACGACGGTGAAGCCGTCCTCGTCTTCGACGCCGCCACCGTTGACGATCCCGAACCAGCGTGCGGCCCAGGCGCCGAGCAGCGCATCAGCGGCGACCGCGTATTCGTACTGGAAGTGGCCGAGACCGACGCGAGTCGGGATCGCGAGCGACACAACGGTCGAGCCTTCAGCGTCGATGATGGAGACCTGCGGTGTGGTCGGGTCGACGAGCGCGTTCGTGCCGTCCCTGCAGAAGGCATCGAGGGTGATAGTGCCACCGCGACCGATTGTTTGCGCCATGGTCTCCTCTTCCTGATGCTCTAGCCGACCGCGACCCAGGGGATGCCGGAGATGGCGGTGGGCGCGCCGGCGGTGAACGGGAAGGCGGGCGGGGTGGTCTGGCCGGTGGTGCTCGCTCCGCCGCACCATGCGAGGTCGGCGAGGGTGTTCAGTTGCGAGGAGTTGCCGAGGGTGGCGAGGACGGTGGGTTGGGTCGTCGAGGTGGTGAAACAACATCCAACGTAGAAGCGGCCGGCGGCGGTGGTGGTGTAAGTCGCGGAGGCGCCGCTCGCGATGGTGGCGACGTTCTTCGAGTAGAGCGCGTTGGCTCCTATCGCGGCGCTGGTGCCATCGGCGGTGACGGCGAGCATGACGCGCGACGAATCGTGAAAGGTGAGCCATTGGTGGGTCGGGTTGGTCGCGGCACCAACGACCATGACGGCCAGCTTGGAAACGACGAAACCCTTCGGGAGCCAGAGCGCGGAGAGAGCGATGCCGCCGTTGACGGTGGTGCGCGCGGTTTGGCCGATGTGGAGGAGCGGAATGTTTTGGTAGGAGAAGCCGCTCGGGATGTCGACGCCGTCGGCGTATCGCTTGGTGACGGCGTCGGTGGCGGCGGCGGGGTCGAGGAGGCTTTGGATGAGCTGGGAGCCCATATCGAGGGCCGACTTGAAATAGCGGGGCATGGATGCCTAACCGTGGAGGCACATGACAACGCAGCGGTACTGCGAGGTGGTCGGCGCGACGGCGAACACCAGCGTCACCGCCGTCGTCGACATATGACGAACCTCCGGGTATTGCTCCGAGAAC
>JBGPKY010000226.1:0-4141 GCA_041486205.1 Actinomycetota bacterium
CCCCGATGACCCGGAGGAGTAGGTCTCGATCGCGTCGGTCGGTGACCCTGCGCACGCGCCGCCGCTGTTCGTCGAGATGAGGCTCGCGAAGCTGCTCGTGTCGGCCACCCCTGCGCCGTTCGCGTCCGTGAGGAGCCATTTCACAGGGATCGCCTGCCCGGCCTTCGCGGTGTTGATCGGCGCGCTCGAACCGGAGTTGTTGACGGGCTGGGAGAACCCGGAGAACGCGTACCGCACGTCGTAGTTGTTCGACCGTGTGCTCGTGTTGCTGGCGTTGTCCGAGGCGTTCACCGTGAACGTCTGGTGCGTCGCGGGGTTGTTGACCGAGGACGTGTTCACGTTCGCAGGCCCCGTGCAGCTCGCCACGCCCGACCCCGCGTCGAAGCAGAAGAAGTCGGACTTCACGACCTGGTTCAGCAGGTACGTCGCCGCTGGAGGGTTCCCGGGGACGTTGATGAAGATCGAGGGGCCGGTGGTATCCGCGCCGGAGGGGGCTGTCGGCGGCGGGGAGGTGATGTACCCCGGTCCCGCGTTCGTTGCGCTGGACGCGTTCCCGTTGCCGTCGAGCGCGTAGACGACCAGCTCGGCCACGTTCGTCCCGGAGATACTCCCCGTCCACAGGTCGCCGACCGCGTTCGCGAGTTCCACGCGGACGATCGAGTTGTCTGTCAAGCGCACGAGCGCCAACACTCGCTTGGCCGTGTCCGTGGACGGCGTGTTGTCGTTCGCGTGAACGACGAACGCGGTGTTCGAGCCGACCTGGAACGCCTGCACCTGCGTGATCGAAGGGCCGACGAAGTCGGTCGTGTTCGCCGAGTAGGTCACCAGGTAGTTCGCTGTCGTGTCCTCGATGAACGTGCCGAACGCCGGGTTGCCAGATGGCGCGGACCGGAACTGCCCTGGGAGGACGACCAGCGTCTGATGGGCAGCTCCGTCCGGTCCGTAGTACGTGGCGATGTTCGCCCGGGTGGTCGGGAAGACCGTGTGGGCCGCCGTCGCCGGATCGACGCCGCTGATAGTGCTGTTCGTGAACGCATATCCGTTGGCTGCGAACGCGCCGCCGATGACGACGGAGGTCTGGGTCACCGACACCGGAACCGCGCCATGTGCGACCTCGCCGGTGATGAGCGGGAGCGACCGGATCACCTTGGGGACGATCGGGTACGGGTTGGTGTTCTGCGTACCGTCCGGTCCGTTGAAGTAGGCCGTTCCGCCGGGCGCAGGAACCTTCGTGAACGTCGGGTTCACGGCGATCGTCGTGGAATCCAGGCCGGAGATCGGGTCGGTCGATAGCGGAGCGCCCACGAGCGCCACCGATGCGGCGACGTTCACGCTGCCGCCGCCCGAAGCCGGCGGCACGCGGTACATCGGCAGTCCCCAGAGCGCGTTCTCCTGCAAGACCTTCAGGTCGTACGGGCTGAAGGACGCCATCCCCGAGAAGTAGGAGTTCTCCGCGTCCACCAGCGCCTGGCCGACCGACCTCGTACCGTCGAAGTTCTTCGTGAGGCTCGCGAGCAACTGCTCGTCGAACCCGACCGTCGAGGTGTCGCCGATGCCGTAGCCGAGGTTGCCGATCATGACGGCGGTGCCCTTCTGCTGATACGCCTGCTCCCAGTCGTAGAGCCGCGCCTGCTCGCCGCTCGTCGGCGAGCTGCCGCCGATCACATCGGGGAAGTCCAGCGCCGCGTGGCAGCCGATGGAGAGGAACACTCGCAATCGGAGCGCCTGCGAGCCGAGCGTCCCGACGTCCGCGCTGGTCACGATGCTGCTCATGTTGCCGTTGCCGGGGAGCATCCGGTACTCGTCGTAGTGCGCGTTCGCCGCGATGATGGCTGGCGGCGTCGCCCCGAGCACCGCGCCCTTGAAACCGACGCTCGTCCACGGGCCCGTCAAGCGGGCGACCGTGTCGCCGTTCGCCGCGAGGTTGTTCGCTTGCTGCTGCCCGCCGTCGGTGAAGAAGTCGTAGTCGGTCTCGACGGCGGTCTTCGGCGCAGTGCTGAGCGTCCGTGGGTCGGCCATGCCGGTGGACGAGACGAACTGATCGAACTCGGCCTGGATGGTCGGAGCGTCTCCTCCCAGCCGTCCGAAGGCGACCTGCGGCAGATACAGGACTTGCCCGAGCACCGACAGCGGTGCGAGCGAAGCGTACGGCGTATCCGACAGGAAGAAGCCGTTCCCGAACGCCCCGGTCAGCTCGTTGCTGTTGCCGCCGAAGATCGTGTCGCCCGCGAAACCCGCCTCGTTCCCGTCGGCGGTCTGATCCTGGATTCGGGCGTGCGGGATGATGGCGTCGTCGCCGACGATCACGATGTTCTTCAGGTTCGCGAGGTTGTTGTTCGCCGGCGTCTTGAGGCCGTCGATGACGTCATTGATGTCTCTCACGACGGCGTTGTTCAACTGCGGCGAGCAGGGGCTCGCGTCGAGCGCCGCGAAGTCGGAGTTCGTCTGGCTCGAGGCGTCGATCTTCACCACGGCGGCGTTCACGCCCATCGCGGGCGTCGTGCTCGCGGCGATCACCAGGTTATTGAGCTTCGTGAGGATGGTGTTCGCGGCGGCGTCCCCGAAGGCATCGTGGAGGCGCTTCGTGTCGACGAGGAACAGGCTGTTGACCGCAGCCCCGACGCTGGGTAGCGTCGGGGTCGGTAGCGTCGAGGCCTGCCCCGTGTACGGGAACACACGCGCGGGACACGCCGGCAGCGACGCCGCGTCCGCTGTCCGGATGATCAGCACGAACGGCCCGGCTCCGAACCCGCCGTTGCCGGATGAGACCTGCGCGATGTACGTGTTCGGGCTCGCTCCGATCCCCGCGACCGCGGTCGTGCTGAGGAACTCCGAGTCGGTGCTCCGGAAGGCGGAGATGCCCGCGACGGTCTTGCCTGCCGCGAACGGGACGTCTTGGAGCGCCGCCGGCGGCAGCGGTCCCGAGCTCCCGGAGGGGTCCGCGAGCGGATCGGTTCCGAAGGGAACCGTGCGCACATCGGCCGGAGCGCGCAGGGGTGTCTGCTGCTGCGCGCCGTCGGGCGCGTAGAGCACGAGGTCCGAGTCGTAGCCGAGGTGGCTGAGCGAGACCTGGACCTGTTGACCCGGCTGCACGTCGAAGGAGAAGTCGTGGACCTCTCCCGGCCCCGAGATGTTCCCGAGGATCATCGTGTTGGTTCCGACAGGCGTGGCGCTCCCCGGCGTCCCGTTGTTCGTGAAGGCGCTCGCGACGTTGACGGGGTCGGTCTGATCCACGCCGACCCCGTCAAGGTTGTCGGTGGACAAGAAGGCGCTCGACCTGAATGTCCCAACCGTGAAGCCGGGCATCGCATCGAACGTCAGGTCGTACTGGACGGTCTGGTCGGGGGTGTCCGAGCACGCGAACTCCGAGAGGTCCCACGTGAGCCTGCCTGGGTTCGTGGTCTGGTCGGGCTGCCCTGGGTCGGCCGAGCTCTCCATGTTGCTGGCGGAGAGGAGCGACGAATCAGGCCTGTACAGGAAGCCCGGCGGAGGCGTGAGGCTCGCGGTGAGGCCGGCTGAGTCTGCGCACCCGACCTCGAAATGGAGGTCGTAGCTGACGAAGTTGACGACGTCCGGACCCATCCGCTCGAAGCCTGCCTGGGCGAGCGGGAGGTCCTCCCAGGGCAGCCACGTCGGGTCGATGAAGGCGCTCACGACGTCCGAGAGCGTGTTGCCCGAGATCGCCGAGCCGAGGTCGGCGAACGAGCCGGTGGCGGCACCGCTCCCGTCGGTTGCCCACGGGTTCCCGTGGCTCCCGTCGTCCAGGGCCGCGATGTCGCCGAGCGTCTGGCCCGACTCGGTGCTGCAGTCGACGTCGGGATCGGTGCAGTTCACGACGCTCCCGGGCGCCGGGATGTCCGACACATTGATGTCGGCGAGGAAGCTCCCCGGGACGTTCGCATCGCGAACGGTGAGGCTCGTGAAGACGGTCTTAGTCGGGTCCGTGATGTCGCCCACGTGCGCGAGCGGGAGGTTGGTGAGGCTGATGTCGCACCCCGCGGCTTCGGATTCGAGGATAGTCGACGCGAGAGAGAGCGACGAGCAGCCGGGGATCTCCGCCCATTCGGTCGCCCATCCGCCCGCGTCGGAAGTGGGAGGAGTCACGTCTCCCCACGTCAAGCTCCCCATGAGGAACGAGAAC
>JBGPKY010000227.1:0-4129 GCA_041486205.1 Actinomycetota bacterium
GAGATCGGCGGCGGCATGATGCAGAAGCTCCCGTACCTGGGTGGCGTGTTCGCGTTCGTCGCGATCGCCTCGCTCGGGCTCCCGGGCCTCGCCGGTTTCTGGGGCGAGGTGATGGCGCTGCTGTCGGCGTTCAAGCCCGGGGCCGGCCTGAACACCGGCCTGTTCCGCGGGTTCATGGTAGCGGGAGGCATCGGCACGATCCTGACCGCCGGCTACTTCCTGTGGATGCTCCAGCGCGTGAACATGGGCGTGCTGCCGGAGAAGTGGAAGGAAGCGGTCTTCCCCGACGTCGTCGCCGTGGAGTGGATGTCGTGGGCACCCTTGCTGGTCGCGATCGTCGCCCTCGGCGTGTTCCCCCGGCTCATCTTCGGCGTCTCGAACGAGGCCGTCTCTAGCCTGATGCACCTCTTCGGCGGGTAGTGGATGAACCAGATCATCGACTACCACGCGATCCTGCCGGAGCTGATCCTGTCCGGAACGATCGTTCTCGTCCTGGTGGTCGACGCCCTCATCGGGCCGAAGCGGAAGTGGCTAGCGATGCCCCTCGCGCTGCTCGGCGTCCTCGCCACGCTGATCGCGCAGCTCACGCTGCTCGGCGAGCACCGCGTCACGTTCGGCGGGATGTTCGTGATCGACGACTTCGCGTTGCTGTTCAAGATCTTCTTCGAATCGGTCGCTGTGATCGTGCTGCTCATCTCGCTCCGGTACTTCCGCGAGGGGCGCTACTACCAGGGCGAGTACTACTTCCTGTTGCTGACGTCGTTCCTCGGTTGCGTGCTGATGCCATCCTCGCGCGACCTGCTGATGCTGTTCATCTCGCTCGAGCTGGTGTCGGCGCCGGGGTTCCTGCTGGCGGCGTTCCGCAAGGGCGACGTGCGTTCGAACGAAGCCGGTCTGAAGTTCTTCCTGATCGGGGTGCTTTCCTCGGCCGTGATGCTCTACGGGATGAGCTTGATCTACGGCGCGACCGGCTCGACGAGCCTCACGGCGATCGGGCACACGCTGGCCGGAACCCTTCCACCGGGACGGGAGACGCTGGTCGACGCCGCGATCCTGTTCGTCGTGGCCGGGTTCGCATTCAAGGTATCCGCGGTGCCGTTCCAGTTCTGGGCGCCGGACACCTACGAGGGAGCGCCGACGCCGGTGGCTGCGTTCCTTGCTACCGCCTCGAAGGCGGCCGGATTCGCCGGCCTGCTCCAGCTGATGTTCGTGGCCTTCCCGAACCAGCACGAGTTCTGGACGCCGATCTTCGCGGCGCTGTCGATCGCCACGATGACGATCGGGAACCTGGTCGCGCTCCAGCAGCAGCAGGTGGTTCGGCTGCTCGCGTACTCGAGCATCGCACAGGCCGGGTACATGCTGCTGCCGTTCGCCTTGGTCTCGGCCGACAGGTCGGTGAACGAAGCCGCGTTCGCAGCCTCCGTCACCTACATCCTCATCTACGCGGTGATGAACCTCGGCGCGTTCTCCGTCGTCGTCGCCATGACCCGCGAGTCGGCCGGCTTGCTGATCGCGGACTTCGCGGGGCTCGCGAAGCGCGCGCCCGTGATCGCAGTGGCGATGACGGCGTTCATGCTCTCGCTCGCCGGCATCCCACCGATGGGCGGGTTCTGGGCCAAGTTCATCGTGTTCAAGGCGGCGATCGACAGGGGCGGCATCGGCACCACGCTCGCCGTCGTCATGCTCGCGAACTCGGTCGCCAGCATCTGGTACTACCTGGCCGTGCCCCGAGCGATGATCTTCGAACCCTCCGAGGACGAGTTGCCGCTGGCATCACCCGTCCTGGTCACGGGCGTCGTGGTCCTCGCCACGATCGCTGTGCTGGCGATCGGCGTCTACCCCGAGCTGTTCGCGCACTTCCCTCCGCTGTCCACGCTGGTCGGGCAGTAGAACCGCCCAACGCCTCTCGGCGAATGGCCTCCCAGAAGGGGTGATCGAACGATGATCGGCATCAACAGGGTGAAGACTTGGGTCCTCATCGCGGCGCTCGGTGGGGCGTTCGTGCTCGTGGGATCCATCTGGGGCACCGGCGGGATGGTCATCGCTCTTGCCATCGCCCTCGTCTTCAACTTCTCGATGTACTGGTTCTCGGCCCAGATCGCGATCAGAACGACCCGCTCGCAGCCGGCGACCGAGCAGGAGTACCCGCGCCTCTACGCGATCGTCCGCGAGCTGGCGGGCCTGAACCACATGCCGATGCCGAGTATCTACGTCTCGGACATGGCGCAGCCGAATGCCTTCGCGACCGGCCGCAACCCGAGCCACGCGGCCGTTTCCGTGACCAAGGGGATACTGCAGATCCTCGACGAGCGCGAGCTCCGCGGCGTGCTCGCCCACGAGCTCTCTCACGTCGCCAACCACGACATCCTGATCTCCTCGATCGCGTCGGGCATCGGGATGAGCATCACCTTCCTGGCGCGTTTCGCTCTGTTCTTCGGCGGAGGCAACGACCGCAACAACCCGCTCGGCGCTTTCGGTGCGTTGTTCGCGTGGATCCTGGCGCCGCTCGCGGCCGCGATCATCCAGATGGCCGTCTCGCGCTCGCGCGAGTACCAGGCCGACGAATCGGGCGCGTTGCTCGCTCGGGACCCCGAGGCGCTCGCGAGCGCCCTGCGCAAGCTCGAGCAGACGGCGAAGCAGGTCCCCGTTCCGGCCACGGTCTCGCCCGCGCAGGCGCACCTGTTCATCGTCAACCCTTTCGGTGGGCGCAACTCGCGACAGGGGTTCGCCAACCTGTTCTCGACCCACCCTCCGACGGAGGCTCGGATCGCCCGGCTCGGTGAGATCGGCCGAGAGCTGACCGAGGAGCGGGGCTAGTCCAACAGCTCCTCGAGGCTCCGGATAACCTCGAAGGACCGAGAGCCGTTGGGGAAGCCTTCGATCGGGCCGTCGCCGGGGTCGTCGCGTCGGAGCATCAACGCCCGCATGCCCACAGCCTCTGCTCCGGCGCAGTACTCGTCCTGATCATCGACGAACACCGCCTCCGCCGGCAGCGCTCCGAGCCTCTCGAGCGCCGCCAGGTAGATCGCCGGGTCGGGCTTGGCCGCTCCGACCTCGAAGGAGAGCACGACGGCGTCGACCTCCTCATCCAGTCCGAACCTGTCCACGACCGGCCCGGTCGAGTGTGAGCAGTTGCTGACCACCGCCGTGCGGATGCCCTGCGATCGCAGCCTCCGGAGGACGGGGAGCGCGTCCTCGAAAAGCTTCGCGTTCTCGGCCAGGAAGGCCGCTTCCATCGCCACGAGCTGGGCGAGGGTCTCGGCAGACGGATCGAGGCCGGCCGCGGCCAGCACCGCGGCGAGGTCCTCCTCGGCGTCGGCGAAGGCTCCGATGCTTCGCGCCGGCCGCGTCTTCTCGAACGCTTGCCGGATCCTTGCTGCGGGCACTCCCGCCTGCTCCTCCAGACTTGCGAGCTGGCGGCCCCAGCCGGCGTAGGCCAGCGTGTCCCACAGATCTATCAACGCGGCGCGGAAACCGGAGCTCATGCCATCGCGTCGAGGATTGGCCGCACGTGGTCCATGGTCGTACGTGGGTTGACGAAGCAGAGCCTCATCACCTTCTCGTCCTCCCACGACGTCGGCATGACGAACCCGACCTGCTCTTCGAGCAGCCGCCGACAGGACGCGACGTAGTCCTCGCCCGACCATCCGTGGCGGCGGAACAGCACGACCGAGAGGTCGGGCTCCAGTATCAGATCGAGCTCGTCGCGGTGCCGGATCTCCTCGGCGACCTCGCGTGTGAGCGCCAAGACCCCCTCGATCGAGTCGCGGTAAGCATCGGTCCCGTACGTCGCGAGCGAGAACCAGAGCGGAAGGCCGCGAACGCGGCGCGAGAGATGGTGCGCGTAGTGGGCGGGACTCCACTCGTCTTTCTCCCATTCGTTCACGTCCTCGAGGTACTCGGCCTCCTGCGTGAAGGTCCTCTCGGCGACGGTGGGGTCACGGAAGAGCAGCGCGCAGCAGTCGTAGGGTGCGAACAGCCATTTGTGCGGATCCACGATGAACGAGTCGGCGTGCTCGATCCCGTCGAACAACGGCCGAGCCGAAGGCGCGCATAGAGCTCCGCCGCCGTAGGCCGCGTCCACGTGCATCCACAGGCCTCGCTCCTGGCACACCTCCGCGATCCCGAC
>JBGPKY010000228.1:0-4129 GCA_041486205.1 Actinomycetota bacterium
CAGCACGCCTCCCTCCTGAGCCATCAGCGGGAAAACGTGTCCCGGCATATGGATGTCTTCGGGGGTCGTTCCGGCCTCCGTGATCGCTTTCACGGTGGCGGCCCGGTCGAACGCGCTCGTTCCGGTCGTCGTCCTACCCCGAACGTCGATCGAGACGGCGAACGCGGTTCCGTGGCTTTCGCTGTTCTTCGAGACCATGAGCGGGATGCGCAACTCGTCGAGCCGCTGCGCGGTGACCGGCATGCACACGATGCCCCGACCATGCGTCACCATGAAGTTGACCGCCTCGGGCGTGACCTTCTCGGCGGCCATCACGAAGTCGCCCTCGTTCTCCCGATCGGCGTCGTCCACCACGATCAACATCTTGCCGGCGCGAGCGTCCTCGAGCGCCTCATCGATCGTGGAGAACACCGACCGGTCCACCACCTGCGTCTCGCTCATGCTCGTCTCCCATCCATCAGGGTTTCCACGTATCTCGCGATCACGTCCACTTCCAGGTTGACCAGGTCCTCGGGCCGGGTCTCCCCCAGTGTGGTTGCCGCTAGGGTGTGCGGGATCAGGGCCACGCTGAAAGCGCCGTCAGCGAGCGAGGCCACGGTGAGGCTCACGCCGTCCACCGCGACCGAGCCCTTCTCCACGATGTAGCGAAGCAGCTCAGCAGGCGGCCTAACGGTGAGGGTCGCGCCGATCGTCTCGTCGCGGGCGAACCCGCTCACGACCCCTACGCCATCGACATGGCCCTGCACGAGGTGGCCGCCGAGTCGAGTCGAAAGCGTGAGCGGTCGTTCCAGGTTCACTGGGTGACCATCTCGCAGGCGCGAAAGGCTCGTGCGGGCGACGGTCTCCTCGGAAAGGTCGAACGCGAGCCAGTCCTCAGCGCGGTCGATCACGGTGAGGCAAGCGCCGTTCACGGCTATCGAATCGCCCACCGCGGCGTCGGACGCGACGGTTCGGCAACCGACCACGAGCCGGCGGGCGCTCATCGCGCGGACCTCGCCGCGCTCCTCAACGATCCCGGTGAACATACGCCACCACCTTCAGGTCATCGCCGAGGCTCTCGAACGAGGTGATCTTGAGCTGCAGAGCCTGGGCTATCGGCGCGAACCCGCGGCCACCGAGGACCCCAGGCGACTGGGCGCCGCCGATCAGCTTCGGGGCCAAGTACAAGACGACCTTGTCCACGACGCCCTCCTCGACGAGGGACCATGCCAGCGTCGGGCCTCCCTCCAGAAGCACGCCCTGGACATCTCGCTTGCCAAGATCGAGCAATAGCTCTCCGATCGAGACGCCGCCCCCCTCGAACCCAAACTCGACGACCTCGGCACCGGCCATCCGCCACTCATCGCGGCGCGCCACGGGCGCCTCGTTGGTGGTCGCGACGAGCGTCGGCGCGGAGGGATCGAACAGGTCGCCCCTCGCCGGCACTCGGCCGCGCGCGTCGCAGAGGATCCGCAGCGGAGGCGGGCCGGAGTAGTCCGGGTCGCGGACCGTCAACGATGGGTCGTCGGAGATCGCCGTCCCCGCGCCGACCACGATCGCGTCCGCCCACGCGCGCAGCTTGTGGACGTCCCGTCGTGCGGCCTCACCGGTGATCCACCGCGACGTTCCGTCTGGCGCGGCCGACTTCCCGTCGAGCGAGGCGGCCGTCTTCCACAAGACGAAGGGGAGTCCGGTCCGAACGTGCTTCACGAAGGCTTCGTTCTGCCTCTCGGCCTCCGCCGCCAGCAGGCCGCTCTTCGTCGCGATCCCAGCGGCTTCCAACCTGGCGAATCCGCGGCCGTCGACGACAGGATTGGGGTCGCGCATCGCCGAGACCACGCGAACGACGCCGGCCTCGATGATGGCGTCGGTGCAGGGCGGGGTCCGGCCGAAATGGTCGCAGGGTTCGAGCGTGGTGTACATGGTCGAGCCGCGGGCGGCATCGCCTGCCTCGCGGAGCGCGTTGATCTCGGCGTGGGGCCCGCCGGCTCCCGCGTGGATCCCCTCGGCCACGACGCGACCGCCTCGCACGAGTATCGCGCCGACCATTGGGTTGGGGGAAACGAGGCCGCGCCCGCGCTCCGCCAGCGCCAGGGCCCTCGCGATGTACGCCTCGTCCTCCACGGTCGAACCTTTCCCGGGGACGGAGGGCAGGAGGCGAGGGCAGACGCTGCGCGGCGACGCACGCCGCGACCGGCACCACCCGTCTTCTCCCATCCCGACTATGACGGTCGGTCCCGGAATCTCACCGGGTCCACCCCTGGACGGCTCCCAGGGGGTCGCGGACTCTCACCGCCGGTGGGGATTTGCACCCCGCCCCGAAGACGGACTTCTGACCAGCGATTATAGAGCCGAAGGGTCGGGAAGGACCAGGCCTGCTGTGTGCTGAATAGGTAAAGAGATCTCAGGGCGCGGCGGCGCGGCGGTCGACGGCGTAGCTCGAGCCGGCGTCTCGCTTGGCGAACTGCTTCATCTCGGTCGCGACCGCTACGGCCTCGCCGTAGTGGGCGAACTCGCGCTTGGAGGTCGTCGCGATGCCGATGGAGATACCGACGAGCGGGAGCTTCTGCATCACGCCCTTGCGGTCCTCGACCTCTACGTAACCGCGATCGAGATCCTCCTTCTCGTAGAACTCGTGGATCTGACCGTCGAAGTGGTCAACGACGCGTTTCGCGACCTCCTCGGCGACCTCCGGCGGCATCATCGCTACGAAGTCGTCCCCGCCGACGTGGCCGACGAATCCCTCGGCCCCCGCGAACTCCACGACGGCGTCCTGGATCATACGAGCCGTCGCTTGGATCAGACGGTCCCCGCGGACGAACCCCTTCTGGTCGTTGTAGGCCTTGAAGTTATCCAGGTCGCAGTAAAGGACCGCGAAGTTCCGGCCCTCCCGGACCATCCGCTCGATCTCCTCCTGGATGCGGATGTTGCCCGGCAGCCCGGTGAGCGGCGACAGGTTGCGCATCTCCTTCGCGCGGCGGAGCGTGCCCTTCACGCGCGCGAGGAGCTCGATCGGATCGAAGGGCTTGATTATGTAGTCATCAGCGCCGGCAGTGAGACCGAGCACTTTGTCGGTCGATAGGGCTTTAGCGGTCAGCATGATGATCGAAGTGTTGGCGGTCTGTGGGTTCCGGCGAAGCCGTTGCGCGACTTCGAACCCGTCGATCCGCGGCATCATCACGTCGAGCAGCACGAGATCCGGACGGAGTTCAGTGGCCCGGGAAAGCGCCTCTTCACCGTCGGCAGCCACAGATACGTCGTAGCCGGCGGAGCGAAGGTTGACCTCGACGAACCGGGCGATGTCGGGGTCGTCGTCGACGACGAGGATCGTCTCGGGCATCGTCTAAGCCCCCCTGGCGATCTCGGAGAGCGCGCGTGCAGCATCTGCGGGGTCGGGCGCCTGGAAGATAGCCGACGCGGCCGTGAGGATCGAGGCGCCCGCCTCGATGCACCGGCGCGCGTTGTCGAGCTTGACCCCGCCATCGACCTCCACCTCCGTGGAGAGACCAAGGCGGTCGATCTCCCGTCGGGCCGCGGCGATCTTGGGCAGCGCTTCGGGTAGGAACGACTGACCGGCCCAGCCGGGGTGCACGCTCATCACGATGACCTCGTCGAGCCCTTCGAGGTAGGGGTACACCTCCTCGATCGGGGTTTCTGGGCTCACGGCGATCCCTGTCGAGAGCCCCGCGTCGTGGGCCTTACGGAGCACGGGCGCGGGGTCCGGAACAGCCTCGATGTGGGGCACGACGCCGTTCGCGCCCGCCTCGACGAGGTCGTCGAAGAGCTGAGAAGGGTTCTCGACCATGAGATGGCAGTTGAGCATCAGACCGGTGTGGGATCGAAGAGATCTCACCACCACCGGCCCGATCGTGAGTGGCGGGACGAAGTGCGCATCCATGACGTCTATATGGATGAGGTCGGCATAGTGCTCAACGACCTTTACCTGATCGCCCAAACATGCCAGGTCGGCTGAGAGGATCGAGATCGAGAGCTTGCCCACGGCGCGCATTCTACCGGGCAGCCTGCCCGCCAACGCCAGTTCCGGCCGGCGCTAGCTCGTGCGCCGGAAGGCGGCCACGAACATCGCATCGGTCCCGTGGCGATGGGGCCACAGACGCACCCGTTCCTCGAGCCCGTCGGGGCCGTCTAC
>JBGPKY010000229.1:0-4117 GCA_041486205.1 Actinomycetota bacterium
CTTCCCGTCGTCGAGACGGATGGAAACCGAAGACTTCTCCTCCACGAACACCTCGGCGAAGTCGCCGCCGCGAGAGCGCGCCGCAGCCAGGATCTCCTGGACGAGTTGCCGATCGAGCATGGGCCGCGATTCTACCGGCCGAGCTTGCTAGAGTCCGGAAGACCGACGAGGAGGAAGGCGTGACTAGACACAGGAACCTGCTGGTCGCTCTGCTCGCGACCGCGACGCTGTTGGGAGCCGCCTGCAGTAAGAGCTCGAGCCTCACGCCTAGCAGCCCGAAGCCGGGGGGTGATTCGAACAACACGATCCCGCCTTCGGGCGTGATCGGACAACCGACAGCCACCGGCTCCGGAGGTACCCTTCCGACTACCTCGCCCGGCATCGCCACGGGCAGCTTCAACTCCGGCGCCGCGCAGGTGACCGTGAGCGGCGGCGTCACGGCCAGCTTGGACCTTCCAACGATGTCCTCCGGCGTCTTTTCGCCGCCTCCCGGTGGGATGGCGCTCGTGTGGAACGACAACTCGGGTGAGGCGCTCGGGCTCGGCGGGCAGTCGTTCACCGGGAGCGCGAAGACGACGACGACGCTCGTGCTCACCTTCGGCGTCATGTCGACGGGCGCCAGCGGCTTCGAGCAGTTCACCTCCAGCAAGGGCGAGTGCACGGTCACCATCGATACCGCCGAGGCAGGCAACGTGGCGGGGAGCTTCCAGTGCTCGGGCGTGATGGGAAGCAACGGGACGGCTGCCGACGCCAGCGGCACGTTCGAGGCGTCGGCGTAAGCACGGGGACCGCACCCCGAGCCCGGAGCGACCTCGCCGCGCTGGCGGCACTTGCGACCGGGCTCGCTGCGTTCTTCCTCTGGAACTTCGTCGCGCACGGGTGGCGCTTCCCGGTCGGTCCGGACGGGCCCGTGTACCTGTGGTGGATGCGACTCGCCGGCCACGACGGGCTGTCCGCGGTGCCGAGACCGGGCGTACCGGCCGTCTCGCTGACGCTCGCCGGGACCCTGCACGTCTCGCCGGTCGCGGTGACGGCCGGACTCGAGGGCGCGCTCGGCGTCGCCGTCGGTCTCGCGGCGGCCGCGCTGGTCCGCGTGTCGAAAGCAGACCGGGCGACCTGGCTGCTCTCAGGGGTGCTCGCCGGGACGTTCGCCGCACATCTGGCCGCCGGTTACCTCGCAACGCTGGCGTTCGCCGCGCTGTTCCTGGCTGCCGGCGCGATGCTCGCCTCGTCCACGCCATCGTCCGCCATAGCTGCGGCCGGGCTTCTCGGCGCCGCCGGGTTCGCGCACCCTCTGTTCTTCCCGTTCGGTCTCGCGATCCTCGCCATCGCTGCAGCGCAGGCGTTCCGAAGTGATCGAGCCGAGATGAAGCGGGTAGTGCTCGCCGCGGTCGGAGGCGGAGCCCTGCTGGGAGCCGGGATCCTAGCGCTGCTCGCCGGACCGGGACCGCTCGCCGTCGACACGTCCAAGGACGGGTTCCTCCGCCGCGCCGACCTCATCGCCGAGTTGCGGCACGCGTACCTGGACAGGCTCGTGCACCACTGGACGCGCTACGTGGAATGGGCGTCGCTGCCCCTCGCCGCAGCCGGTTCGCGCGACGCAGGGGGGTTCGTCGGCCGCTTCCTTCGCGCATGGGCGATCGCCTTCGTCGTCGGTGTAGCGGTTTCTCTCGCGACCGGTCTCGCGCCGGCCGACCGGTTCATCACGTTCGGTTTCGTCGTGCCGATCCTCGCGGCGTTCGGCGTCGTGCGGCTATGGCGAGCGATGGGCGATCGCCGTCTGGTCGCCGTCCTCGCGACCGGAGCGCTCACCGGCGCGATGATCGCCGGCTCGGCGATCGCCTGGAGCCGCGAGGCTCCCTTCATGTCGCCGCTCGAGGTGGCGCGGGCGACGACGGCCGCTTCGTACGCCGCCGCGACGCCGCCCGGCTCGCCCTTGCTGTTCCTGGTTGATGACGCCGACGAAACCGTCACCTTCCTCGAGACGCGAGCGGCGAACGTCCTCCGCGCCGCCATGCCGCCCGACCGCATCCGCGACGTGGTCGTGGTGGTTCCACCGGCCAGCGGCGCGGCCCCGATCGACCGAGAGGCGCTGTCGCGATTGACCGCCGCCGACGCAGCATCCGCGGTTCGGCGCAGCGGCAAACAGCCGTTCACGTTCGTGGTCGTGCCGTTCGACCGGGTCGAGCGGGTGACGCCTCCGGGGGTGGCTTCCCCGAGCCTCGTCGCGAAAGGGGTCGCGATGTATCCGTCCGTCGCCGGCCCGTCCGAACCGCTCGATGCGCTTCAACCGTCGACATCGGGAAGCATCGTCCTCACGACGCTTGCGACCCTCGTTCTTCTTACCGCAGTCGGCCTGGGCTGGTGCCTCGCAGTCACACAAGATCCGCTCGTCGCGGCGGCACTCGCTCCGGCGTTCGGTGCTGGAGCGATCATCCTCGCGGCGATCGCAGCCGAACGGCTCGGCATGCCACTCACGGGCTCGGCTGGGCCGTTGTTGGTATCAGCCTTCGCGGGAGGCGGCGGCTATGTCGTCCGTTTCGTCCTCAAGCGGAAGGCCGGAGCGCACCCGGCGCCGTAGATCGAACGCGAGCCAGCAGAGCAGCCCTACCACCACCGGCGTCACCACATAGTGCCCGAAGAGCAGGTTCGCGTTGTAGGCGTGCTCGAAAAGCGCGGGCTCGGATGTGAACTGCGACAGGGTGAGAGCCAGGCCGACGCCGATAAGGGTCACGCGTGGTACCCGCGGCAGCAACCAAGCCAACGGGAGTGTCCACGTCACGTACCAGGGCAACAGCACGGGTCCGAGCAACATCAGGAATAGAAGTCCCCACCCCCACGTCGCACCCTGCGCCGCAACGCTCACAGGGTCGCCACGCCGGACCAGGCCTCGTGCGAGCAGCACCAGCACCACCCCGAGGCCGACGGGGAACGTCACGCGCGCGACTACCCCCAATGTGTCGCCCGACACACCATCCAGCAGTCGACGGACCAGCCGTGACGGCGCGAGCCACCCTTCGTGTTGCGCCAGCTCCACCATCCCGAGCGAGGGATCTTTCGTCTGGAAGAACGGAGCAGCGAACGCCACAACGATCGCCGCCACCACACCCACGTGAGAGCAGAGCGCCCGAGCGCGTTCGCTCCGTCCGCGCCGGACGACGGCGACGACGATCAGCAGAAGAAGCGGAACCACCGCGGTCGCCTTCACGAGGACCCCCAGCGTCAGCACCGCGGTTGCGAGCAGGTCACGGCGAGCGGCGAGGAGCGCGAGCCCCCCCGCGACGGCGAGCGCCACCAGGAGGTCGTTGTGTCCGCTCCCCACCGATTGGAACAACACGACAGGATTCAGCCCGAGCGCCGCGACGGCGAAAGCCTCACGTCCCGGACGCAGCCGCCGGGCGAGTCGAGCTACGATCGCGATCGTCCCGATGCTCGCGATCGCCGCCAGCCAGCGGAACGCGACGATCAGGTCCGCCACCGAGTGGACGACCCGGGTGATCCACGACGACAGCAACGTGAACACCGGTCCGTACACGGCTGGCGTGGACGCCCACTTCTGACCGACGAAGGCCGACAGCGGATCGCCCGGGAAGTCCGACGGTGTCAACACATAGGGATTGGCGTGATAGGTGCTCGCGATGCGCCCGTAGTACGCGTACGAGTAGACGTCTCGGGAGAACATCAGCGGCAGGAGCAAGACCACGATGTGATACGCGACGGCGAGGGCGAGAACGATGCGGAGCGAGACTTCGCCGCGCCAAGCCGCGCGGAGCACCACCACGAACCCGACCGCCGCGAACGTTACGGCCGCCACGCCCACCGCCGCGAACGCACTGCCGTGCAAAGCGTCGAACCCCAGGAGGTCGGCGAGCCACCGGAAAGGGCCCGACGCCTGTGCGTTCTCTGGCAGCAACGGCTGCAGCGGCGATCCCGGCGTGGCGGCGACGATCGCGACGAGCAGAACCGAGACCACCGACGCCGCGAGCGCCACCCGAGGCAGACGCAGCTCGCGCTCCATCAGGCGACTGTAGCTCAGCCGTCTGCGCGAGGCCGTGGTGGCCTCGAGCCGTAGCCGTTAGCGGGTCACGAGTACCGGCACGTCGGCGAGCTGGAGCAC
>JBGPKY010000230.1:0-4086 GCA_041486205.1 Actinomycetota bacterium
ACCTGCCGGTGGGCACGGATCGCCTCGGTGATCTGGTCACCGATCCGATAAAAGGGATGAAGGCTCGACATCGGATCCTGGAAGATCATGGCGATCTGCGAGCCCATGAGCTCCCGGACCTCGTTCTGTGGCATGCCGATCAACTCCTGGCCGTCGAGCCAGATCTCGCCCGAAACCTTCGCGGCCCTCCGATCGATGAGGCCCATGATCGCCTGGGCGGTGACGCTCTTGCCTGAGCCCGACTCGCCGACGATCGCGAGCGTCCGGCCGCGCTCCACCGAGAGCGAGACGCCATCGACGGCGTGGACCAGGCCGTCCTCGGTGGGGAACGAGACGGCGAGGTCGGTGACGGACAGGAACGGCCGCTCGAGCGAAACGTTGGCCGATGTCATGAGATCCGCACCCGCGGATCCACCACTGCGTAGAGCAGATCGACGACCAGGTTCGAGAAGATGATGATCGTCGCCGTCAGGAGCGTGATCCCGGTGATCAATGGCAGATCTGAATCGGTGATCGAGCTGACAGCGAGCGCGCCTAGCCCGGGGAGGCTGAAGATATTCTCCGAGATGATGGCGCCGCCGAGCAGCGTGGCGAGATCGAGTCCGGCGGCGGTGACGATCGGGGTCAACCCCGCCCGGAGGGCGTGCTTGACCACGACCACTCGCTCCGGCAAGCCTTTCGCGCGGGCGGTCCGCACGTAATCGTCGCTGAGAACCTCGAGCACCTGGTTACGGGTAAGACGGATGTAGAACGCCGCGCTCAGGGTCGCCAGCACGATCCACGGCAAGAGCATCGTCTGGAAGAACTGGAACGGGTTCTCGAACGGCGATATGTACGAGGGAAACGGCAAGAACTGCCACTTGATGATGACGAAGAAGACCAGGAGCAGCCCGATGAAGAACGACGGAAGCGAGTAGCCAACCAGCGAGGCACCGACCACGAGCCGGTCTTGCCAGCGTCCGCGGTGGAGCGCGGCGAAGATGCCCAGCGATATGCCGGCGGCGATCCAGAGGATGAACGCCCCGATCGCAAGGAAGAAGGTGACCGGGGCTGCACGCGCAATCAGCGACATCACCTGCTCATGCCGATTGAACGAGTAACCGAGACATGGGGCATCGCAGACGATCGGCTCGGGCGAGTCGGCGGAGAATGTGCGCCCGACAAAGACTCCCGACACGAACTTGACGTACTGAGTCAGGGGCGGCTCGTCCAGGCCGAGGCGATGTCGGTTCGCCTCGATGATCGTTGGGGTGCAGGCCTTCCCGCACGTCAGCCGGGCGGGGTCACCCGGCAGGAGGTTGAACAGGAAGAAGACGCTGACGCTGAGGAGGAACAGGAGCATGAGCATCAAGAGGACTCGGCGAACCAAGTATGCCAACACGCAGCCTGCCCTCCGTCAGCGAATGCAGCGTCCCCGGGGAGCGGCGTCGCCGCTCCCCGGGGACCCGGACGCTGGTTCCTGACTACGGGAGGACGTACATGGCACCGTACGGCCAGGAGCCGTATGGTCCCCAGATGTAGACGGGCGCGATCTTCGTTCCAGTCATCCTCTGCGCCAACTCGAAGAAGGTCGGGATAATCCAGACGTTCTCCGACGCCTGCTTGTTGAGCGCCTGCCAGAGCGTGGCCTGCTTCGCGCGGTCGAGCTCTTCCTGCGCCGCTGCAACCTTCGTGTTGAAGTCAGCGTCCTCCACCTGGGAGAGGTCCCAGCCGCCCTCCTGCGTGAAGAGCGGTGCGATGACGGTCGAGGCGTTTGGCCAGTCAGCGCCCCAACCACCGTACCCGAAATCCCCCGCCTTCGCGGGGTCGAAGACGACGCTGTAGTACTTGCCGCGCTCGAGCGGGGCCGGTTTGACCGTGATGCCAGCCTTCCCGAGCGAGTCGATGATGATCGCCGCCTCCTTCTGGCGGGTCGGGGTATCCGCGAAGTTGTAGGTGAGCGTCGGGGCCGGCTCGCCCGAGTCCTTGATCAACTGCTTCGCAAGTTCCGGGTCACCGGTGTCCGGGACCGCTTTGCCGAAGAAGTCGGTCCAGAGCCCGGTCGGGGCGTAGTCCTGCCCGATGTTCGGCTTGATCGCGCCGTCGGAGTAATCGCCGTAGAAGTCGCCACCGGCGTTCTTGCGCATGGCGCTCCGGTCGAGAGCGACCGCGACGGCCTGTCGGATCTTGACGTTGGGGACCTTCTTGACGTTGATCCACAAGTAAATGGAGTAGATATCGTAGCCGCTGACCGCACGGCCTTTGAACTTATCGGTTGGCGTGCTCGGGTCGGAGAATACGGTGCCGAGGTTCTCAGGCTGGACGGCGTTCGGCCCGACCGCGGTCTGGTCATTGCCCGAGCTCTGGATGAGCCGCTGGTCGATGACCTTCGAGTCGAGACCGAAGTCGACCTCCCACTTGTCGGGATAGGGCGTGCGGTACGGATCGCTCGCCTGGCTCCAGTTGGGATTCCGGACGAGGACCATCTTGCCACCGTTGCCGGTCGTGTAGCTCTCGACCTGGTACGGCCCCGAGGAGACGGGCGGCTTCGCGACCCCGTAGGTCTCGCCCGTGTCGGCGGCCTTGGGGACCGGCGAGAACCCGAGCGTCGTGGTGTAGTTGAAGTCCCCATGCGGGGCGTTCAGGTGGAACGTGATCGTCTTGCCGTCGCAGGTCACCGCCTTGTCGAAGAGGTCCTGGCCCGTGCCCTTGTACGGTCCCTTGTAGGAGGAGGACCCGTCCGCATCCGTCGGGATGTCAAGGTAGGCGATCGCGTAGGTCGGACCCTGGTTGATGACATCGGTCGCGAACGTCCGCGAAACGCCGTAGGCAATGTCCGCGCACGTGATCGGGGAGCCATCCTGGAAGGTAACGCCATCGCGGAGCGTGAAGCTCCAGGTCTTGCCACCATCGGTTGGCGTGCCCAGGTCGGTCGCCAGGTCCGGCACGAGCTTCGATGCTGTTGGGTCGTCCGGCGAAAGCGTGTATGCCTCGAGTGCCCGGTAGATCGTGGCTCCGAAGAACGCCAGGTCCTCACCGGTGTAGGCGCGCTGCGGGTCGACCTGGTTAAACTCAGCTCCGGTCTGGAGCCAGTAGATCGTTCCGCCGGCATGGCCGGCCGCTGCCGACTCGCCCGCGCTTGGCGCGGCGCTTGGCGCGCCGGATTGTCCGGGGCTCGCCGCGGCCGTGCTGGGGCTCGTCGCAGTGGAGCCGCAAGCTGCAACCGCAAGCACAGCTACGACCGCGAGGGCCAAAGCGCGGAGCAAATGCGAGTCTGATCTAGCCATCTTCCATCCTCCAGCGAGTTGGGGCCACGAAGGACCCGTTGCAAACCGAGAGTTGATGATACTCGTAGACACTCGGCGGCTGCGCAAGCGTCGGCGGCTCCTTCCCACCGACGCGAGGGCCGCGCCGACTCAGCGAATGGCCTTCGGATCGAGTGCGTCCCGGAGCGCGTCGCCGAGAAGGTTGAACGAGACGACCAGGACGACGAGCACTGTCCCCGGGATGAACAGGTACGTCGGGACCACATTGAAGTAGCTCACCGAGTTGGCGAGCATCGCACCAAACGTCGTCTCGGGCGGGATCACGCCAACGCCGAGAAACGAGATGGCAGCCTCGAGCCCAATGTAGGCCGGCAGCGTGAGCGTCGCATAGACCAGGATTGGCGCCCACAGGTTCGGGAGGATCTCGGTGAACAGGATCCGGCGCTTGTTCGCCCCCATCGCGACCGCCGCCTCGACAAACTCGCGTTCGCGCAAGCTGATCACCTGTCCACGCACGATCCGGGCGAGGTACGGCCAACCAAAGACGCTGAGCACGAGAATGAGGTAGAGGATCCGCGATGGGTTGCCATCGGGGACTCCCAGTTGGGTGAGGCGCTGGGTGAGGACTCCGGAGAGCGCCAGGATGATCAGCAGGAACGGAAAGGCCAGGACCAGGTCCATCACGCGCCCGATGATGGTGTCGGTCCAACCTCGGCTGTAGCCGGCGATGATGCCGAGGATCACACCGATCACGACCGTGATGAACGTGGCGCTGGTTGCGATCACCAGGGAGATTCGCAGGCCGTACAGGAGCTGGGCGAAGATGTCTCGCCCAGTCCCC
>JBGPKY010000231.1:0-4084 GCA_041486205.1 Actinomycetota bacterium
ACGGACCCACGTGATCGGCCAAGCCAACAACGCCTTCGTTTTCCCCGGTATCGGTCTCGGAGCGATGGTCGCCGAGGCCCGCGAGGTAACCGACGATATGTTCCTCAGCGCGGCCGAGGGGCTCGCCGAGAAGGTCACACCCGAGCGCCTCGAGCAGGGCGCGCTCTACCCGAGCCAATCGGAGCTGCGGACGGTCTCGCGCGCGATCGCGAGGCGGATCGTCTGCGAAGCTCGCGACTGCGGAGTCGGTAGGGCGTTCCACGAGGAGGAGGTGGACGCGGCCGTCGACGCGATGATGTGGTGGCCGGAGTACGTTCCCTACAAGCCGATCTGAGCGGTCAGGCCTTCACGGCGCGGAGCAGGAGGTAGTCGAGGAGGCCGTTCCGCCAGAGCAGCTCGACCTGGGCGAGCATCACGCGGCAGGCGAGCCTGATCGATGCGGGGACGTCGTCGCCGGTTCGCTCCAGCTTCGCGCGAGCGTATCTGAGCGCCGGCGCGATCACGCGCTCCCCGACCAGCTCGGTTTGGACGTCGCGGAATCCCGAAGCGCGGGCCGCATCAACTATCCGAGCCGGCGAACAGGCCGCGCTCGTTCGCATCCCCCAGACACGGACCTGCGTCAGCCCGGCGACCAGCTCGAGCGGCCCCCTCGGCATGCGACGCACGGGCACGTCGGACATCGTCAGGACGCCGCCCGGTTTCAACACCCGCCAGGCCTCCGCGAAGAACCGCTCGCGCGACCGGAAGTGGAATGCCGCCTCGACGCTGATCACGCCGTCGAAGGTGGCGTCGCGAAGGGGGATGCGCATCGCGTCGGCGTTCAGGGGAAGAGCGGATGCTTCCGCCATCGCGGCGCGGCCGGCAAGCAGCTGCGACCGCGTGATGTTGAGCGCGACCAATCGCGACGGCCCCGCGACCGAAGCGATCACGGCGTCTTGCACACCGAGCCCGTTCCCGACGTCAAGGACGGCGCCGCCCTTCGGCAGATCCCCAGCCAACCGCTCGACCAGCCTTCTGACGGCGATGGGCGCCTCGGCGGGGTTCGCTCCGTCGCCTTCCCAGAGCCCGAGGTTCAGCCAACCCGGCGCGAGCGCGAGGAAGAAGTCCGTCCCGATGCTGTCGTAAACGCGGACGGCTGGATCCCGTCCCTGCCACAGGAACGCGGCCGCGTGACGGAGGTTCTCTCGCGTCCATCCCACAGTCGCCATAACCGCAAACGCTACCGGTTGACGCGCAGCCCTTTCATCCCTGAGAGTCCGTGTCTGTCGGGACGCCCGCCGCGACCACAGGAGGAACCTATGACCGAGAGCACGGTAGACCACGCGAGGTTGAAGGCCCAGATGGAGCGCGAGCAGGCGCGTTTCGTCGCCGAGCACCCTAAGTCTGGCGAGCTGTATGAGCGCGGCAAGCGCTCGCTCCTCGCCGGGGTTCCGATGCCGTGGATGACGGAGTGGGCCGGGCCCTACCCGGTCTTCGTGGCCAAGGCCGAGGGAGCCGGCTTCGAAGACGTCGACGGGCATCGATACGTCGACTTCTGCCTGGGCGACACGGGCGGCATGACGGGACACGCCCCCAAGATCGCGGTCGAAGCTATCGCCACGCAAGCGGCCAAGGGGATCACGACGATGCTGCCGACGGAGGACTCCATCTGGGTCGGCGAGGAGATGGCTCGGCGGTTCGGCCTCCCCTACTGGCAGTTCTGCCTGACGGCCACCGACGCTAACCGCTTCACGATCCGGCTCGCGCGCGGGATCACAGGACGACAGAAGATCCTCGTATTCAACTGGAACTACCACGGTTCGGTTGACGAAACGATCGCAACGCTGGACGAGCACGGCAAGACCGGCCCCCGTCCGGGCAACATCGGTCCCTCCGTCGACCCGGCGCTCACGACGCGCGTCGTCGAGTTCAACGACCTCGACGGACTCGAGAAGGCGCTCGCGCACGAAGACGTCGCGTGCGTACTCGCCGAGCCCGCGCTCACCAACATCGGGATCGTGCTTCCCGACCCCGGGTTCCACGACGCGTTGCGAGCGCTCACGCGGAAGTACGGCACGTACCTGGTGATCGATGAGACGCACTGCATCTGCGCCGGCCCCGGTGGGGCGACGAAGGCATGGGGGCTCGAGCCCGACTTCCTCACGATCGGCAAGCCGCTAGCCAGCGGAGTCCCCGCCGCCTGCTACGGGATGAGCGAGGAGGTCGCGGCGAAGACGCAGGCTTTCATGGCGACGTTGCCCGCAACCGACGTGGGTGGGGTCGGAGGGACCCTGTCCGGCAACGCACTTTCCCTCGCCGCGATGCGGGCTACGCTCGAACACGTCCTGACCGACGAGGCCTTCGAGCGGATGATCCCCCTCGGCGAGCGGTGGACCGACGGCGTGATGGGAGCCATCGAGGCTCACGGCCTGCCGTGGACCGTGCAGCGTCTGGGCTGCCGGGCCGAGTACTGGTTCTGTCCCGCGCCGCCGCACACCGGCGGCGAAGCGGCCGCCGCCGACGACCACGAGCTCGCGAAGTACACGCACCTGTTCGCGCTGAACCGCGGGATCCTGCTCACGCCGTTCCACAACATGGCGCTCATGTCGCCGGCCACGACGGAGTCCGACGTCGATGCGCACACGGAGATCTTCGACGAGATGGCGGCGGAGCTCGTCAGTTGATGGGCGAGCCCTACCCGCTGTAGGCGAACGTCGTGCTGAAGGCGTTCGTTCCGGAGAACTCGACGTCCCACGCGCCGTGGTACGTGACCGCGCCGGCTCGCCCCTGGGTGAGCGGCTGCGTGACCGCGCCGAACGGAGCGTTCTCGATCACTTCCGTACCGTCTTCGGCTTGCATGTGAAGGACACCCGCAACCTCCGCCGAGCGAGAACCGTTGGTCCGCTCGAACGAGATGGACGCACTCGTAACGCCCGTGACCTCCGAGATCAACGGGCCGAGGTTCGCTAGGTGACCTCCGGCTCCGCCCGAGAAGACCGCGCCGAGCGCCTCCGCCTGCTCCGGTGTTGCCTTGTCATCGAGGTACAGGGCGATCCGCCAGTTCCCGTCGGTCATCAGCTTCTGCGTGTGGACCGCCATCACCGCGTTCAGGCCTGAGAGATCCACGCCGTCCCTGGATCCCTTGGTGACGTGCCAGGCGAGCATCACGTCGCACGAGTCCTTCGTTGCAGGCTGCATGTTGATGCACGGGCAACTGACGTCGCACGTGCATGTCTCGAAGTAGTCACCCTCAACCGAGAAGCCCACGGCCCGACCCCTTTCGATGCGATTCCGACCGAACTCGGCACCCCGACGACGCCGAGGTGGAGCAGCGGCAGGTGACACCGTAGACCAACATGCGCGCGAGCGCCAGCCGATCGGTCGATCCCGACGTAGGAGGGCCACTCTGCGCGCGTCAGCGGTCGGCGCGCAGCGCCTCGCGGATCTTCACGCGCCCGCGACGGAGCACCGCGTTCGCATACAAGCGCGTGGCGAGCGGCACCATCGCGATCGTCGCCCCGATGCTGATAGCGACCGACAGCAGGACCTGCCCGATCCCCGCGTGACCGAGCACGATCCTGGACGGCATCGTGAGCGGCGCCGAAGGCGGCAGCAGCGAAGCAACGGTCGCAAGTGTCGAGGTCGGGTTCTGGATCGCGTCGATCCCGACGATCAGCGACACCACGATGACGATGGAAAGGGGTGTCATCGTCGACTGGAGGTCCTCCTGCCGGGGCACGATGGCTCCTGCGACTGCGAACAGTGTGCTGTAGAAGAAGAAGCCGAGCACGAACCACGCCAGCACGATCCCGATCGTGGCGATCGCGCCTGCTGGGAAGTCGAGCGATCCGACGAGCTTCGCGGTCGTGAGGCCGATCGCGCCGATCGCGAGCAGCTGGCACAGGCCGAGGGCTCCGATCCCAAGGATCTTGCCCCGCAGCAGTTGCGAAGGTCGAAGGGTGGCGAGCAGCACTTCGACGATACGCGAGGCCTTCTCCTCCACCACGCCCGCTGCCACCCAATAGCCGTACGCGAACAACTGTCCGTAAAGCGCGAACACCCCGAAGAACGCGACCGTCGAGTTCGCGCGACGCCGGGCATCGAA
>JBGPKY010000232.1:0-4066 GCA_041486205.1 Actinomycetota bacterium
GCAGGCCAACCTCCCGACGCACCGTACATCCCGAAGCCGGCACTAGCCAGGTTTGCGAACGTTTGCCCGATCCCCGGGGTGGGGCTGTCCGGGGGGGACGGCTGCGCGAGCTGGGGCGCGAGAGGCCTCCGTCAGGGACGAATCGGGCAGTTGCGAAGCGTACGCCCAGCGACGTTCTCCGAGCCTGCGCCGCCGACCCTCTCGATCCGCGGACAACGCTCCTTCCGCGTAGACGTCGCCGCGCCCGTTCACGATCACCTCAGGGGTTGCGACGACCCCTTCTCTACTCCGGCGGGTGCCCGCTTGCGGCGCGGTCCCATCCGGGGAAGGATTCGAGCGTGGACCGCCCTGAGACTCAGTACGCGTGGAATGGCGACGTCGCACTTGCCTACCAGGTGTTCGGCGAGGGCCCGGTCGACCTCGTCTACCTGCAGGGCTACTGCTCGAACGTCGACATGAACTGGGAGAGCCCATACCTCGCGCGCTTCCTGAACGGGCTCGCCGGGCTCGGCCGGCTAATCGTGATGGACCGTCGCGGCTGGGGATGCTCCGACCGGTTCTCGCCCACCGACGTTCCCGCCATCGAGGCCCTCACCGACGACCTCCTGGTCGTGATGGATGCCGCGGGCTCCGAGCGGGCGGCGATCTTCGGCTCGTACGAGACCGGACCGCTCGTCATGATGTTCGCCGCCACGCATCCGGAGCGGGCGACCGCGTTGCTGCTCTGTGAGACGTTCACCGCGCGGATAGCTACAGACGAGATGCCGTGGCTCGACGACGAGCACGGGTGGGAGCGGGATCTCGCCAGGGTCCGCGACGAATGGGGAACACCCCGATGGTCGGAAGGGGCGATGAAGGAGGGACCCGAACGCGACTGGTACACGCGGTACCAGCGCGCGTCGATCACGCCCGGATCGGCCGTCGCCGAGTTCCGCAGGTACATGAGGACCGACGTCCGCGCGATCCTACCTTCGATCCAGGTCCCGACCCTCGTGCTGTCCTCGACCTCGGGCGAGGACCTGTCGTCCCCCGAGAACGGGCGGTACCTCGCGAGCCACATCCCCGGTGCGCGGCTCGTCGAGATCGAGCGGCCGGCCGACGAGATCCACTGGTTCCACTGGTACGGGAGGGCCGAGCCGATCCTCGCCGAGGTCGGACGGTTCCTCGCCGATCTGCGCGAGGAGGAGGCGTCGTTCGACCGTGTGCTGGCGACGGTCCTGTTCACGGACATCGTGAGCTCGACCGAGAAGGCGGCAGAGCTCGGGGACCGCGGCTGGGGCGAGCTCGTCGAACGTCATCACGCCACCGTGCGGGCGATGCTCTCGCGGTACCGGGGGATCGAGGTCGACACCGCCGGCGACGGGTTCTTCGCGACCTTCGACGGACCGGCGCGAGGCATCCGATGCGCCCAGGCGATCGTCGACGCGGTCCGCCCGCTCGGCCTCGAGATCCGCGCGGGCCTGCACACGGGCGAGGTCGAGACGATCGACGGCAAGGTAGGGGGCATCGCCGTTCACATCGGAGCGCGTGTAGGTGCTCTCGCCGGTCCCTCCCAGGTCCTCGTCTCGCAGACCGTGAAGGACCTCGTGGCCGGCTCCGGGCTCACCTTCGAGGACGCCGGCGAGCACGAGCTGAAGGGCGTCCCCGAACGCTGGCACCTGTACGAGGTTGTGAAGTAGGTCACTTTGCATAGGTGACCTCAGAGGAGCGCGCCGGTCCCAGGTGACCGTTCACTCGGGAGTCGAGGCCTTCGCGGAAAAGTCGTGGTCCAGTTGCGGCGCGGTCCCGTCCGGGGAAGGATTCGAGCGTGGACATTCCCAAGACGCGCTGGGCGAGGACGCAGGACGGCGCGGACATCGCCTACCAGGACTTCGGACAGGGTCCGATGACGCTTGTAGTCATCCACGGCTGGGTCTCGCACCTGGAGTTCTACTGGGAGCAGCCGAGGTATGAGCGGTTCATGCGTCGGCTCTCCGCCGGGACGCGGGTCCTCGTGTTCGACAAGCGGGGTATCGGGATGTCGGATCGACTCACCGCCGCGGTCGACCTGGGGACGAGGATGGACGATGTCCGTGCCGTGATGGACGCCGCCGATGTCAAGCGGGCGGCGCTGCTGGCGTGGGGTACGGGCGGACCCGCGATGGCCGCGTTCTTCGCCGCCACGCATCCAGAGCGTACTGTCGCACTCTGCATCGATCCGTTCGTCCAGTGCCGCAGGAAGCCCGACTGGCCCTACGGGTCCACCGAGCAGGAGTTCGAGGTGGATCTCGCGGGGGAGCTGGCGATCTGGGGCGAGGAGGTCGCGACCGGCTACGACGACCCACCGGACGATCCTGGGTTCGCCGCGTGGGACTCGAAGCTCGGGCGGTTCGCGGCGACACCCGCGAGCTACGAGGCGTTTGCCCGGACGCTCTTCGACACCGACGTGACCGATATCCTGCCCGCGATCCGTGTCCCAACGCTCGTGCTTGCGAAGGAAGGCAGTGCCTGGGCGAACCCGGACGCCGCCGCCCGCGAAGCTGTCGGCCACGACCGACCGGGTCCGCGGCATCTCGGGAAGGAATGGTTCGAGGAGGTTGCCCTCATCTACCGCGACGCGCACGCACGAGGAGACCCGCCCACCTTGGCGGTCGCGGAGCACTTCCGCACGAGCTACTCCACCGCGGCGCGCTGGGTGGGACGGGCTCGGCACGAATACCGCCTTCTCCCGAAGACCCGAGCGGGTAAGGCAAGATCTTCAACGAAATCACGGCGGTGAGCGACGCCGGCTTGTAGCCGGCGGGGTGCGACAAAGGGCCCGCGAGACGACCCGTTACGCATTGCGCCGACGAGACCCGCTGGGGCGATGAGCAATGCCTTGCACTTGCCGTTTCTGGCGAATGTCTAGGTGCGGTTTCTGGACTTGAATCCCCCGCCTCGCAGAAGACTTGAATCCGCTTCTCCATAGGGGGAAAGAATGCAATAAATGGCAGCGAACGGCGTTTCCTAAACCGGGTGTCGCAGGTCCGATTCCTGCCGAGGGCACCAGACCGATTCGCTGCTCGACTAGGGACGAGGGCAACCCGAGACCGCTCCTGCATCCGCCGCCAGCTTCTCTACATTGACGGTCGGATCGGTCCCGGAGTCGTTCGTCCCAACGCCCTCCAGCGTATTCCGCTGCACGACCATGTCGATCTGGTCGGCGAGCGCGCCGATCCGTGACCCCGCGTCGCTGCCACTCGTGACCTGAGCATCGCTCCTGAAGGCGGATTCCAGGTCGGCAAGGTCGGTCAGGCCGGTTGCAGGATCGATGGTCCCTTCCCGGATGCCCTTGATCTCTTGGGCGAGTCGCTCCAGGTCTTGGCATATGGAACCTTGTCCCGACGCGGTGGAGGGAGCTGAACCATCCCCCTTTTCCAGGGCAGTCGAGCAAGCGGACACGACGATCACCAACAACAGCCCCGCGACCAGGAACCAGCGACGAGGAGGATGGTTCCCGCGCACACGGGGAGCCTAGCGCGCGCCCGCTCGCGTGCACATCCCTGAACCACGCGTTTCCTAAACTGTCTGTCGCAGGTTCGATTCCTGCCGGGGGCACCGCGAAATGTCGCGTTCCGGGTGATGCTCGACGCTCCGGCGTCACCTGATCGTTGACGCACCTCCGGACATCACCCAATCGGCGATGAGTTGCCATGCTTCCCGACGGATGTCTTCCTCGATCCTGCTCCGAGCCTCCGGGCGATGATCCCAATCCCTCACGTCGCTGGCGAAGGCACGATGGACACGATCGCCCTCAGCGTGACCGGCGAACCTGGGAGTCACATCGGTCACCATTCGCCGAGCCCCTTCATAGGGGGAGCAGCGTCCGTCCAAGATCCTGCGGGCCACGTCGATCGCCGACCTTCGCGCCTGCGCCAGTTCCTTGTGGTCCATCGCCGGCCAGTTTGTCAGAGGGGCGAAACCCCGCGTTACCCGCGCCGCTACGGGCGCAGGAACTTTGGCGTCCGGTTCGTCCGCAGGGCCTCAGGGTCTCCGCCCGCCTCGATGACGCCCAGGTCATGTTGCAGCCGTTCGAGTGCGAGCCGGC
>JBGPKY010000233.1:0-4043 GCA_041486205.1 Actinomycetota bacterium
AGAAGGTCCTCGTCGGCGATTCCCCTGAATCGCAGGCAAGACCCTCAGAGGAAGACCTCGCCCCCGCGGGCGAGGAACGCTTCCGCCGCGGCGCCGACGTCGAAGACGCCGGTCACCTTCTGCCCCTTGATGAAGCCCGAGACACCGTCGGCCGTGGCGAAGATCGTCGCGCGGTGCCCGGCATCGAGGCCCGCCGTCGCGAGCTTCAGCACGCTCGCCGCCGTCTGTCCTGAGTAGGGGCCGGCCGCGAGCACAAGCGTCATCAACCGCGTCATCTCTCGCCCTCCCGGCCTCGCCGGCCCCGTCCGCCGGCCGCCGCGGCCATCACCAACCGGCGCCCCTCCGTCAACTGCTCGAAGAGCACCTCTCGCATCATGTCGAACGCGCGCAGGATCTTCGGGTTCGCGATGCGGTAGTGGACCACGGATCCTTCACGGCGCGTCAGGACCACCCGGCGCGCCTTCAAGATCGCCAGGTGCTTGGAGAGGTTCGGCAGGCTCGTCCCGACGCGGCGCGCCAGGTCGCCCACCGTCATTTCGCGGTCACGGAGCGCATCGAGGACCTTTAGGCGCGTGGGGTTCGCCAGCATCTGGCACACCTCGGCGTGCAGTTCGAAGATCACATCGTCCACGCCTTCCCGTCGTTCCGTCATCTCGCTATTGAGCACTTTGGCAAGTAGCGAAGCGCGCCGCCATCAACCGGACGAGTCATTTTCGTGGGCCAACTGAACCAGGCCGGCGCGCGGGATTCGGGGAGCGAGACGGGACGCGACCGTGCTGAATGCCGCCCAGCCCACGCCGGCCAGCGCGCGCAGGCCCAGGAACACTCCATAGGCGGAGGTCATCGCGTTGCCGACGTCACAGAGCGCGATCAGGATCAGGCCCCCGGCCATCAGCCGCCGGCGCCCCAGCCAGTCCAGCCGGTAGCCGGTCGGCAGGTTCGCCATCCACTTCCCCACACCGAAGACCACCGGGATCAACGTCACCATTCGGTAGTTCGCGGAGAAAACCTGCTGCAGATACAGCGGCAGCGTCGGGCGAAGGACGCCCTGGCCCAGGTTGAACAGAAACGCCCCGACGAGCACCGCCACCGGCACCTGCCAGCGGAGCCGTGGCTCGGTCTGTGTCGATTTGTCCATCGCGGCGACGTTCGGCGCCCTTCGCCCGCGATGTCAGGGCAGCGGGACGATGCGGTCGAACGGCTCAGCGTAGGCGTAGCCGTGCGGCTTGCCGAACGCCGCGCAACGGGCGCGCACGTGCCCCGCCATCGCCGCGAAGTCGGGAAGCTGGCTCTGGTGGCACGCGAGCGCGGCGAGCTTGAGCTCGATCGTCTCGGAGATGTCCACGACGAGGTGGTGGTCCTCCCATTGCCACTGGATGAGATAGACCTCGCGCACCTTGTGCGGCTCGTACTCGGGCAGGAGCTCCGGGAAGGCCAGGTGATCCCGCGCGAGCGGGTAGACACAGTCGAGCACGACGCCGCCGGTGATGCGGTGATCCCGGTGGGAGCCGTGGAGGCTGTACGTGTGGTGCGGGTTCTGGGCGATCACGAGCTCCGGGCGCCACCGGCGGATCTGGCGGGTAATCTCCCGGCGGAGGGCCCGCGTGTCCTCGACCTCTCCGTCCTCGTGGCCGAGAAACTCGACGCGCGCCACCCCGAGTGTCCGCGCGGCGTTCCGCTGCTCGGTTTCACGGATCCGCGCGAGACGCTCCCGGGTCATCGTCCGGTCGTTCGACCCCATGCTGCCGCTGGTCACGACGACGTAGGAGACCTCCGCCCCCTGCTTGACCAGCTTGGCCACGGTGCCGCCTGCGCCGAACTCCGCGTCGTCGGGATGAGCCATCACCACCAGCACACGCTCGATCCTGTCGGTCATCCCCTGTTCCCGTATCTCAGGCGCGACAACTTGACCGTGCCGACAGGGACGGGGCGTGGCAGCACGCCAACCTGTTCGGAGTACCGAATCGTCTTCGCTGACACGCCGGTCGCCTGTGCGAGCTGGCCAATGGTCAACGCCTGTGCCATAGGCTGGCCTCCCTGCTGTCGTCTCTGGCGCACGATAGACCTTCTAGTCGCTGGAAGGTCAAGGGGGAATTTCAGCATCTCCGTGGTGCTCCCCCTGTCGTCGTCCAGCGATGGCGAGACGAGCGTGACTTTGTCATCCCTCCGTGACCGAATCGCCGACGCCCGTGGCACCCGGGCGCAGCGGACCCGTCCCGTGCCCGCGCGGCAAGACCTCCGGCCCCGCCAACGCGGTCAGAAACGACGATCTCCGTGGGGATGCTGTCTCCCTACCGGCCTTGCCCCGCGGACACCGAGGTCCACAGTAGTCCAGTATCCCCGCACCCGGCGGCGCCCGCTGTCGTCCAAGATCACGGCGGTCCGGCGAGAGCCTTTTCGTCGAGGGCGATCCGTGTCGCGACCTCTACATCTTGGTGGCTGGTCGCGTGAAGTGCTTTCGCGCCAGCCACGAGGGACGGGAACAAATCCTGAAGATCTTCGGACGGCCAGGTGACATCTTCTGCACGACGTCGGCCTTCAGCACGGGCTCGCACATCGTGACGGCAGAGGCCATGAGCGACGTCTGCCTCTACGTCATCGACGTCGAGACGATGACGCGTGTCGCTCTCACACAGCCCACGGTAGCGCTGGCGCTCGTGAGGGCTGCGGGCGACCAGATGCGGAGCCTCGTCTCGCTGGCGGACGATCTGTCTCTGAAGACAGCAACGACCCGGGTGGCGAAGCTCCTGTGGGACCGAGCGCGGGCTGAAGGTGGGCGCGAGGGCAAGGCGGTTCGCTTACGCCGGGCCAGTCTTCGCGAAGACGACATCGCCGCCATGGTCGGTACGGTTCGAGTCCATGTGTCGAGAAGCCTCAAGGCCCTCGCGAGCATGGGCGCCATAACACTCGACCGGGACACCATTGTTATCAACGATGTGCGAGCACTCGAACCCTTCAGGCATGCGGTCGAGCCTGAGAGCTGAGCGCCCCACCTCATCCGCGCCTGCCCGGGTCGGCCCGCCGAAATAGGCTCGATCCTCCGTAACACTTGTGACAGACAGCGTTCGTCCCTCCTCGCACACTGTGTGCAGACATCTCCAACTTCAGGAGGGACTTACATGAGAACTCGATTGAGCAGAGCACAAGTGGCGACGTCGCTCATCGCAGTGAGCCTGGCCGTCGCGGCGTCGGCTCGAGCGCAGGAGCAACAGCCCACGGGCCCAGACACTGGCACGGCCGCGCAGGTGATGAGGCTCACGCCGGCCGAGCTCATCTGGACCGCTGGCCCGCCGATGCTGCCGCCGGGCGCGAGCATGGCCGTGATCGAAGGGTCGTTTTCCAAACCGGGTCCGTTCACCGTGCGTCTGAAGTTTCCCGCCAACTCGACCTCAAGGCCGGATGGCTGAGGCTCGAACCGGGCGAGACCAAGAACAACGAGGGCCGAATGTTCCCGATTTCGACGGTCCCGAGGCTCCGTCGACGTCTTGGCGCGTCAGATTGTGCGGACCGAGTCGGTCGAGAAGGCGACCGGGCGGATCATCCCCTGGCTGTTCCACCGCAAGGGGACGCCCATCAAGTCGTTCCGCCGCGCGTAGCTCACCGCGTGCAAGAACGCCAAGGTTCCCGGTCGCATCCCTCACGATTTCAGGCGGACGGCCATCCGCAACCTCGAGCGGGCCGGGATCCCTCGTTCCGCGGCGATGGCGATGGTCGGACACAAGACGGAGAGCGTGTACCGCCGCTACGCCATCGTCGAGGAAGGGATGTTGAACGAGGCGGGCGTGAAGCTCCAGACGTTCTACAAATAATTCTCCCGAATACTGTTTATATGATGCTGTTCGTGCCCGGCGATGATATATGCCAAGGCGCGGACGCTCACGCGGTTTTCGGACGCGATGCCTGTCCGAGCGTAGACCTCTTCCTCTAATCTTTCAATCATCCTCTTCGTTGCTATGCTGACGGACGGGTAGTATTCTATATTGGCGTAATTCTTGAGGGTGTTGGAACACGAGGCGGGCACGTAAGCATTTTGATCGAAACTG
>JBGPKY010000234.1:0-4019 GCA_041486205.1 Actinomycetota bacterium
AGTTTGTCCGTCCAGGACAGGACGCCGGAGTCGATCTTCACCGCGTAGACATTGCCGTCCTCGTCGGAGACGATGGCGATGTTCCCGTCGATCGCGACGGCGGTGCGGCTCGCGGCCTCGAGAGGCGTACGCCAGATCTCGCGCATCGAGGACATGTCAACTCCTACGAGGCTCGCACCTCCACTTGGTGCCTCGTCGGAGAAGACCAGCACCGAGGTGCCGCCCGAGACGCCGAGAGCCGGCATCGCGATCGGACCGCCGTTCCGGAAGAGCTGCCAGCGAACCTCCCCCGTTGAGAGGTCGAGCCCGTACACGGCCGCCGTGCCCACAGTGACGGCCACGTCGCCAACGATGATCGCGCCCGAAGCCTTGCCGTCGGGCGGATGGAACGTCCACGAGACCTTGTATGGCGGCTCCGGAGCGCCTTCACGGGTGCCGGGGTGCTCGGGCCCGCCCTGGAACTGGCTCCAAACTGGAGCCGGACTCGCGAGAGCCGGGGTGGCGGAAAGAGCGATCAGTATCACCGCGCAGAGCGCGGCGCGGGAGAGGCTTCGAAGCGGGTTCGGGAGCAGGACGGGCCTTCCTCGGTCGGACGGGACGGCACATTCTAGGCGTCTGGGCCGCGCGCCGACCTTGCGCTCGTCAGCCGCCTCCGAGAGCTGTCAGCGGCGCGAGCCTTATAAGATCCACGACGCTTCCCGCCGAGAGCAGGGTGAACGGATCTACGTACTCGCCGTTCAGCTTCACGCCGAAGTGGAGATGCGGAGTGGTGGAACCGGGGTGTCCAGCGCCAGTGAGTCCGAGGACGGACGCCGACGACACGGTGTCGTTCTTTCGGACGAGCGAGGCGGACAGCCAAGAGTAGGTGGTGACGATCCCTCCCCCGTGGTCGACGGTGACGAACAGCTGCCCTCCGACCTTCCCCGCGAAGGTCACGACCCCGGCAGCAGGCGAGAGTATCGGCGTCCCAACCGCCGCACCGATGTCGATGCCGCGGTGGCCCGGTCCGTACGGTCCTGCCGGTGGTTCGAATCCCCGCAGCACAGGCCCGACAACGGGCCAAGGCCAGCCGCCTTCGACGGCCCCGACGCGAACGGGGGAGGCGACCATCGCGAGAAGCGTGAGGGGGAGGATGGCTCGCCGCACTCGGAACACGGGCGTCCTCCTCTGGGTCCTTCGCCTTCGGGTGGTTCGCGCGTGAGGCTATCGCCGGAGACGAAACGGCGCTGTGAGATCGGTCACGGAACGGCGGGTTCAGCTCGAACTACTCGACCTCGACCAGCTGGAGCCGGAGCTGGTTGACGGCCTTCGTGTGGATCTGACAGATACGCGACTCGGTAACGCCGAGGATCTCGCCGATCTCGGCGAGGGTCAGGCCTTCGAAGTAGTACAACGTGACAACGATCTTCTCCCGCTCGGTGAGCGAGTTGATCGCCGCGGCGAGCAACCCGCGCGTCTCCTGTCCTTCGAGGCCGGTAGTGGGGTCGGTGCCCTTGTCCGCCAGCGTGTCCAGGAGCGACACCTGCTCCCCGCGGTCGCTGCCGACCGAGAGCAGCTCGTCGAGCGCGAGGACCGACACGAACGAGATCTGATTGATGACGTCGTGCAACTCCTCGATCGAGACGCCGAGCCGGTCGGCGACCTCGTGCTCGGTCGGGGCCCGCTTCATCATGGCTTCGACGTCCGCGTAGGCCTTCTCGATCTCGCGAGCCTTGAAGCGAACGGAGCGGGGCACCCAGTCCATCGCGCGCAACTCGTCGATGATGGCGCCCTTGATCCGAGGGATCGCGTAGGTCTCGAACTTGTAGCCGCGAGCCGGTTCGAACTTCTCGAGAGCGTCGATCAGTCCGAACATCCCGTAGGAGACGAGGTCGGCTTGCTCGACGCTGGCCGGGAGACCGGTGGCGACGCGGCTGGCCACGTACTTCACCAGCGGGGCGTAGTGCAGGATCAGACGCTCGCGGGCCTGGGGCGAGGCGCTGCGCTTGAACTCGGCCCACAGCTCAGCGAGCTCGCGCGCGGCCGGATCGACCGGAGCGTCGGCCACGGCCACGGCCACCTTGGACTTCGCGGCGCCGGGGGACTTCGTAGCTTTCGTCTTCGACTTCGTATTCGTCTTCGCCGAGGGTGAGGCTTTCGCCTGTTTCCCGCCCTTGGGGGCCTTTCCATCACTCGAAGTCTTCGGGCCCGCCACGTCAGGCCCTCGGATGGCTCTGGGAGTAGGCCTTGAATAGCCGCGAACGCGAGACGTGCGTGTACCTCTGCGTGGTGGCCACGCTCGCGTGCCCGAGGAGCTCTTGCACGACCCGGATGTCGGCGCCTCCCTCCAGAAGATGCGTGGCGAACGAATGCCGGAGCGTGTGCGGAGTGACCCGGCGCCCCGACAACACCTTCTCTCCGTATTGTTCCACCATCGCGCGGATGTCGCGTGTGGTCATCGGCTTCTTCTTCCGGTTGAAGAACAGGGCGGCGGATCCGGGCGCCGCCATCTCACCGCGGCCCTGTCTCAAGTAGTCCCCCAGGGCCGTCGAGGCGAAGTCCGATATCGGGACCTCTCGTTCCTTGGCCCCTTTGCCCATCACCAGGACGCGGCCTCGGTTCAGGTCGACGCGGTCGAGTGTGAGACCGGCGACCTCGCCCACGCGTAGGCCGGATCCGTACATGAGCTCGAGGAGGGCCAGATCGCGAAGCGCGATCGGCCCGACCTCGGCGTCGGAGGCTTCCGGCGCCCGCGGAGACTCGACCAGCTGGGCCGCCTCTCCAACGCGAAGGACGGACGGCAGCCGGCTCGAGACCTTCGGGCGTCCGAGCAGCGTTGCCGGATCCGAGTCAACGTGCCCACGCGCTTCGGCCCAGCGGTAGAAGGTGTGGATCGCGCCGACCTTGCGGGCGATCGACGCCCTCGCGTAGCCCAGGGTCGACTGCTGCGCAAGGAACCGCCGAAGCTCCGCATAGGTGGCTGTGACGAGTGATCGCCGTTGACGGGCGAGGAAGGTTGCGAGCTGCCCGAGATCGCGTCGGTATGCGGCTGTCGTGTGCTCCGACAGGTGCCGCTCCAGCCCGAGATGATCGGCGAACGCCTCGATCAGCGAGGCGTCCGGACGGGGAAGGTCTTCCCGGGTAGCCATGTTCCTCTCTCGGTCCGAGGGGCGTGAAGCTGTGCGCGTCCCTTGTACCAACGCCCGGCGCTTCGTTCAAGCTTCCGGCCAGCGCGCGGCCCGGACTCAGGCGCCGAGCAGCCGGCGCTCGAACCTTCCTCCGATGCTTCGGACGACGCCCTTCATCTCGAGACCGATGAGCAGCGAGATAGCCTCGGGGAGGCTCACACCCATCTCCCGCGCGACTCTCTCGGGCAGCACAGGTCCGGTGACATGTTCCAGGGCCGCCTGTTCGGCGGCGGTCGCTTCCGCCATACGGGTGGCTCCCGGCGGGGCGCCGATCTCGCTCAGGTGGAGCGAGATCAACAGGTCCGTGGCGTCGCGGACGAGCCCGGCGCCATCGCGGATGAGCGCAAGCGGAACCTCGGCGAGCGGGTTGTTCACCGCCCCCGGCACGGCATACACGTCGCGCCCGATCTCGAGGGCGTGATCGGCCGAGATGAGCGAACCGCTCCCAGCAGCGCCCTCCACGACGACCAGCGCCCGACCGAGTGCCGCGATGATGCGGTTCCTAGCCGGAAACCGGAACGGCTCTGCCGGAACGCCCGGCGCGTACTCGGAGACCAGGGAGCCCGACCGCTCGATCCTCGCGATGAGCGAGCGGCTCCCGGGCGGGTAAGACCGGTCGATCCCGCAACCCAGAACCGCCACGGTGTCCCCGCCGACCTCCAGGGCGCCCTCGTGCGATGCAGCATCGATCCCCCTGGCGGCCCCGCTCACCACGCAGACGCCGGAGCGTCCAAGACCTCGGCCGATACCGAGCGCCATCTCGCGGCCGAGCTCTGTACAGTTCCTTGCCCCCACGATGGCGACACCCGGCTCGAACCCGCGGAGCGACCGACCCCGGACGAAGATGGCCGC
>JBGPKY010000235.1:0-3998 GCA_041486205.1 Actinomycetota bacterium
CACCTACGACTTCCGCGGCTACTGCCCGGGCGGCGACGCAGGCTGCTCCAAGGGCACGAGGGATGTCGCGGCGATCTGGCAGGACACGGTGGGCGCTATCGCTTTCATACGCTCGCAAGGGGCCAGCCGCGTGATGCTGGTCGGTGCGAGCATGGGTGGTACTTCTTCACTCGTCGCGGCGGCGCAGGACGGCTCGGAGATCGCGGCGGTCGTCACGCTGTCGGCGCCGCAATCGATCGAGGGTCTCGTGGCGGACGCGTCGGTCCTCACGAGGATCACCGCCGCGAAGCTCTTCCTGGCCGGGGACAGTGACCCGAGTGGGGCGGCGGCGTCCGCCCAGACCATGTACGACCAGTCGCCACCGCCGAAGCGCGTCCAGCTGCTGACGACGAGCGACCACGGGACGGACCTCCTGAACGGGAACCAAGCCGAGATCGTTCGCACCTACATCCTCAACGAGCTCCAGCTGTACGGGAGGACCTGATCCGTGGCGCGACCGATCGTGTTCCTAACGGACTATGGCCTGGACGACGAGTTCGTCGGGGTCTGTCACGGCGTGATCGAACTCATCGCTCCAGGGGTTCGTGTCATCGATCTCACCCACCAGATCGCGCGGCAGAACGTGCTCCAGGGCGCGGTGACGCTGGCGCGCTCGGCGCGGTTCGTTCCTGTGGAGGCGGTGTTCCTCGCGGTCGTGGACCCGGGCGTTGGTTCCGGGCGCCGCTCGGTGGCGGTCGAAGCCGCTTCGGGCGCACTTCTCGTAGGCCCGGACAACGGGTTGCTGTCCATGACCTGGCGTGAGCTCGGTGGAGCGATCCGTGCGGTCGAGATCGCTTCCGAAGACGTGTTGCTTCAGCCCGTCTCGAAGACTTTCCACGGCCGCGACGTGTTCGCTCCGGCGGCCGCCCATCTGGCGGCTGGTTTGGCGATCGAAGAGCTCGGGCCGCAGCTCGAGGTCGGCTCGCTGCTCACGGTCGATCTTCCCGGGCCGATGCTCACTCCCGGTCAGGTAGGCGCCCGCGTCGTGGGCGTCGACGGGTTCGGCAACGTTCAGCTGAACGTGCGCTCCGGAGACCTGGACTCAGCCGGGCTCGGGCAGACGCTCGGCTTGGGGGACAAGCGCGTGCCTCGAGCCGGAACGTTCGCAGATGTGGCTCGCGGCTCCCTCGCGGCGATCGTCGACTCGCAGGGGTTCGTCGCGCTCGTTGTGAACCAGGGGAGCGCGGCGGAGTTGCTGCATCTGCGCGTTGGCGATCCCGTCGTGCTCGGCGAGTAGCTTCTACGGCGTCGTCGACAGACTTGGGTAGGGCGTCCCCGGGACGGGCCCCGGATAAGGATCCTGGCTGCGGGAAGCGATCGTCAACTGGTAGACCGCTGCGCCCATCAGCATCACGAACAGAACTATGAGGGTGATCTTCGTGAACGGGCGCACGCGCGGAGGCTAGCAGGAGGACGGAAGAACGGGCCGGGGTCGCAAGCCCCCGGCCCGTTCGCGTTGCGGCGCAGCTAGTCTCGCTACCGAACGACTTGGATCGTGAACGAGTCCTTCCCGCTCACGATGATGCTTTGCTTCATGATGGTCGTGTTGCCGAATGCCTGGGCGATGAGGTCGTTGGGGTGCTCCCCGCCGTTCAGCAAGGCGAGTAGTTGATCGAACGACTTCAGTCCGCGGGTCGAGAAGTAGGTCCGGTGGCTGCCGCCACGGAGTGTGACTACCTCTGAACCGCGCGAGCCCTTCGGGACGTGCACCTTGAGCGTCGCGGTCTGGTTCGGGCCCTCGGCCGGCTGCAGGGTCACCTCGATGGTCACGGTGCTTCCGGCTCTGGCCTTGACGACGCCGCGTGAGCGGAGCGTCGGTTGGAGCGAGCTCGACGTCCGAACCCCGACGATCGCGCCCTCTAGCTGTTGCTGGGTGATGGAGCCGGTTGCCGAAACTCCGGTGAAGGTCACGTCCTCGAACCGGTTGAACTTGATCGCGGATAGCGCGTTCAGCAGCTTGTAGGAGGCTTCGGTCGCGTCGTAGCTCGAGTAGTCCATGTTCCGGTTCGAGACCTGGAACGGCACGCCGGCCGCGGTCGTGCCATCGATCACGTAGTCGATGCTCGTCGTGCCGCTGCCGACCCGCTGGAAGACGGCTGCCAGGTTCATGAACAGGTGGCTGTACACGGTATCGATGAACCAGTAGTCGGCTTGGAACACCGAGTAGGTGCTCCCCGTTCGTGTCAGGCCGGTGTCGGGGCTGGAGAACGTCGTCGTGATCGGGACGGTCGGCGGCAGGGTTCCGAAGACCCCGGCGACGCCGGCGAACCGATCCTGCGTGATGGTGCCACGTGCATCGGTCACGTTGCCGAGCATCTCGCCGATCTTGCCCGGCGTATGCAGGACCGCAAGAACGTTCCCGCCGCTCATCCCGATCGTGAGTGGGCCCAAGGGATCGTAGAAGAGCGAGTGACCGTACGCCACGACTTCGTCATCACAGACGACGCTGGTCGTGCCCAGCGCCCAGATCGTGGCGTCCCCGTAAGAGAGCACCGATCCGATCGGGGCTCCCGGCACGAAGCGCGTAGCGCTGGTAGCGGTTGGCGCCGGCGTCGAACCGGAGGCGAACACCTTCACGTTCGCGTTCTGCTCGTCGAGCATGGCCTGGAAGTCGGTGAGTTGCCGGCCGGACAGGCCGGACACGCCGAGCGGTGTGGGGATCTGTTCGAAGCTCGCCGTCACATCCGACGCCGGCTTGCCGGTCGCCCGAGCGATCGCGCGCGCGATCGTCCCGGTCATCCCGACCCGTTCTGCGGGCTGGGGGGCGCTCCCGTCGTAGGACAACACGTCGATCACGGCTTGGCCCGGCGTTATGCCGATCACCGTCGGATCGGTATTGAAAGCGTAGGAACTCGTGCCGACGAAACGGCCGCTGATGCTCAGAGGCGAGCCTGAGATCCCGTAGAAGGCGCCACCGGCGCTGTCCAGGAACGATTGCGGTCCGGTTATCTTCGCGACGATCAGGTCGATCCCGAGCATGATCCCGTTGGGGATCGTGCCGAGGATCTCGGCGGTGAACGACGTGGGCGTCGTCCCCTGGATCGTCGTCATGCCCGTGACCGTCATCCCGGCCGTGAGCTGATCCTCCGGGTAGACCGCAGGCGGGCTGATGCACGACGTCGACGCCGGGGCGGGAGTCGCCGCGAACGTGGTGAACAGAACCGCGGCAGCCACGATCGCGGAAGCCGTTGCCCCGCGGCGTTTCTTGGAAGCGAACCTCACATGGCGCAAGGAGCTCACCCCTCTCTGTTCGGAACGATCCTACGCTCAGACGCGGGCTGCTGGGCCTCTGTTCCGCTCGGAGCAACCCTCGCGGAGCCTTGCGGAGCAAGGCGATCCTCGCAGAACTTCCGGTTCGCGGCCAGAACCCGGAGCACGGCTTGCTCGTCGGCCTGCTGCTGGCGCAGGTCGAGCTCCAGGGAGATCGTCCCTGCGAAGTCACGAGCGGCTAGGTCAGTGAGGAATCCGCCCAGGTCCAGTACCCCACGATCGACGGGAAGGTGCGAGTCCCAGCCCTTTCCCGCGTTGTTCGAGAGGTGGATGTGGACCAGCCGATCACCGAGTCGCCGGGCGGTCTCGACCAGGTCAAGTCCGGCGACGGCTGCGTGGCTCGTGTCCAGCACCACGTTCGGGTACCGGTCGATCGCCTCCGACCGTTGGTCCGCGTGGAACGTTACGCTGCGCTCACCTCGGATCTTGACGGGGAACATGTTCTCCACCGCCACGGTGACGCCGGTGTGGGCTGACAGGTTGGGCAGTCGGTCGGCGAGCCAGCGCCTGTAACCGGCCTGCCAACGATATGGCGGGTGCACCACGATGAGCGGCGAGCCGACCTCCTCGGCGAGCTCGATGGCGCGATAGATCTTCCCGACCGGATCGGTGCCCCACACCTTCCGTGTCATGAGGAGGAACGGCGCGTGGACCGCGCGAACCGCGAGGCGGTGTTCCTCGGATAACTC
>JBGPKY010000236.1:0-3980 GCA_041486205.1 Actinomycetota bacterium
CGGCGGCCATCACTACCTTCGGCGCCAGCGTTTCGACGATAGCGTCCAAGCTCCTCGCCCACGCTCGAGGGGCGTACTCCTGCAGCCGCTCGTGACGAACGAGGTGCACGGTGGTAACTCCGAACCCGGACAGATCTTCGATCGACGCTCGAGCCTCCTCGCCGATCAAGACGGCATGAAGCGAGAGGTTCATCTCGGCGGCAAGCCGACGCGCAAGCGTCAGCATCTGGAGAGAGATCGGATCCACGACGCCCCGATCGGTCTCGACGAATCCGACGATCATCGCGACAGCACCCCGATCCGTTCGAGCATCTCCACGACTCCGGCCGCCGCTTCGGGTCCTCGGCCGAGGATCTGCACCTGTGACTTCTGTTCCTCGGGAAGCTTCAACCGGATCCTCTCCATCCCGCCCGGATGCCGCTCCGGCCGGCTCCGCTCGATCGGTCGCTGTTTCGCCTTCAACCGTCCAGGCACGGAGGGGTAGCGCGGCAGGTTGATGCCTTCTTTGAGCGTGAACACCGCGGGCAGGGGAACCTCGTACAGTTCCCATCCAGCGGCTGCTTCCCGCTTCGCGACGGCCGTTCCGTCCTTCACCTCGAGTCCCTTGATCCCGCTCACACATGGCAGATCCAAGGCGTGCGCAACGCGGATTCCGACCTGGTAGTCGCCGGTGTCGGCGGCATCGTTTCCGAACAGCAGGATGTCGAAGCCCTCGCCCGTCTCCCGCTCGTCCCGAGCCCGAGCTGCGATCGCTTCGGCGGTTGCGATGGGATCCCACTCGGTGCCGTCGGTCTCGAGCAGAACCGCGCGGTCGATACCTATCGCCATCGCGTCGCGCAGCTGCTCGATCGCCTCCTCCGAACCGAGCGTGAGGACCGTCGCGGAACCACCATGCGCCTCGATCAGCCGCACGGCTTCTTCCACGGCGCACTCCTCGTGAGGGCTGACAGTGAAGCCGAGGTACCGCGGATCGATCGCTTGCTCGTCCAGCGTCAGCGTGATCCGGCCCGCGGTGGCCGGGACCCGCTTGATGCATACCAGGACGTTCATGGTGGGCTGCCGGTCAGCGCTTCATCCGTTCGTTCTCCGGATCGAAGAGGGGCGTGGCGCCGACGGCCGCGACCGTGACCGGATAACGCCCACCGAAGTACTCAACCGCCAAGCGCGTGCCGACCTTCGCCTGTTCTAGAGGCAGGTAAGCCATCAGGATGTGCTTGCCGATGGACGGCCCGGCTCCGGCACTCGTCACGTACGAGCGGCGCCCCTTGCCGTCGACGAGCGGTTCGCCGTCCGCGGAAAGCACCGGCTCACGGCCCAGCATGAAGCGCTTCACGCCGGAGGACGAGGTGTGATCGTCGACGGTGAGCGAGCAGAGGAGCGCAGCCGGTTCCCGCGCCCGCTGCTCTAGGTAGGCTCCTCTGCCGACGAAATCCTCGTCCTTGACCGTTGGGCCGGCCATGCCAGCCTCGACGAGGTCGTACTCGAGCTCCAGTTCGTTGCCGTGCGCCCGATAGCTCTTCTCCAACCTTCCGGTGGTGGCGTAGACGCCCATCCCAACCGGCGCGACACCGAGCGGACGACCGGCCTCCCACAGGAGGTCCCAGAGGCGCGCTCCCTCTTCCATCGGGAGGTACAGCTCCCACCCCAGCTCGCCCACGTAGGACATCCTGGACGCCAGCACGGGCAGTGTGTCGATCTGGATCTCGCGGCAGGTCGCGAACCCGAACCCCTCGTGGGAAACGTCGTCGCGCGTGACCGAGCCGAGGAGGTCGCGGGCCCTAGGTCCCCAAACACCGACCGTGCACCAGGCCGAGGTCATGTCGTGGACCTGCGCCGATCCGTCATCCGGCAGATGGTCGACGAACCACTTCTTGTCGAACATGCCGGAGAAACCGCCGGTCACCACCCGGAACTCGCTCGGACCGAGCCGCATGATCGTGAGATCGGCCTTCACCCCTCCGGCGGGGTTCAACAGCGGCGTGTAGACGACGCGCCCTATGGGAACGTCCATCCGTTTCACGGCCAGCTCTTGGAGATAGCCGAGGGCACCCGGTCCGGTGACGTCCAGGATGGCGAACGCCGTCAGGTCCACCATGCCGACGCGGTCGCGCAGCGCGAGGTGCTCGGCGCTGATCAACGGCGACCACCACCGCGAATCCCAATCGGCTTCGCGGGCCATCACGCGATCCCCGTACTCACCGAGCAGCGTCTCGTTCGAGGCGTACCAGTGCGGACGCTCCCATCCGGCCGTCTCGTAGAACACCGCCCCGAGCGAACGCTCGCGCTCGAAGAATGGGCTGAGCCGCACGTTTCGGTTGGAGGCCCATTGCTCCATCGGGTGCACGATGCCGTAGGTCTTGTTGTAGCCCTCCGCGCACCGGGCTTCGATGTGCGTCTTCGTCCGGTGGTGCGGGTAGAAGCGCGCGATGTCCGAGGCGTGCGGATCGATCTCGGGGCTCCCGCCGGTCATCCACTCCGCGATCGTCTTCGCGATCCCGGGCGCTTCCTTGATCCAGATGGCCGCCGCGGACCACAAGCCCTTCACCTCCGGCGTCTCGCCGAGGCAGGGCATGCCGTCGGGCGTGAGCGAGAGCAGGCCGTTGATCGCATGGCGGATCCCCACGCGCTCGTCGCCCACGATCTCGGGGAAGAGCTCGAGCGCCTGCTCCATCTGCGGATCGAAATCGTCCTGCGTGAACGGCAGCTCGGTCGGTGACATCGCGGATGCCTCGATCGAAGGGATCTCCTGCGGCTCCATGAGGATCGGCCGGTGAGCGTAGGAACCGATCTCGAAGTCGCTCCCGTTCTGGCGCTCGTACATGTTGGTGTCCACGTCGCGGACGATCGGATAGGCGATCTCCCCGACCGTCTCTGCGAACAAGGGAACCGGACCGACGTCGATCATCTGGTGCACGGCCGGCGTGAGCGGGATCGACGCCCCGGCCATCTGCGCGATCTGCGGGCTCCACACCCCACAACAGATGACGACGGTCTCGCAGGAGATCTCTCCCTGGTCGGTTCGCACGCCCGTGATGCGTCCGTCCATGACATCGATCCCGGTGACCTCGGTACTCGCTGAGATCGTGAGCGCCTGCATCTCCTGGGCTCGCTCGCGCATGAGCGTCCCAGCCCGGAGCGAATCGACGACGCCCACGCCTTCGGTGTAGAAGCCACCGAGGATCACCTTCTCGTTCAGGAACGGCACGCGCTTCTGCACCTCGGTCGGCGTGAGCAGCTCCATCCCCTCGATCCCCCACGAGGTCCCCGACGCCACACGGCGCTTCAGCTCCTCGAGCCGTTCGGGCGTGCGGGCCACCTCGATGCCGCCGCTCTGGGTGAAGACGCCCAGCTCCCGGTACTGCCGGACGCTGTCGAGCGTGAACTTCGTCATCTCCTTCGAATGGTCCACGAGGTAGATGAAGTTCGACGCGTGACCGGTCGAGCCGCCCGGACTAGGGAACGGCCCCTTGTCCAGCAGCACGATGTCCTTCCAGCCGAGCCGGGCGAGGTGGTAGGCCATGCTGTTGCCCACGATGCCCCCGCCTATCACGACCACGCCTGCTCGTTCCGGCAGTTCGCTCACGGCGATGACTCCCTCATGGCGACGACTCCCTGTAGGAAGAACCTATGGACTCCGCTTCCCCTGCTCCTACTGCTTCGGGATGTCCTTCTTCGGGTCCCAGTGCGGCATCGAGACGACGGTCGCCTTCACGCGGCCGGAGACCGGCGTGTCGACCTCGAGCTCCGTCCCGAGCTCGGTGAACCCGATCGGGAGCATCGCGAACCCGATGTTCTTCTCCAACCGCGGCGAGTAGCAGGCGGAGGTCACCCGGCCGACCTCGCTACCGCCGGCGTGCACGGGGAAGAAGTCGACCATCTCGTTGTCGATGTAGGTCCCGAGCGACCCGCCCTCGATGTCGACGCCGACCAGTTTCTGCTGCACGCCCTCTTCCTTGATGCGCTTCAGAGCAGCCTTGCCC
>JBGPKY010000237.1:0-3976 GCA_041486205.1 Actinomycetota bacterium
CGTCCGGCCAGGAGGTAGGAGGACGGCACGCGCCGCACGGCGTCCTCCACGACATCGGCCGGGAACCTCACGCGTCGGGTTTCCACGTCGACGCGCGCACCGGCCGCGCCGAGGGCTCGGACGAAACGCTCCGAGCGGACCTCCATCCCGGTTCGCTCCAGCACGGTGATCGTGGCGAGGTGGATCCGCTCGATCTCCTCTTCGGTGAAGGCATCGAGCCGCTGTCGGAGCGGGACCGGACGGATCCGCGGCTCTAGGGCGCTCGGCGCCTCAACGATGCTCATGCTCTGCGATCACCCCTTCGATGTCGTCGAGGACGCCGGCCGCAAGCGGCATCGGCTCGTGCTCTTCCAGGATCTGCCGCGCGCGTTCCTTGGCTCTGGTTCGGGGGTCGGGCCGCCCGCCGGTCTCCCAGTCCTCCCATGTCTCGCGGCCGAAGGATTGCGACTGCCCTCTGCGCCGTATGTTCGCTCGCGCGTGGGCTGTCGCGAGGGAGTGCCCGCCCCGGTTGACCGCCTCGATGACCTCCAGCGCAAGATCCTCCTCGGTCACGGCGAACCCGCTCGCGATCACTCGCAGGTAGTCGAAGAGCTCGGCGTCGAGCAGCAGCTCGACGATCGAGTACACACGCGCGCCGTAAAGGAGTCCCGCTCCGCACAACATGTCCGCGCCGCCGAGCCAGCTCGCGGTCACCGACAGTCCGTTCTCCACACCGGCCTGCCAGCCGGCGGACTTCGCGCCGGTCGCGAAGGTTCCGATGCTGCTCGGCAACCCGTAGTTGCGCGCGAGTTGCGCCGAAGCCGCCTGGAAGAAGAGGTCCTCGGGACCGCCGCATGCGGCGGCGCCCGAACGCAGGTCCATCACGGTGCCGCACGCACCGTAGAACGTCCGCGCCCCCGGCACGAGCAGTTGCAGTGCAACGATCCCCGCGAGAACCTCGGCGTTCGAGGTCACGAGCGTCCCCCCGGGGGTCGCTGGCGCGGTCGCGCACGCGATGGGCATCGCGACGAACCCGCACGGCACGCCCGCCTCCGCGTAGACGGTTGCCGCCTCGAGCGGGCCGCCATCGTAGGTGAGCGGCGAGAGGCTGCACTGGAACGCCGAGAGCACCGGCCGCTCGCGCAGCTCGCGCTGGCCGCCGGCCACGATGTTTGCCATCTGGACCGCAGAGCGCGCTTGTTCTGTGTTCACGGCGGTCATGAGCTGGATGTGCTTGCTCGTGTTCGCGAACTGCGCGTGCAGTTCGTGTAGCGGCTGGGTCTCTATCGGCGTGTCGCGCGCCGCGACCGCCTGCCAGAGGAACCCGATCTGCGGCAGCGCGTCGGCGACGCGCGAGACCTGCGCGAGGTCATCCTTCGTGGATGCGCGACGCTCGTCGGTGTCGAGGTCGAGGATCTCGGCCGCGTTTCCGTCGACGGTGAGGTAGCCGTCCTTCCCGTCGAGCACGAGGTCACACGCCGGGTCGCGCGCCGCAAGCAGCAGTTCGCGTGGGGCGAGCGCCAGCGCGTCCCTCACGACGGACTCCGGGAAGAACACCCGCCGCGTCTCCGGATCTGTGTGGGCGCCCGCCAGCCCGAGCGCCGTGACGAGGGCGTCGGAGCGTACCTCGACGCCAACCTCCTCGAGCACGCGCATCGTCCCCGCGTGGATCCGTTCGACCGCTCGTGGTGGCAGGACGCTGACGTTCGCGGAATGCGGCAGCGGGAGCACTCGTGCATCGGGGGGCGCCTGCCTCGGTTCCAGCCTGACGCCTGCCCCCATCGTGTGCCCCCGAACCCTACGTTTACTTCCTGACTCTACGTTCAAAGGAGTTTACGTCCCGCCTGTTAGCGGGGACAAGGCTGCCGGGCGACCGGCGGTCAGCGGGTCAATGGGTCCCGGCGGAGGCGGCGTCCGGGACCATGCGATCGGAGCGGAACCTGTCGGGCGCGAAGGGGGCGATCAGAGGGTTCGTGCGGCCGGTGGCGATCAACTCGGCCATGGTGACGCCGAAGATGGGCGCCCCCTTGAACCCCCACGTCCCCATCCCCGACGCGAGGTAGAAGGACTTCACCTCACTCTCACCCAACAGAGGTGACGAGTCCGGTGTCATGTCGCACAGGCCTGTCCACTGGCGCATGGCTCGGGCCTTCGCGAAGAAAGGCAGGATCATGATCGAGCGCTTCGAGGCCTCGGCGAGGAAATCGAAGGTTGAGCGCGTGGAGTAGGTGTTGTATGGGAGGATCTCGGCCCCCACGAGCAGCTCGCCGCGCGCGGTCTGCGAGACGTATACGTATAGGTCCATCGAGGAGACGAGCCCGTCCAGCACGTGCGCGTACGGTTCGGTGACGAAGGCCTGCAGCGGGTGGGTGATGATCGGCAGGCGGATCCCGGCCATCTGCGCGACGAGGCTGCTGTATCCCGCCACCGCGCTCACGACGGATCCCGTTGCGACCGATCCCGCGTCCGTGACGACGCCTCGGCACTCCCCGTCTTCGACGTCCACGTCCGTCACAGCGACGCCCTCGTGGATCTCCACACCGAGCCGCTGCGCCGCCACCGCGTACGCCCACACCACCGAGTCGTGACGGGCGAGCGAGCCCGGCGGGTGATACGACGCGCCGACCACGGGCAGCTCCCCGCCGCCCGAGAGGTCGATCAGCGGGCACTGCCTGAGGACCTCGCCGGGCGAGAAGATGTTCGTCTCCACGCCGTAGGCCTTGTTCAGCAGCGACTTGTCGCGTTCGACCTCGAGGGCGTCGACCGTGTGCACGAGATCCAGCTCCCCCTGCGTGCTGAACATGATGTTGAAGTCCAGCTCTTGGGTCAGCGTTCGCCAGATGGCGAGACTAGCCTTGTACAGGGGAACCGTCTCAGGGGTGTTGTAGTTCGCGCGAACCACCTGCGTGTTGCGGCCGCTGCCGCCGCTGCCGATGTATGCGCGCTCGAACACGGCGACATCCTTGATGCCGTGCTTCGCGGCCAGGTTGTACGCGATCGCGAGGCCGTTCACACCGCCGCCGATGATCACGACGTCATAGCGGGACTTCATGGCCGTCTTCCGCAGGAACGTCGTCTCGCGGAAGAGGCCGCTCAAATCGCCACCTCGCTGATGTCGAGCCCGAGTCCGAGGATCCGTCCGACGAGGTAGTCGCCCCACATCGCGGGGACGAACAGTTGGAGCCGTCCCGGCGCTGCGATCATGCGGACCGGAACGTGGGCGACATCGCCCTGGACGTAGCCTTCTTCGGGGAGTTCCAACTCGGACAGATGCGAGAACGCCTCTCGGGCTTCATCGCCAGAAAGGGTCAAGACCGTCCACCCGTCCGTCACGTCCAACACGACGGCGTCGGGGTCGCCCGCGGTCACGGCTGACGCGTCCCGAACGAGGGCGGCCGCCGCGTCGGCCCGACCCACGAACATCGCCTCGTCGGGCGCGACGCGGCACCGATACGCGCCCGCCGGGCTGAGCGCATCGAGCGCCTCCGTCGACGCGAAGGTTGCGACGACCGCGACCGGCGTCCGCACGAGCTCAAGCACGGACTTTCGCTCCCTCGGGGTCGTAGAAAGGGGTCGGGACCACCGTCGCCGGAACTTCGAACGCGCGCAAGGCAGCTGGGAACTCGCCGTCGATCGCGCGGAGCCACCCGAGTCCGACCGCGCGGCCGAGGGCACCCGAGTGGGCGCACGACGTGACGCGCCCGACGATCCGATCTCCGGCGTACAGGGGGGCGCCTCGCTGGGGCGTCCTGTCGAAGGCAAGCCCGACGAGCTTCCGCTCCGATGGAAACGCGGCCATCCGCTCCAGCGCGGTTCGACCGATGAACGACGGCTTGTCCATCGCGACGGCCCAGCCGAGCCCGAGCTTCATGGGATGGTCGTCGGGCAGCGTGTCCTGGCCGAGGTAGAAGTGCCCCTTCTCCAGCCGTAGAACGTCGAGCGCATCGAGGCCGTGAGGCGCGATCCCGAAGGCGCGTCCCGCCTTCATCAGCGCATC
>JBGPKY010000238.1:0-3965 GCA_041486205.1 Actinomycetota bacterium
CGGCTCGCGCGAGGAGGGAGGGTTCGTCGAGACGGACCCGATACGGCCGAACAGCCCGTACGCCGCGAGCAAGGCCGGTGCCGATCTTCTGTGCCGCTCCTACTTCGTCACTTACGGCATGCCTGTCACCGTCGTCCGCGGGACGAACGCCTACGGCCCGCGCCAGCATCCGGAGAAGGCCCTGCCGACGTTCGCGCTGGCGGCGCAGGACGGACGGCCGTTGCCGGTCTACGGCGACGGTTCGAATCGCCGCGAGTGGCTCCACGTCCGCGACTTCGCCCGAGGGATCGCGACGGTGCTCGAGCAAGGCGAGCCTGGGGGCGTCTACAACATCGGCGGCGGAACCGAGATGTCGAACCTCGAGCTCGCGCAACGCGTGTGCCGCTTCGCCGGAGCGCCGGAGTCGCTCATCACGTTCATCCCCGACCGGCCGGGGCACGACTTCCGCTACGGGCTCGAGTGGGAACGGCTCGCCGCGCTCGGCTGGACGCCGTCGGTCGCGTTCTCGGACGGGCTGGCGATCACGCTCGCCTGGTACCGCGACCATCGCGATTGGGTTGCGGCCGTCCTGGAGGGCGCGCCGGCGTGAGGCTCGCGGTCCTCGGCGCCGGCGGCGGACTGGGACGGGCGTTCCTGGATCTCGCTCCCAAGCACCACGACGTCCATGCGTTCACGCACTCGGACCTCGACGTCGGCGACCACGCCGTGGTGATGCGGGCGCTCCCTCCGCTCGAGCCCGACGCGATCTTCAACTTCGCCGCGATGACGAAGGTCGACGCGTGCGAGTCGGACCCGGACCGCGCGTACCGGGACAACGCGATCGGCCCGCAGAACCTCGCGCTGGCCGCGCGCGAGTGCGGCGCCGTGCTCTTGCACGTCTCGACCGATTACGTCTTCGACGGAGAGAAAGGCGAACCCTACGACGAGCTCGACACGCCGAACCCGCGGAGCGTCTACGGGCGGAGCAAGCTGGCGGGGGAGTCCTTCGTCCGAGCGCTCGCACCCGAGCACTTCGTCGTGCGGACCGCATTCGTTTTCGGCGGCGGGACCGACTACTGCTCGAACGCGGTCCGGCGTCTCGCGGCGGGGGAGGACGCCGGTGGGATCGGCGACCGTACCGGCTCGCCGACCTACGTTCGTCACCTCGCGGCGCGCGTCCTGCCGCTCTTGCTCACCGGGCGGTTCGGGACCTATCACATCGGCGGGCCCGAGGCGACGACGTGGTTCGACCTCCTGGGTCGCGCGAAGGCGCTCGGCGGCCTTCCGGGCGAGGTCCTGCAACAGCGGGCCGACGATCTCGGTCTTCCCGCGCAACGTCCGAGGAACTCGTCGCTCACCAGCCTCTTCACCGCTGAGACCGGGCTCGAGCCGATGCCCTCCCTAGACGACGCGCTCCGCGAACTGCTCGCGGCCCAGGGCTAGACTCGCGCCGGTGAAGGCGCGACGCGGCCGGGCGGCCGTACTCCTTGCGGCGTTCGTCGTGCTCGCGTCCGCGTGTACGCGCGCCGACCCGACCTCGAACCTGAGTCCGGACCCACCGACACACCCGCAACCCGTCGACGCGAGCCTGTTCGAGACGACCACGCCGATCAAGCACGTCGTGTTCCTCATCAAGGAGAACCGCAGCTTCGACAACCTGTTCGGCCGCTTCCCCGGCGCGAACGGGAACACGGTGGGCGACGACCACGGCGTCTTGCGGCCGCTCACGCGCGCGACGCTGCTCCCGACGCACGATCTCCCGCACGCCTATCCCGACGCGCTCACCGACATCGACGGCGGGAAGATGGACGGCTTCGACCACGGCGCCTCGGCGGCTGAGTATGCGTACACGCAGTTCCGCCCGAACCAGATCCCGAGCTACTGGGCCTGGGCCAAGCACTTCGTCCTCGCCGACGACTTCTTCGCCTCGGCGACGGGCTCCTCGTTCCCGAACCACCTGTTCTCGATCGCGGCGCAGTCCGGAGGCGCGCTCGACAACCCCGAACAGCCGATCGACAACGTGACGGCGATCGAGCAAGCGGGCTTCGCGAAATCGTGGGGCTGCGACATCAGCCCGGGCGGGTTCGTCAGCGTTCTCGACTCCGAGGGGAATCTCGTGAAGGTTCCGCCCTGCTTCGACTTCACCACGGAGGGCGACCTCCTGTCGCAGGCCGGCATCCCTTGGGGGTACTACGCCGCCACGAACCAGCAGGACGGCTACATATGGTCGGCGTACTCGGCCATCGGGCGCTACCGGAACGACCCGACCTTGTGGGCCGAACACGTCCACCCCGTCGACAACCTGGTGAGCGATATCCGCGACGGGCTTCTGCCACCGGTAACGTGGGTCACTCCGACGCACGCTCTCTCCGAGCATCCCGAGCACAACTTCTGCAAGGGCGAGAACTGGAGCACGCGCGTCATCGACGCGATCATGAAGAGCCCCATGTGGAAAGACACCGCGATCTTTCTCACCTGGGACGACTGGGGCGGCTTCTACGACCACGTGCCGCCGGTGCACCTCGACGACTTCGGCCTAGGGATCCGCGTGCCGCTCCTCGTCATCTCGCCGTACGCGCTTCACGGGGTCGTGGACCACCAGCAGGGCGAGTTCTCCAGCGTGCTCGGATTCATCGAAGCGAACTGGAACCTGTCGACGCTCACGGCCCGGGATGCGGGCAGCGGGGATCTCTCCGCGGCGTTCGACTTCACGCAGCCACCTCGGCCGCCGGACCTCCAACCGGCCACCGCCTGCCCTTCCGCCGGGTAGACTCGCCCGCGACAACATGCCCGTTCGTCGATCGCTCGCCCGGCCGATCCTCGTCCGCCTCGCCGCTCTGCTCGCGCTCGCGGTAGCCGCGGCGGCTTGCACGAGCGCATCGGGACATTCGAACTCCTCCGTGGACGCGTCGAGCTTCGCGACCAAGTGGCCGATCAAGCACGTCGTCTTCCTGATCAAGGAGAACCGGAGCTTCGACCACATGTTCGGGCGCTTCCCGGGCGTGAACGGCACGACCGTCGCGAACGACCACGGCAAGACGCGCCCGCTGACGCCGGCGACCGACCAGCGCGCCCACGATCTGACGCACTGCTACAACTGCGCGGTCGCGGCGATCGACGGCGGGAAGATGGACGGTTTCAACCAGTCCGAGCCGGACAACCAATACGCGTTCACGCAGATGCGGGCGCACGACCTGCCGAACTACTGGCACTGGGCGCAGCAGAACGTGCTCGCCGACAACTTCTTCGCCTCGGCGACCGGGCCGTCGTTCCCGAACCACCTGATGTCGATCGCCGCACAGTCAGGCGGCGCGCTCGACAACCCGGTGCAGACCTATCAAGCGCTTCAGGCCCAGCAGGAACAGGGCCTGGCCAAGTCGTGGGGCTGCGACATCGCCCAGCCCGGCGCTTACGTCGAAGTGCTCGATTCCGAGAACCACCTGAAGAAGGTGGACCCCTGTTTCGACTTCCAGACCGAAGGCGACCTGCTGAACCAGGCCCGCATCCCGTGGGCCTACTACGCCTCGACCAGGACGCAGATCGGCTACATCTGGTCCGCTTACTCGGCCATCGACCGGTATCGCAACGACCCCGCGATGTGGGACGCGCACATCCGCCCGGTGGACAGCGTGATCTCGGACATCCAGTCGAACCGCTTGCCGCCCGTCACGTGGATCACGCCCCGCTTCCAGCTCTCGGAGCATCCCGAGTACAGCTTCTGCCACGGAGAGAACTGGACCACGCAGGTCGTCGACGCGATCATGAACAGCCCCATGTGGAAGGACACCGCCATCTTCATCACTTGGGACGACTACGGCGGCTTCTACGACCACGTGCCGCCGAAGCAGGTTGACAAGTTCGGGTTCGGCGTCCGCGTGCCCATGCTGGTCATCAGCCCTTACACGAAACAGGGGTACGTCGACCATCAGCTCGGCGAGTTCTCGAGCGTGCTGCGTTTCATCGAAGACAACTGGGGCTTGTCGCAG
>JBGPKY010000239.1:0-3958 GCA_041486205.1 Actinomycetota bacterium
GCCATCCCGATCCCGAAGGCCGTCTGGAGGATCCCCCAACCTGAATCGTGCCCATTGAGGGTGTTCCTGGCGAAGATCGGCCCAAGAGCCAACACGGCGCCCGTTGCGCTGAACGCGACGACGATCCCGAGCGTCATCGCTGAGGCGAGCGTGCTCTCGCGGAGGAAGCGCACACCCTCCTGGATGTCCTTCCAGACGCGCGCAACATCGAGTCGCTCCATCCGATGGGCGGCCGGTGGTGGGAACTTGATCCGGCTCAACATGAGGGCCGAGAAGACGAACGTCCCCCCGTCAACCCACAGCGCGAGCGCTTCCGGATTGTTGCCGAGGTAGGGGACGCGAGCCGACAAGCCGCTCGCGACTCCGGCGAGGACGGCGAAGACCACCCCCCCGAGCGGCAAGGTGCCGTAGGTCGTCACGAGGCCGAGCGAGCTCGCGTTCGCGAGCTGCCGGCGCGGGACCAGGTTCGGCAGGCTCGCGTCGCGCGCCGGCGACCAAAGCAGGGAGAGCGATTCGATCGTGAACGACAACGCGTAGAGCGCCCAGAGCCTCCCGACGAACGGCATCGCCGCGTACAGGGCCGCCCGCGAAAGATCGGCGAGGATCATGATCCGCTTGCGGTCCATCCGGTCGGCGAGCGCCCCGGCGATCGGCCCGAGCAGGACCGCCGGAGCGACCCGCGCCGCCATGACCCCGGCGACGGCGTACGCGCCCGCCGAGCCGCCGAGCCGAAGCGCCAGGATGGCTGCCGCGCTGAAACCGATCCAGTCGCCAAGAGACGAAACGGTTTGCGCGGCCAGCAACCTGGCGAACGACGGATGGGTGAGCAGGTCTTTGAAGGTCGCCGGCTTGGTCCCTCTGAGCTGTGCGACCTCGTCGGCGATGCTCGACAACTAGGCCTCCGCTGCCGCCTCGGCGCCGTCTCCGGAAGTCGCAGAGGCGGAGCGACTCGCGGGGATCTTCTTGCCCGGCACCTTCTTCCGGGAACCGCCCTTCTTCGCGGACGCCGCCTTCGGCTTCGACTTCATCTTCGCCCTTGCCACGCGCGCCGCCGCCTTCGCCGCACGCGTGGCGGCCTCGGCCGCGGGATCTCCGTGCTTCTTGACTTGGAATCCGGTGTCGAGCTCGCAGCCGCAGTTCCAGCAGCGGAAGCTCTTCGGCCGCTCGAGGAGCAGTGAGCCGCACTCCGGGCACGGCCTGTCCGGGTACGGCGGGTTGTTCACGGTGAGGTCGCATCCGGGATACCGTTCGCAGCCGAAGAAGGGGCCGAAGCGGGTGCGCTTCTCGATCAGCTCACCCTGCTTGCACTGCGGGCAGGTGACGCCGGTGCGCTTCGGCGGATCCTTCTTGATGTACTTGCACTCCGGGTAGCCGGAGCAGCCGACGAATGGCCCGAACCGCCCGACCTTCTTCGCGAGCGGACGGCCACACTCCGGGCACATCTCGTCGAGCAGCTCCGGCTCGGGGCGCTCCTCGCCGTCGAGGTTGCGGATGTACTTGCAGCCGCCGTCCTCGTCGGCGAAGCGCGTGCAGCCGATGAAGAAGCCGAACTTGCCCAGGCGCTTCTGCAGACGGCCGGGTGGTTTACGGCCCTCCTCGATGCACCGAGGGCACTCCTCACCGAGTTCCTCGACGAAGCGCTCGAACTTCTCCTCCGCGCGCTCCAAGGCCGACTTGAACGGGGTGTAGAAGTCATGGAGCACCTGGATCCGGCCCAGCTGTCCCTCGGCGATCTCGTCGAGCTCTTCCTCCATCCCGGCCGTGAAGTTCACGTCGACGATATCCGCGAAGTGCTCGACCAGGCCGTCGATGACGACCTCGCCGACGTCCTCAGCGAAGAATCGCTTGTCCTGGAGCCGGACGTAACCTCGATCGACGATGGTCGAGAGCGTGGAAGCGTACGTCGACGGCCGCCCGATGCCGAGCTCCTCCAGCGCCTTGACGAGCGATGCCTCCGTATATCTGGGCGGTGGCTGGGTGAAGTGCTGCTCGGGGAGAACTCCGAGCATCCGAAGAGCCTGTTCGGCGGTGAGCTCGGGCAAGCGGGCCTCTTCGTCCTCGTCGGGTCCTTCGTCGCGACCCTCCGTGTAGACCCGGATGAATCCATCGAACGCGACGGTCTGGCCTGTGGCGCGCAAGCCGTAGCGCACGCCGTCGGTGAGCCCCTCGATGTCGATCCCCACCTGGTTGAAGCGTGCCTCGGCCATCTGCGTGGCCACCGTCCGCTGCCAGATCAGCGTGTACAGGCGAAGCTGGTCTCGGTCGAGCGTCGCCGCGACACGCGCAGGAGTCCGCAGCGCCGACGTCGGCCGGATCGCCTCGTGGGCCTCCTGCGCGTTGCGCGAACGGGTCTTGTACCGGCGATGCTCCTTGAGTGAGTACTCCGTTCCGAACTCGGTCTTCACGACCTCGGCGATCTCGCGCAACGCGCTCTCCGCGACACTCACGGAGTCCGTTCGCATGTAGGTGATGAGACCGACGGTTCCCTCACCGGGCACCTCCACACCTTCGTACAACCGCTGCGCGATCGACATCGTCTTGCGAGCGCCGAACCCCAGCTTGCGCGCGGCCTCCTGCTGCAGCGTCGAGGTCGTGAACGGCGGCGCCGGCGAGCGCTTACGCTCCTTGCGCTCAACCTTCAGCACGCGGTAAGCGGCGCGTCTCAGGCGTTCGACGTGGCCCTCGGCATCGGCCTCGGCGGAGAGCACGATCCCCTTCTTGTCGGGCGCGGTCGCGAGCTTGCCCTCGGGAACCTCGACCAGCCGTGCGAGGAACGGCTGCTCGAGCGTCTCGGGGGTGAGCCGGACGTCCACGCTCCAGTACTCGACCGGGACGAACGCCCTGATCTCGCGCTCGCGCTCGACGATCAGCCGGACCGCCGGGGATTGGACCCGCCCCGCTGAAAGCCCCGGGCGGACCTTCTTCCAGAGGATCGGCGAGATGCCGTAGCCGACCAGCTTGTCCAGCACCCGCCGGGTCTCGCGGGCGTCGACGAGCTTCAGATCGATCTCGCGGGGGTGTTGGAAAGCCTCGAGGATGGCGTCCCGCGTGATCTCGGTGAACGTCACGCGCTTGGCCCGGGACAGCTCGACCTTCAGCTCGTCGGCCACGTCGAACGCTATCGCTTCGCCTTCCCGGTCGAAGTCGGTAGCGAGCACGAGGTCATCGACCTTCTTCAGGGCCGACTTCAGCGCGGCGACGTGCTTCTTGGAGTCCTCGGGGACGACATAGTCAGGCGTGAAGTCGTGCTCGATGTCCACCCCGAACCCGCCGTGCTTCTTGGACAGGTCCCGGATGTGGCCGTAGGAGGCAAGGACCTTGTAGTCCGAACCGAGGTACTTCTCGATGGTCTTGGCCTTCGCGGGCGATTCCACGACGACCAGCGTCTTCGTCATTGCGGGTAGCTCACGTTCCTTCCAAGGGGGGTTGTGTGGGGAAGGGTGGAGGACGCCCCCCAGCGCCGTACGGTACCAGCCCCCACCGTCATCCCCGGGATTATGGGGGTCCGGAGGCTCCCGGAGGCGCAACAGGCGGCTGATGGAGAACTTGTCGCGCCCCGCGTGCCCGAGCAACCGGCTGCTAGGCTCCGTTCATTCCCGATCGGCATGGAGCCCCACCTGCTCGCGCTCTTCACCAGCCTCGTCACCAGGGACATCGCCCAGTACGGCTACATCGCGATCTTCCTGCTCATGGTGCTCGAATCGGCGTGCGTGCCCATCCCGAGCGAGGTAACGATGCTCTTCGGCGGAGCCCTGGTTTCGGCAGCGTTCCTGGCTCACGGGGACCATCTGAACCTCGTCGCCGTGGGGCTCGTAGGCACGGCGGGCAACCTAGCCGGCTCCTGGCTCGCCTACTGGGCCGGATACGCGGGAGGCCGGCCGCTGATCGACCGCTGGGGTCGGTACCTGCTGCTCCGCCCGCACGAGATCGACCGGGCGCATGACTGGTTCGAGCGGTA
>JBGPKY010000240.1:0-3957 GCA_041486205.1 Actinomycetota bacterium
ATCCGGAGCCAACGATCAGCTGGGTCGCAGAGTATGGCGTGAGAAGAGGAAGCTCATTAGGACCTGGGGCAACCAGACCCTCCTCACCACGGAAGCTTTGAAGTTCACGCAGTGGACGAGGGCGACGATTGAGAAAAGGAACGAAGCGCTGGCTGACCTCGCCGTAATGGCATGGAGTCCGTGATGACGAACAACCTTCTCGCTGCACTTGCGTGTTTGACCCGCCTCCCCGCGAGGTGAGCGTGGCCGCTCCTCCTGGACGGAGGATAGACTCCTCGCACCGTTATCACGTCTGAGGTGTCTCCATGCCGCGAGTACTGCTGATTGGATGGGACGGCGCCGACTGGCGCATCCTGGACCCGCTGCTCGAGCGGGGTGATCTGCCGAACCTCCAGGCCCTGATCTCGCGCGGGCAGAAAGCGGTCCTTCGCTCGACCATCCCGACCCACTCGTGGGCGGCTTGGCCGTCATTCCTCACCGGCGTGGACCCGGCCGATCACGGGGTCTACGACATCCTCGAGACCGTTCCTGGGACCCACAAGGCCTACCCGGTCACCTACAAGTCGATCAAGGAGCGGACGTTCGTCGAGGATCTCTCGGCGGCCGGCAAGACCGGCGTCTACGCCGACGTTCCGCTCATGTTCCCGCCTCCCGACATCAAGGGCCGCATCCTCGCGGGCGGGGTCCTTCCGAAAGGGCGCACGTACTCGCAGCCGGCCGACCTTCCCGATCAGCTCGAGAAGGCCGGGGTGCCGTGGGTCATCAACGGCATGTCGTGGACGACCTACCGCAACCGGCCCGAGCCGTACCTCGCCGAGGCGCTCGAGGTCACCGGCAAGCGGATCCGCGCGAGCGAGTGGCTGATGGACAACACCGACTGGGACCTGATGGCCTCCGTCTGGGTCTCCGTCGACCGCACGCAGCACGCGCTCTCCAACTACGTCGGCCCCGACCACCCCGACTACGCGAAGAACGTCACCACGCCGCTCGCCGCGAAGGTCCGCGACGTCTACAAGCAGCTCGACGACGCGATCGGATCGTTCGTCTCCCGCACGCGCGAGGACGACATCGTCATCTTCATGTCCGACCATGGGTTCCAGTCGTGCTACCGCGCGGTCAACATGGACCAGTTGCTGAAGCGTCTCGGTTTCCTCGAGTTCTCCGCATCGAACGTCGTCCTCGGTCCGATGCAATGGGGGCCGGTCCGCAAGGTCGCGCGCAAGGTCTACGACGTGCTCGGCCTTCACGGCAAGGTCTCGCTGCCGCAGCCGGTCGTGTGGTCGAAGACCCGCGCGTTCACCTCGATCCGAACGACCGGCGAGGGCGTCTCGATCAACCTCGCCGGCCGCGAGCCCGACGGCATCGTCGACCCCGGCGACTACGAGAAGGTCCGCGACGAGGTCATGGACCGCCTCTCCTCCTTCGTCGATCCGGACACCGGCAAGAAGCCCGTCAAGGCGATCTTCCGCCGCGAAGAGGTCTTCAAGGGGAAGCACGCCGACACGGCTCCCGACATCCTCATGGAGCCGGCCGAGGGCTACTCGCTCACCCACGCGAAGAGCGCGTACGAGAAAGCCGACTGGGTGAGCGGCGACCATCGCCCCGAGGGCGTGATCGTCGCCGTCGGGCCCGGCGTGCAGCCGTTCGAACAACCGCCCATGCTGATCGACCTCGCGCCGACCATCCTCGCCGCGCTCGATGCGCCGGCCACGGTCCACCACACCGGTCGGGTGTTGCACGAGATCGTCGGGGCGGAGGCTCATGTCCGCGCGAGCCAGGCGGCCGGCATCCCCGTAAACGAGGGGTTAGAGCAGGTCGTCTCCGACACCGAAGCCGACGAGATGGAAGAACACCTCCGCGGCCTCGGCTACCTCGAGTAGCCGCCGGCTACTGGACCCAGAGGCGGCTGAGCAGGATCCCCCACACGGGGTGGACCTGGACGTTCCCCGTGCGGGCCGAGAAGACGTAGGCGGAGACGGGGTTCGTCAGGGGGGCCTGCTCGGCGTCCTCGACGAGCTGATGCTCGATGGCGATCCACGCGCGGTTCGCGGCGGCGGGATCGGTCGCCTGGAGCCGCTGCGCATCCTGCATCCGCGCGTCGAGGCTCTCGCTGCACAGACCCGAGGGGTTGCCTGGCGATCCGCAGCTGAACTGTGTTTCGATGAAGTCGGCCGCGCGTGGGTAATCCTGCCCCCATCCGCTCAGGTACACCTGCGGATGGCCCTTGGATCCCGGAGGCGCCCCCCCGTAGATCGTGTCGAAGTACTTCTGGCCGTCGTGCACGATCTTCAGGTTGGCCCGCAGGCCGAGCTCGTTAAGGACCTCGACCACGTACCGCATGGTCTCGGTGGCGCCGGGGAACAGGTGAGGATCGTTGGTCACCCAGACGGTGACCTTCTCCCCAACGGCGCCGGCGTCATCGATCAGGGCTCGCGCTCGGTGGAGATCCGGGGCCGACCACACACCCCCGCCAGGGTCGAGGGTGTAGGGACAGAACGGAGCGTAGCCCTGGTAATTCGGCGGCAGGATCTGGCACGTCGGGCGCTGGCTCGTCGGGCCGCCGAGCAGCTCGACCACGTGGTCGCGGTCGATCGCGTAGTTCAGCGCCTGCCGCACCCGTACGTCGTCGAACGGTGGCTTGCGAACGTCGAAGCCGACGAAGTCCGTTTGCGCGCTCGGCGAGAGCACGACCTGATCCGGGTGGGCCGCCTGGAGCGACGCCAGATCCTGCGGCCGCGGCGAGTCGGTCATCCAGTCGAGCTCGCCCCGGCTGAGCCGATCGAACGCGCCCGCGGGATCCTGGTTGAACCGCCACGAGATCGCGTCCACGAAGCCGTACGGCTGGGCGGCGCCAGACCACTCGCGGAACGCTGGGTTCCGCACCAGCTCGACGTCCTCCGGGCTGGCTAGCGCGATCATGTACGGTCCGGTCGCCGGGACCGGGTCGAGGCCCTGGTTTTCGACCGGGATCGCGACCGGGACGGGGGAGGCGAACGGCAGCGCGAGCTTGAAGGGCAGGTCGGAGTCCGGGCGCACCAGGTGGAGCGTCACGGCTCCATCGTCGACGACGATGGAGTCCGACAGGTCGCAGGTGGACGGGTCCCTCCTGCAGGCCTTCTCGCCGGCGATCGCGGTGAACAGTTTCGCTGCGTCGGGGCTCAACGAGATGGTTCGCTCCAGGCCGTGCCGGAAGTCCTCTGGGAGCACGGGGTCGCCGTTCGAGTAGCGGATCCCTTGACGAAGCGGGAACCGGTAGGTCAGCCCGTCGGCGGACACCTCTGGGAGCGCCGACGCCAGGTCCGGGACGAGCGTTGTGCCGTCCGGGCCTGCGACCTTCTTGAAGGCCAGGAGCCCGTCGTTCGTCACCGAGAGGATCTGCCAGCCGATCGCGTCGTAGCTGACGGCGGGGTCCAACGACGTCGGCGCCTTGTCCACTGAGGAGACGATCAGCGTCCCGCCCCGGTGCTCCGCGGCCGATGCCCCGACGGCCAGCCACAGGCCATCGCCGGTCGCGAGAGACGCCACCGCGCCACCCACCGGAACGGTCTGCTCGACGGTGTTCGCGACCGGGTCGATCGCGGCGATCGAGCCGGCGAACTCGTTCGCGACCCACAGGGAGCCCGCCGCGGCCCCGAGCGCGTTCGGGCCGTCCCCCACCGGGATCGTCGCCTCCACGCGTCCCGTGGAGGGCTCGAGGCGAGAGACTGTGCCGTCGACGTAGTTCGCCACCCAGATCGAGCCGAACGCGGGGAGCACCGCCGTCGGTCCGTTGCCCACGCTCTGAACCAACGTCACGCTCAGGTCCGCGGGGTCGACGCGGGTGACCCCGGACGGAGCGACCGTGACCCACACGCCGTCCGGCGTGAAGGCCACGCCGGAGGGCGGGCCGGTGAGCTTCACGGCCCGGGACTTGCCCGATGTCGGATCCACCCGGAGGAGCTCGGCGGCGATGGCGTC
>JBGPKY010000241.1:0-3933 GCA_041486205.1 Actinomycetota bacterium
GACGACCGCGAACCCATACGGACTCACCGGCCAGTTCGACGGGATGACGTTCGGATGCCACTCGAAGTGGTCGTGGGTCGCCCCACCTTGGGCATCGCCCGTGTTGCCGACGTATCCGATGATGTCACCGGCGTGCACCGGACCGTTCGACAGATCCGAGTAGTGGTCTAGGTGCGCGTTGTACACGTAGCCATCCGCCCCGTACACGAACTCCGAGTTGCCGCCGAGCGTGTTGTAGCTCGAGCTGGCGGTACCGTCGAATGGGGCGCGGATCACGGTGTCGAGCGGCGCGAAGATGTCGTTGCCTGCGTGATAGTGGAAGCCGCCGGCGTACCTGGGCGCGCCGAAGTCGTTCCCGACGCCGTGCGGATCTCCGACCGGGCAGGTCTTGAACGTTCCGTTGTAGAACTTCACACCGAATAGCGACGCGAGATAGTCCTTGTATGCCTTGCCGAGCTTCTTCACCAGTGCCTCGGCTTCGGTCTGCTTCGCCTGGATGTCGCTGAGGATCTGCTGCTGCTGGGCCAGGCTTGCGTCGAGCGCGGCTTGCGCGCCCTGGAGCGCGGAGAGCTTCGAGGCGCGATCGGCTTGGAGGCTCGCTTGCTTCGCTGCTTTGGCGGCGAGGTCGTTGCGCAAGTTCTGGACCTGGGTCGCGAGGTCCGAGTCGCTCTGCGTCAGCGCGTTCACGTACTCGAGCCGGTCCGACAGGTCGGTGAGCGACGTCGCGCCGAGGATGAACTCTATGTCGCTACCGGGTCCCTGCATATACGTCTCGCGGGCGCGCGCATCGAGCTGGTCCCGCAACGTCTGATATCGGATCCGAGCGGCTGCGAGGTCGTGCTTCGTCTGCGAGAGCACTGCCGAGATGGCGTCGAACGCAGCTTGCGCGTCTCCGACCTTCGTCGCCAGCTTCGCCGCAGCGACCTCGAGCCCGGCGAGCTTGACGTTCTGCGCCGCCACCTCGCGCTTGATCTCGGCTAGGCGCGCTTTGGCGGCGTTGAGCTGCGACTGGATGTCCGCCGACGCGCCCGGAGCGAGCGCTGCGAACAGCGCTAGCGCAACAGCGACGGCGGCGAAGCGACGCCAGATCGAGCCCGTGCGGGCCGGGTTCGCTCTCATGGATGTCCCTTGCTATCGGACGAACATATGAAATGTCAACCTACCGGTGCCCGAGGAGCGTGACTCGGATCTCGGTCGGTTTCAATCATCCCGTCGGCTTCAGGCACGGATCGCTTGAGGGAGGATCACAGATCCGTGCCTGGAAGGCCGAGGTCGCGGGCGATCAGCAGACGCTGGATCTCGCTGGTCCCCTCGCCGATCTCCAGGATCTTCGAATCGCGGTAGAACCGCGCGACGGGGTATTCCTCGATGAAACCGTAACCGCCGTGGACCTGCACCGCATCGCGCGCGCACGTGACCGCGATCTCGCTCGCGTACAGCTTCGCGATGGCCGCCTCTGTCTTGTACGGGCGACCGCGGTCCTTCAACCACGCGGCGCGCAGGTAGGCGGACCGTGCCGTCTCGACGGCGACCTTCATGTCGGCGATCTTGAACTGCATCGCCTCGAACGCCCCGATCGGTCTCCCGAACGCCTCGCGTTCGTTCGCGTACTTCACGCTCTCTTCGAGACAGCCGCGCGCGAGTCCCGTTGCGAGCGCCGCGATCGCTATGCGGCCGTCGTCAAGCACTTCCAGGAATTGGGCGTAGCCACGGCCGCGATCGCCGAGCAGATTCGACTCGGGGACCCGGCAGTCGGCGAACGCGAGCTCGTGCGTATCGCTCGCGTGCCAGCCGACCTTACGGTAGGCGCGGCCGACCGTGAACCCCGGCGTGTCCGTTGGAACGAGAATCGAGCTTATCTCGCCGTTGCCCGTCAGCACGGCGGCGATGCACACGCTCGAGAGCGGCGTTCCAGAGTTCGTGATGAAAGCCTTCGAACCGTTGAGCACCCACTCGCCGTCTCGCAGAACCGCGGTCGTTCGCAGGGCGCGCGCATCGGAGCCGCCGCCGGGCTCGGTGAGCGCGTACGACCCGAGGACCTCACCGCGGGCCATCGGTGGTAGCCAGCGCTGTTTCTGCTCCTCGGTGCCGAAGCGGTAGATCGGGTTGGCGCCCAAGCCCACGGCCGCTTCCAACGTGACGGCCACCGACGAGTCCACACGCGCCAGCTCCTCGACGCAGAGACAGAACGTCACGAAGTCGGCGCCGAGCCCTCCGTACTCCGGAGGGAACGGAAGCCCGAACAGCCCAAGCTCTCCCATCCTCGTTACGACGTCGAGGGGGAACTCCGCCAGCCGGTCGGCCTCCTCGGCCCGCGGTGCGACGACGTCCTCGGCGAAGCGGCGAACCGCCTCGCGGAACTCCTGTTGCTCCCCCGTCAGGTCGAGATCCACGGCTTCACCCCTTCCGCGCGGGGGCGGGCTCCCGCAGGGCCTGCTCCCAATGCGTCTCCTCGATCATCTTGCGAGCTCGCGCCAGCTCCTCCTCGCCCCCGACGGCGTCGGGGCCGAATATCCGTCCGACCCACCAGACCTGCCCGGCGACCTCCTTGGGCCATCCTCGGACCTGAACGAGCTGGAGCAGGTCGACGGCGCGCGAGCGCGCGGCGTCGGGGTCTCCCTCGGCCAATAGGAGGAGCGTTTCGGCGTCCAGCAGCCACTCGGAAGAGCCGGGCCCCTCCGGGCTCGCGACCGAGGCCGCCTCCTCGAGCAGCCGCCTGGCGGCATCCAGATCGCCTGAGTCGACGAGAGCCTTCGCGAGCGAGCTCGCCGTCCAGGTGAACAAGCTCCGTTCCTTCAGCTCGCGGCAAAGGCGGTACGCCTCGCGGAGGTCTTTCACCGCCTCTTGCGTGCGCCCCGATACCCGGCGCGCGACGCCTCGCGAGGTCAGCGCGCTGGCGAGCTCCCACCGCGCTCCGATCTCGCGGAACGCCTCCACCGCGCCGTCCAGGTGTGGATGCGCTTCCGCGAGCCTCCAAAGCCGCCGCAGCGAATTCCCGACGCCCTCGCGCGCCACGGCGACGGCGAACCTATCCCCGGTGGACTCGGCGATCGCGAGCGCCTGGGACGCGAGCGCGAGACTCTCCTCTTCGTCGCCGGTTTCCGAGACGATCGTCGAGAGCGAGCCGAGCGCTCGCGCCTCCGACCAGGGGTCGCCCTCGGGGTTCGCGCGCGTCACGGTGAGCGCTTCCTCGAACATCGCGCGCGCGCCCTCGATGTCGAGACGCCAGTAGGGTGCCCACCCGGCAACGAGCAGGGTTCGCGCCAGCGTCCACGGGTCGCCCAGCTCGCGCGCGGCGGAGAGCGCCCGATCGAACAGCTCGCCGGCCCGGTCGCGATCGCCGTGGATCGACAGCTCGATGTCGCCGAGGAAACGACACGCGTGCGAGCGGATGCGGGCGTCGTCCGCGCCGAGCTCTAGCGCGCGGGTGAGCGGGCCGACCGCCTGTTCGAACTCACCCAGCCAATACCGTGACTCGCCCAGATTGGACAGGATGATCGCCTCGGAGACGTCCCACCCGCGCTCCGGACCTGCCAGCGCGAGCGCCCTCGCATACAGGTCGGCGGCCGGCCGGGCTTCCGACGCCGCCAGGGCCTGATCGCCCGCGTGGGAGAGCGCGTGGACCGCGCGAGTCGCGAGCGAACGATCGGCGGGGTTCAGATCGAGCGAAGCCTTCGCCGCCTGCTCGAGATGGAAGGCGATCGCGCGCGGATACCGGGCCCCGACCTCCGGATCATCCGTGAGCGTGTTCGCGATGAGAAGGTTCAGTCGCTGGCGCTCGCGCTTCGGCAGGCTCTCGTACGCGACATCCCGGACGATCCCGTGGCGGAAACGCCAGCGTCCCTCATGTTCCTCGTCGCGGACCAACAGCTCCTCGTCCTCCAGGGCTGCCAGGACCTCATCGTCGGCGTCGGCGATCATCGAGAGCTCCGA
>JBGPKY010000242.1:0-3852 GCA_041486205.1 Actinomycetota bacterium
AGAATTTCTCCAGAGAGGTTGCGCCGTACTACCCCGGTGGTACATTGTGGCTCAACCCACCCGGTGCCCTCGTTTGGTCCGGGTCTATTTCAGAAGGCCCCGGAAACGGGGCCTTCTCGTTACCAGCCCACCGGCTTCGTGAAGGTCTTGCCCGTTGCTCCGTCGGTGATCGGATCGGGAAGCTGGTGGGCGCGGTACTGGTTTCGAGTGATGTTGCCCCACCAGTGGCCGCCAACGCCGCTCGTCGGTGAGGCCTTGAGGGCACCGGCGGTCGGTCGCCACTTCGGGTTGCCGGGGTTGAGGAGCCCAACGGGCACCTGCTTCCGGACTTCGCTGAGCGGCAGCTTGAGGTCACTGTCATTCGTGACGACGATCACCGCGCCAACGGTGCCGCGAAGCACGTCGAGCAGGATGTGCGAAGCCAGATTCACGTCGCTGCCCTTTTCCTCCCGATGCGCGACGCTGGCCATGAAGACTGCCGCCGGCAAGTGCTTGCCCGCTGCGTCCTGGACTCGCATCGGTATCGCCGGATTGACGACCTGGGGGCCGGGAACGCCGGGGGGCTGGCTCGCCAGTGGGCGGTGAATCAGCTTGTCGGCGTAGTAGCCCCACTCGACCCAGTCGTAGCTGGCATGAGCCTTGAGGGCGCCCAAATAAGCGTCCTGGTCAGGGTCGCCAGTACGAGCTGTGCAGTAGACGACGCGCGTCAGAGCCGCGCCCTTCCACGCAGGCTTCTGCGATGCGATGGTGGCTACGTCGGTGGCAAGCGCCCGAAGGTCAAGCCATCGCCAACCTGAGTGCCCGCCGAAATACGACCGCCCGCCGTAGTAGAGGTTGAAGCCGTCGACGTAGAAGCCAACATCCACAGCCGCCGATGGTACGAGGACTGGCTGGCGTTGTCTACAACAGTCAGCAGGGCCCGCAGCTACGCGTTCTTCAGGTCGTAGTACGCCTGCACGGCCCGAGCAACCGCCTTTGCGCGGGCGGTGCGAATGAGGATGCCTACGAGGTCGTCCTGGGACGGCTTCTTGAGATAAGCCGGGACGAGAGGATCGACCTGTGCCTTGAGCGCCTTGAGGTCCGTGTCACGGACCGACCTTGGAACGCGCGCCTGCAAACCGACGATCTCTGACATCCGGGCCTGGGGCTACCTTTCCGCTAGAAGAATTGCTAGCAAAGGAGCTAGCCGTACTGCTGGCGAATTTGCTAGCGAAGAGAAGCGTACTAGTGTCAGGAGCGAAGCGCCATGGCCGGAGGACGCGAGTACGACCAGACCCGTTTGGAGAACCTCGTTCTCTACCTCGCCGCACGGTCCGCCACGGATGAGGGCTACGGCAAGGTCAAGCTCAACAAGCTGCTATTCCGCGCTGACTTCGAGGCGTACCGGCTTCTCGGCGCTTCGATCACGGGCGAGGAGTACAAGCGCCAGGATCTTGGCCCAGTCGCGGCTCACGTGCCGAGCCTGTTGACGAGGCTAGAGCGGCAGGGCGTCCTACGGATTGACGAGATTCCTGCCGGACCGTACACCCGACAGGTTCCGGTCGTCATCGAAGGACACGAGGCGGACATGACGCTCTTCACCGACGACGAACGGGCGATCATCGACCGCGCTATCGGAGAGCTGCGGGAATACGGAGCCCGCTCGGTCAGCGAGTGGTCGCACGAACAGTCGTCTGGTTGGCGGGTCCGGAAGAACGGACGCCTAATTCCGTACGCAAGTGCTTTCGTTTCGACCAAGCCCTTATCTCCCGAACAGATGGAACGCGCCGTAAAGCGTTCGCGGGAAGAGGACTGGGCTTCTATCCGTCCGTAGGCGCCGTAATTCTGTTGTTCGGTGGCATTCACCGGACGTTGCACGGACAAGTGGGAACAGGACCTGAAGGACGAGGGCCTCTACGGTCCCAACTTCGACACGTTCTGGCGTCTATTGGAGGAGTTCATTCTCGAGAGTGACTTCGTAGTCGGTAATCCGATCCTCGATGGAAGCGGCGCTACGGGCTTCCTAACCGAAGACGGTGCGCCCGACCTGCCAAAGCTCGTTGTCTATCTCAAGGGTGATCTTGAGAACGAGCGGATCGTTTTCCTCGGACTCGACTCGGCTTCGCTGCCTGACGACTATCCGCCGGCTGATTGGCGCTGACCTCTGGCGATGCTTCGAGAGCGGCGCGAACCGCGTCCTCGAACGCGAGGTCGATCTTTAGCGCGTCGCCGCGCTGCGGCAGCTTCCTTTTCGGCTCTCCAGAGTCGCGTGGCACGGACTCACATAGCGTACGTGAGCCGCTTGCCGACAACCCCGGCGAGCGCCCTGCGCGTCCGCTCCGCATCATCCACGCCGAGGTTGGCGCGGTTGTTGTAGCGGAAGTCGAACTCAGCGAGGTAGCGCGGCAAGTGCGCCTCGCTGACATGGTGATACGTCCCGTCGACGCCGCGCTTCAAGATTGCGAAGTAGCTCTCCGCCGTGTTCGTGTGCGCGTCACCGCGTACGTACTCGACGTTGTGATCGACAGTCAGGTGGCTCGCGTACTCCTTGCCGACCTTCTTGTACGAGGCAAAAGCATCGGTGCGCAGGTGCGCCTCACGGCTCACGTGGCGGCGGATCGCGCCGCCTAGCTCGTCGCCGGTTACGTTCGCCATGCGGAACGAGCGAGCTTGTCCGCCACGCTCGACTAGGAGCATGACCGGCGTCTTGTTCGCACCGCGTCCGGTTTGCTGGCGTGGGTTCGGCCCCTTGTAGCCCAGAGGCGTTACCGGCTTGACGTTCGACCGGCGAACCTTTCCGCCGACGTAGGTCTCGTCAGCTTCGACGGTTCCGGTCAGCGGACGGGCGAAAGGGGGTTGCTCCATCGCATAGCGGATGCGATGCGCCATGAACCACGCGGACTTGTAAGTGACGCCGAGCATCCGGTGCAGCTGGTGGGCGCTCATACCCTTCTTCGATGAGCAGAGCAGATAGAACGCGAGCAGCCACTTGTTCAGCGGGATGTGCGAGCCCTCGAAGATCGTCCCGACCGTAACCGTGTACTGCTTGCGGCAGCGAGCGCACTTCCAGAGCTTCCGGGTGGCCGACTTGAGGCGGTAGGGCTTCTTCTCGTCCTCGCCGCAGTGGGGGCAGACAGGGCCGCTCGGCCACCGGATTGATTCGAGGTAGTCAGCCGCCGCTAGAGCGTTCTGGAACCGCTCGTCGTAGACGCCTAGGCCGAGGTCGTTTTCGGTCGTGTTCTCCATAGCCCGCATTCTTCCATAGGATCATGGGTTTGTCAAGTATATAATTCCGAGCAGAGCTTATCCTTGCCTTGACCACCACGGGCTCTAGCATCAGGTCGTGGCGGAGGACACACTCGTTCGCGGCTACCGCGAGCTGGCGCGCGAAACCCCGAGCCGGCCCCGCGACGTCCTCCTGCGCGCGCTCGACCTCGTCCTCTCGGCGCTCTTCCTCCTCGTGACGCTCCCCGTCGCGGTCGCGATCGCCGTGATCGTCCTCGTCACGAGCGGGCGGCCCGTGCTCTACCACGGCGAGCGCGTCGGTCGCGGCGGGCGCGTCTTCACGATCCTGAAGTTCCGCACGCTTCGCGGCGATGCCGAGACGCGGCTCGGGCCGTACCTCGGCGAGGAGCTCGTGCGCCGCACACAGGAGGAGTTCGCACCGCTCGGCAGGTGGCTGAAGGCGACGCAGCTCGACGAGCTCCCGCAGTTCGTCAACGTTCTGCGCGGCGACATGAGCCTCGTCGGCCCGCGCCCGATCCGTCCCGTGTTCTTCGAGGAGCTCGCGCACGAGCTGCCCGCGTACTGGCAGCGGCTCGTCGTGCGCCCCGGCCTCACCGGTCTCGCGCAAGTGCGGCGCGGCTACGAGAC
>JBGPKY010000243.1:0-3847 GCA_041486205.1 Actinomycetota bacterium
GATCGGCGACGACCTTCCTCGTCTCGCGGATGGTCAGCGTGTGCTCGCGGTTCCAGCCCTTCCGGTCCACGATCGGTCCGCGGCACGTTCGGGGACGCCCGCTCCCGTCGCAGTAGACGATGATCTCCCGCGCGTTCCAGGGCTCCGGCGGTCGGGCGTTCGTCAGGCCGACGAGCAGTCGCTCCTGCTTGGTCAGGGCTCAGTCCTCGGAGTCGTACAGCTCGATCGACTCGACGGCGAACCTCTTGACCTGACGCAAGAGCGCCCGGTGCGACTTCTTGTCGCGGAGGCTGTGCGTCCTCGCCTTGAGATGCAGGAGCCCCTCGTCGTCCAGGTAGCCGGTGACGCACAGGAAAACTTCACAGCGCCGAAGCGCGTCCAGGGCTTCGGCCTGAGCCTGGTCGAACGTCGCCACTTGGTCCCCCTCGGTCTCGACGGTGATGCTCACGACCCTCCCTCGTCGAGCCACGCGGCCAGGTCCGCCCACGCATCCTCGGCCGGCCAGTCGGCGATCTCGTCGCCTGGCTCCTGGCCGAACTCGATTCCCCAGCGGAGCGGATTCGTCGGCTGCCGCGACTGATTCGCCCGGATCATCTTCCGACCGGCGAGCAGCTCGAGACCGCTGCTGCCGGATTCCGGGACGGAGCCGCTGAGCCCCTCGGCTCGCAGCTCGTCGGCCGAGACGATCTTGATGCCGTGCGCCTGTTGTGCGGGAGCGAGGATCACGACCAGCGGCTCGGCCGAGGGCTCGACTGTAGCGCCCTGAGCGCCCAACGTCTCGCGGCGGGCGAGCATCTCCGGCGTGATCTCTCCGGTGCGAGCGCCGCTCACGCTGCTGCTGCTTTCCGACCCTTCGGGGTCAGGACCACGCGGGTGTGCAGGCGAGTCGCGAACCCCCACCCGATGAGCGACCGGATCTCCTCGCGATGCTCGGCGAGGTCCAGCTCGAGCACTCCCGCGCGACCGGCCTCGGCCAGCTTGCGGAGGAGCGCCAGCTCGCGGTCGGGGAGCGTGAGCGTCATGCTCACGCCCACGGCGACCGTTCGCTCTCAGGCTGAATCCAGACCGTCAGCGGCAACGTGCCGCTGGACGGGTCGATCTCCGCGCCAGGGCGAATCGCGACGTAGAGAACATCGTCGCCCAGGACTGTCGTGCGCTGCGTGATCTGCTCGTAGATCGAATCCAGCGCCGCCTCGGCGTCCCTCTTGCTCGGGAAGTCCCGAAGCCAGCCATCGAGCCGCTCGTCAGGGTAGATCGTGACCGACGAGCGCCACTGGCCGCGCGGGCGCAGCGTGCCGGCGACCCTCTCCTCGAGCGCTGCGATCCGGCTCTTGACCCACCCTGGCACTTGCGTCTGGACGACGACGGGCAGATCGAGCACTTGTGTCTTGGTAGGCCGGCGTCGCCTGGCCGCCTGCTCCTCCTGCACCAGGTCCGCCAGCATTTCCTCAGTCGTTTGCTCTGTCATTTGTTTCCTCCCTCCTCTGGGTGGAGACGCGCGTGCATCTGCTTCGCCCGCTCTTCGACCGGCAGCGTCGGATACTCGGCCTCCGCGAGCGCCCGATCCTCGGCCGCGATCCGCTCGTTCCAGTAGGCGTCGCGCGCCTCGCGGTTCTGGATGTCGGCCTTCTCCTCCGGTGTGAACTTCGGACGCGGGCGCGTCGTCGGGAACTGGCGCTCGCTCATCGTCCGTGCTCCGCGCGGCGCCAGCGCGTCACGTCCGGCCGGAAGCGGAGTCCGCCGCCGCTCGTGTCGGGCTTCGGCGCAAGGCGCTTCGCCTCGCCGACGCCCTCGAGCGTCCGAAGGATCTCGACCTCGCCGGCATCGCTCGTCTCGTAGCCGTCGTCGCCGGCCGCCTCGAGTCGGAGCTTGAGGGCCGTGCGATTCCAGACCGGCTGATCGCCGATGTTGTCAGTCGCCACCGTAGGCCGCCTTCGCCTGCGTGAGCGCCGCGAGCCCGTCGTTCGTGATCGCGAAGCTCTCGACGATCCCGCCGTCGTTCTCGGGGTCTACGCCTCCGCTGGACGTGCAGAATCCGCGACGGGCGAGGAAGGTCAGCCTCGAGTGCTCCTCGGCCCACGTCGCGCTCGCGTCGTAGCGCTTCGAGATGCCCTCACCTGCGCGCGGCTGCTCGACGACGATCGGCTCGCCGAAGCTCATCCGCTGAAGGAGCTGAAGCAGGTCCGCTACTTCGATTGGGGTCCCGTCCACCGTGAACGGCATCCCTTCGGTCAGTCCAAACAAGGTGTGCATGTTCTGTGTCCTCCTCTCGTCGTAGCCGGCCGCCCGATAGAACCGCATGAGGTTCGCGAGCAGCTCGCCCGTGGGCTCCTGCTCACCGCGCTCGATCCGGTACAGCGTGGCCGGCTTGATGTTCAGCGATCGAGCGAGCGCGTCCCCTGCGACGCCGACGCGCTGACGGAGCGCCTTGCGCTCAGCCGGCTCCGGCAGTCTCATCTGCGACCTCTCGGCCGCCAGGTTCACGATCTTGTCGAACTCGCTCATTGTGCCTCCCTCTGTGCCTTTGACTTCACTTGAATGGTACCATTCTCAGCATGAGCGAGATGCCGGAGATGGACCTCGAGGACATCCTGATCGGAGACCGTCCGTCGCTGGACGCGCTCGACGCCTGGATCGGTTCGCCGACCGGCGAGCTGTGGACGGCCTCGCGCTGCTTCGACCTGATCGCTGACGCGGACGACGGGAACGGCGAGCTGCTGTGCGCGGTCGGTCTGCTCTTGAAGCTCGAGCGTCGCGACGCTCAGCGTCAACTCGAGCGCAGTAGCCGCCGTCCGTCCCGGCTCCGGCGAGCATGGGGACGGCTCCGTGGCTAGGAAGCCGTACAACATCTCCGACGAGGAGCGCGAGCGCCGGTCGGAGGAGATGCGCCAGCGCAATCAGGACCCTGACTTTCGCCAGGCTCAGGCGAAGGCCCGAGATGAACGTAAGCGCGCGGAGGAGGCTACTGGCTTGGTCCCCTGTGCTGCGCCGGGTCCGGAGCCCGACCTCGACGAACCGATCGACCTCCTCGCCGAGTACAAGAAGATCGCCCGCGACGGGAAGGCATCGCCGAAGCAGCGGCTCGACGCGCTCGACGCGATCCGCAAGCTCGAGGAGCAGACAGCCGCGCCGGCAGGGTCAATCGACCAGGCGGCGGCCATCGCTCGCATCCTTCGCCGCAGCGAGGAGTACCGCGCCGCGAAGTGCCTCGACGACTGGCGCCGAGACTGGCAGGACATCCTCGACGAGCACTTTCCCGGCTACGGCGTCTCGATCGTGAAGATTCAGCGCTGGCCGGAAACGGTCAGCGCCCGTCCTGACTCGACGCCGCCGTCACCGGAACCGGAGATCGAGCCCGAGATCGAGCCCGACCTCGAGAGCGTCGCCGACGCGCTCCCCACGGCCGACCCGGCCGTGACCGTCATGGCCGCCGTACACACTCGCGAACGTCGCGAGTGGGGTCCGAAGGATGGCACGGGCTCGGGGCCTGAGCGATTCGAGTCGGTCCTCGGTCCCTGTCCCTACTGATGCGCAGCCTTCGCCGCTACCGGATCGTGTTCGTGTACGACTGGAAGCACTGGTACTACAGCGCGCTCATCTTCGCCTGCGGCATCGTCGTGCGTTACGGTCGATGGCGCATCGCTCGGCTCGAAAGCGCCGATCTTAGCGCGGCTGCTGAGTGCAGTAGGCGAAGCGACGAGCGGCCTCGAGCTTCCGGCGCAGCTCGCGGCCAGTGATCCTCAGCTCGCGCGCTTGAAGATGTGCGCGGGCGCACTCGTTGAAGTAGTGCGCCCACGTCCGATCGGTGCGACCTCTCACGTCAGCTTCGGCAGGAAGTGGACGGCGC
>JBGPKY010000244.1:0-3835 GCA_041486205.1 Actinomycetota bacterium
CGTCGAAGCCCGGCGTCGCCCACGGGCTGTCGGCGTCGCGGAACACCCGCTGCATGTCCACGACCACGAGCAGCGGCACGTCCCTCACGGCACGCGAACGGTGTCCGACCGTCCCGGCGAAGGCAAAGCCCTGCTCAACCCCGCGTACAGCGCCCCAGCGAGTACGAAAGCGATAAGCAGCCCGATGCTGCTTCCGTTCAATGGCCCTGAATCCCAACCGAACAACCGCAATAGGTAGCCCTCCCAGCCGAACCCGCTCGCGTAGGAGGTCACCAACCCGAGCCCCACGAAGGAGGCGATCACGAATGCCGAAACCCCCGCCCCGTTCACCGACCCGTACCTGCCCGCAGGGCTATAGAGCTCGTGTTCGTCGTATCCGGACTTCCACCGGTACATCCACATGTCGGCCAAGAAGATCGCGGCCCAAGCAGCGAGGCCCACACCTAGCGTGACGAGGAACGCGATGAATGTCGCGATCACATCCTGAGCGAAGAACAGGATGTAGACGTTACCGCCCAGCATCAGGGCCCCGTCTATCAGAACCGACTGGTGTCGCGGCAGCTTGACGCCCAGCGTCAACAGGTTCAACCCGGAAGAGTAGATGTCCAACATGGCGCCCGCGATCAGCCCACCGGCAGCCAGGATCAGGTACAGGACGGCGAACCACTTGGCTATGTCGCCCACGAGATCGCTCGGGTCGAGCGCGTTCGCGAGGTCTGCGTTGTTGGCGGCGAGCAGGACGCCGAAGAGGATGAGGATGATCGGCGCAACGCTCGCTCCGATCACGGTCCACCACACGACGCCGCGAGAGGACGCCGAGCGCGGGAGATACCGGCTGTAGTCGGCGGCGGCGTTCACCCACCCGATCCCGAGACCCGCCATGATCACGGACGTCCCGCCTACGAGACCTCCCCAGAAGGTTCCGGTCGGAAGGTGGGAAACCTTGCTCCAATCGATCTTGCCGAACTCCACCACGATGAACACGATCGTTAGCGCGGCGAACGCCCACGTGAACCACGTCTGGATCTTCACGATCGTGGCGTGCCCGAGCAGTCCGATCGCGATCGTCGCTACCGCGATAACAGCGAACGAGATGGCGAGCGTGACCTTCCCACCACCGAGCCCCAACCGATCGAGGATGCCGTTCGCTCCTAGGGTCGCGAGGGCCACCAGGATCGTCTCCCATCCCACCAGCGAGATGTAACTGAGAAGCGTCGGGATCGCGTTGCCTCGCACGCCGAACGAAGCTCGCGAGAGCACCAACGTCGGGGCGCTACCCAACTTCCCGGCGAGACTTATGAAACCGACCAAGATGAAAGACAGCACGGTCCCGAGGACCGCTGCCAGAACCGACTGCCACAGGTTCAGACCGTAGAAGACGACGAGGAACGCACCGTAGGTGACGCCGAGGATCCCTATGTTCGCCGCGCACCAGATCCAGAAGAGCTCCTTCGGCGTGCCGTGCCGGTCGGATTCGGGTATCGGGTCGATCCCGTGCGTTTCGATGCTCCAGACGCGATCGCTCTCCGGCTGCGCCGCTGGGCGCTCCCCCGCTTCGATGCCCATCGCACTCCCCTCTCGGTTCGGCCGATTGTCCTCGCCGACCGTCGGGCCCGTCAATCGACAGCGTGGAACACTAGGCGTCCATCCACGACGACCCGCTCAACGACGCTCGAGCCTTGTGGAGCCGACATCCTCAACTGGGAAGACAAGCTGCTCGCGCGAGCGACCGCGACGTTCACCATGATGAAGGCGCCGAACGAGGCGGCGGACTAGTAGTCGACGTCCATCTCCTGCATCACCTTCGGAAGCTCAGAGAACGCACCTTGGAGCGACATGATCAGCATCATGTTTCCGCCGATCTTCAGCTTGCCGCTCATGAAGGCCGACACCGCGTTGACCTCGCTACGCGCGAGCGCAACGGCCGTCTCGTAATCCTGTGTGATGGAGGCGTCGGGCGAGTCGATGTCACCCGGACCCATGTCGACGGCGCCGCCCTCGATCTTGATCCAGTAGCGCTGCTCGCCGTCGGGACCGGTGATTATCTGTTGGAGCTTGGCGGCCGTCGAGCCCACGCCCTTGCGGAACGCCTCACTCGCGTTCAGCCCTTCCTTCAGCTCCTTGGTCCACTCCTCAGACAGGAACTTCACGGGCACGTCGGCCTCCTTCGGTTGCGTGCCCGGCAGTATATCGACGAGCTCCTGGACGATCCCGACCGTCCTAGGCCTCGAACAGATGCGGATCCGAGAGGTGCATGACGTCGTTCAGGAAGCGCAAGCGTCGCGTCTCCCCGTCCAGGACCACCGAGTTGATCGACGTGTTCTCCGGAAGGAAGAACATCTCCTGCGGAAGCCCGAGGAGGGGAGCGAGGAACGCGTTGATCACGCCGCCGTGGCAGACGATCAACACGTCACCCTCGGGATGCCGCTCGAGGATCCGCTCGATCGCCTCGCCGACCCGGGCGCGGAACGCTTGAAGGTCCTCCGCACCGGGCGCGTACCACCAGATGGGCTGCTGGTTTCGGACGTGGTGCAAGATCCGTTCGTCGCTCTCGAGGATCTCTTCGAAAGACTTATTCTCCCAGGCTCCGATGTTGGCTTCCACGAGATCTTGGTCTAGATGGACGTCGACGCTAGCGCTCTGCGCGTACGGGGCAACGGTCTCGCGCGCCCGGCGCATCGGCGAGCAGTAGACGACGGCCGGCGGGTCCATCAACATCAGGCGCTTCGCGAGAAGCCCGGCCTGCTCTCGGCCCAGTTCGCTGAGCGGAGGGTCGAACTGCTTCCCGCGAGGGGTATCGGTCATGTCGTTCGAGTCGAAGTCCGAGCGGCCATGCCGAACGAGGAAGAGGACGCGCGACCCGTTCATCGCCCCGACTTCCTTCTCGCACGACGCCGGCGATCTGCGGCGAAGCGCTCGATGTCGTCTCGGCGCCACACGCGACCGGACGCGAGCGTCGCGAACGGTGAGGGGAACGCCCCACGACGCAGATAGGTGATCACGCGCCGCTTGTCCCAACCCATGATGGCGGCGGCCTCGGCCACGCCCACGACCTCCGGTTCGACCTGAACGGTCAGGGATACGCCCTCACCTAGGGCTCGCTCGAGCTTGCGCACGCACTCGGAACGCGTCCGCCCGCGAACCTCGACGGCGGGGTCGTCGATGCGGCCGGACCACCCAGAGGGGTCCTCCACGATCCTCGCGTTCACGCGTCGTTGCGACACGCAGCCGATGATATCGGCCGGGTTCAGAAGCTCGACGGGCGGGGTCTGCCTCGAGACCGATGGAGCTCCCGACGCCAACACTCAGTGTGCCAGTGGCGTCGTGAGTCAGGGTCATCCTGCGGCACGACGACGAGATGCCAGATGCCCGCGCGAACCATGTGGTCGCAACCTGGGCAGCGGTACTCCTTCTCGCCGCCGACGTGGCGGACGTCGAAGCCTGGAGCGAGCGCCCACGAGGGAGCCTCTGCGCGCGGGCGCGGCGCGGGTGACTCGGGATCGGGCAGGCGGCGGTTCTTCCTCGGCATGGCCGTCAGGCTCCCAGGCCGGCGACCTTCGCGACGAACGGGCCCGCGATCTCGGCAAGTCCGGCGCCTACCTCGCGGGCGTCCTTCTTCTCGCCGCGGACGTTGAATGAGTGGTCGCCGCCCTGTACGGGCGCATAGGTGGCTCGCCTCCCGAGCTTGCGAAGCACCGGCTGCAGAACGGCGGCCTGCGCGAAGGGGTCGGACGTCCCGTGCATGAACAGCATCGGCACCCGGATGCGATGCAGGTGTTCGTCGCGGATCCGCTCGGGCTTGCCCGGTGGGTGCAGCGGATAGCCGAGGAAAACG
>JBGPKY010000245.1:0-3779 GCA_041486205.1 Actinomycetota bacterium
CCTACGGGCTGGCCTTGGCGCGCAAGGTCGACCCGGCGCTCGCCGACCTTCCTCAGCTCGGCTACGGGTTCTTCCTGCACGACATCGGGAAGGTCGGCATCCCTGAGCACATCCTCTGCAAGGCGGGGCCCCTTTCGGTGGACGAGTGGGAGGTCATGCGAACCCACCCCGTCGTCGGTGCGCAGATCGTCCAGCCGATCAGGTTCCTGGGCGACGCGGTTGAGATCATCCGCCACCACCATGAGCGTTTCGACGGATACGGCTACCCATCGAAGCTGAAGGGGAAGGAGATCCCGCTCTCGGCTCGGATCTTCGCCGTGGCCGACTCGTTCGATGCGATGACGAGCGACCGGCCCTACCGCCGCGCCCTGCCTCTGGATCACGCGCTGGATGAGATCCACCGCGGCGCTGGAACGCAGTTCGACCCCGAGGTGGTCCGCGTTTTCGCTCAGATGATGGATGAGAACCCTCCTTTGGACGAGGACTACCGGACGCACAATCTGGCTGAGGCCATCTAGCGTCTTCGCGTAGGCTTGGCCTCCATGGCCGAACCCGAACCGCTGGTCCGAGTCACCCGCTCCGGTTTCGAGGAATCCGTCCATCTGGGCCACGTCGCCGTGTGCGACGCAGCCGGCCGACTTCTTGCCTCGGCCGGCGATCCGCGGCGATCCGTCTTCGCGCGATCGTGCTTGAAGCCGCTTCAAGCGGCGGTGTCTCTGGCGGCGATCGGGTCCGCGGGGCCTACCGTTCCGCAGGTCGCGGTTATGTGCGCCTCCCACAACGGCGAGCCGATCCACGTTCGAACCGTTCGCGGCCTCCTCGGAGCGGCCGGACTGGGCTTCGAGGCCTTGCGTTGCCCCTCGATGCTTCCGATGGACGGATCCTCGGCTATCCGTGCCCGTCGCCCCGCGCCTCAGTTCGGCGACTGCTCTGGCAAGCACGCGGGGATGCTCGTCGCCTGCGTCCGAGCTGCGTGGGACCCTGGGACGTACTTCCGCGCTTCCCACCCGCTTCAGCGTCGCGTCCGTAAGGCCGTGTCGATCGCGACCGGTGTGGGCGAGCCGGCGGCCGGGGTCGACGGCTGCGGGGTTCCGACGTTCGGGCTGCCCCTGTCCGCGATGGCGACGCTCTTCGCACGGCTGTCTCTGCCGGATCGGCTCGGTGATCTCGCTCCGCACGCCGAACGCTGCCATGAGGCGATGCGCGCCGAACCGTACCTCGTTGCAGGTCGCGACCGGACGGACACCGCGCTGATGCTGGTCGCGCCTGGCATCGTGGCGAAGTCCGGGGCGGAGGCGCTCGCCTGCGCGGGGATCGTGGGCGAGGGTGTCGGGGTCGCGGTTCGGATCGCCGACGGCGGACCGCGAGCGAGCGGGCCTGCGCTGATCCGAGCTCTCGCGCTGCTCGGGGCCCTGTCGGAGAAGCAGGTCTCCAGCCTGGCGCGATTCGCCAGCCGTCCGGTGACCGGAGGCGGACGGCGAGTTGGTGAGGTCGTGGCCACGTTCGACCTCCGTCGCCACGGCCGGCTTCCCGCGTAACGGTCCTATACGCGAGGTCGACTACCATCGAGTCTGTGGGAACAACCTCTTCGAGCACGACGATCGCCGGTCGCGGCCAGCCGCGGGTCGCCGTCGTGAGCCTGCACACCTCGCCCCTGGATCAGCCGGGGACCGGTGACTCCGGCGGCATGAACGTCTATATCCGCGCCGCCGCCGAGCGGATATCCGCGCGAGGAGTCAACGTCGACGTTTTCACCCGATGCCGGGGTGCGGGGGTCCCAGAGGTCGAGGAGCTGTCGGCCGGAACACGGATCATCCACGTGAAGGCTGGCCCCTGCGACCCCGTTCCGAAGGAGGAGCTACCGCGCTTCTTGCCCGAGTTCCTCGGCGGGGTGTTGCGGCGGGCCAAGAGCGAGGGCCGCGGCTATGACCTCGTTCACAGCCACTACTGGCTCTCGGGCTGGATCGGCCGTAGCACGAAGGAGATCTGGGGTGTGCCGCTCGTCGCTTCCTTCCACACGCTCGGGAAGGTGAAGAACTACTCGCTTGCCCGCGGTGAGGCGCCCGAGCCGCCGAACCGCCTTTCCGGCGAAGCCGCGGTGATCGAGGAAGCCGACCGCATCATGGCCGCGACCCCAGCGGAGGCCGCGCAGCTCGTCGGTCTCTACCGAGCCGACCCCGAAAGGATCCGCCTGGTGCCGCCCGGGGTCGACCACACGCTCTTCTTCCCGCGGCCGCGCGACCAGGCGAAAGCGCGCTTGCACCTGACCGGCCTGCGGCTGGTGCTTTTCGTCGGGCGGTTGCAGGCGCACAAGGGTCCAGACATCGCGGTCCGAACGATCGCCGAGTCCGTTGCGCGCGACCCGGAGGGAACAAGCGATGTCGTACTCGCGATCGTCGGCGGACCCAGCGGAGCTGGGCATGGTGTCGAGGTCGCGCACTTGATGGATCTCGCCTCGGCGCTCGGCGTGGGCGAACGGGTGATGCTGTTCCCGCCGCAGCCGCAACAACGCCTCGCAGACTTCTACGCCGCGGCGGAGGCGGTGCTCGTGCCCTCGCGCTCGGAGTCATTCGGCCTCGTTGCGCTGGAAGCCCAAGCGTCCGGAACTCCGGTCGTCGCGGCGTCGGTCGGCGGGTTGCGCTACGTGGTGACCGACGGCATCACCGGTTTCCTCGTGGAAGGGCACGACCCGGCTGACCACGCGACCGGGTTGCTCGAGCTTCTCGGAGACCGTGTGGGTGCGCGCCGGATGGGCGAAGCCGCGGTGGCTAAGTCGCTTCGTTTCTCGTGGGACGCCACGGCCGATGAGATCTTGTCCGTCTATCGAGAGCTGTTCGACGGCCGCGCCCCGGAGCTGCAACCAACGTGATCCGAGGGGAGCGTGTCGTCCTTCGCCCGGTAGAGGAGCGCGACTATCCGCTCATCCACACGTGGCAGAACCACCCTGAGGTCTGGTTCTGGATGGACTACGAGCGGCCGTTCTCGCTCGAGGACATCGCGGAGGGCGAGGCGCGTGCGCGCGCCGAAGGGCATCCCTTCGTCATCGAGGCAGAGGGGCGGCCGATCGGGCGCATCGGGCTGAACCAGTTCCGCGCGCGCGACCGGATCTGCTCGCTGTACGTGTACATCGGTGACCCCACGGCGGGTCGCAAAGGCTACGGGCAGGACGCCATCACGACGCTCCTCGCGTACGCGTTCGACCGGCTCGACCTGCACATGATCGAGCTGTGGTGCCTCGCAGCCAACGAGCAAGCCGTCGAGTCCTACCGCGCTTGCGGTTTCGTCCAAGAGGGAACGCTCCGGGATCGCTCTTTCAAGGACGGGCGCTGGCACGACCGGGTGATCATGAGCATCACCCGTGAGGAGTTCGGGTCCCCTCGGCGGGCCGGCGAGACGGGTGACCGCTGACCTCGGGCGATGTGATCCGCACATCGGAATGGTCGCTTCTTGTCACTCTTTCCCGCGAGTCCCCTACCTGCATGTATATGCCTTGACCTGCGGTTCCGTGGGCTTGACCGCCCCCTCGAACGCCGGTACATTTCGGCTCGCTCCAAGCAGCCGGAGTGGCTGAGTCAGGGAACCGAAGCGGGGACCCCTGGGAAAGCCGTAAGGCGAACTGGGCGCACTTTGCGGGACGGTTGGGAAGGCCAACTAGCTGTTTCGTAGGGGAGGCTCGGAACGCCCCAAAGCCCAACGAAAGGGTACTACCGCCAGGAAACCGAGACAGCTGCAGGGGTTGCTTGGAGCACCTGAGCCCGAGGGGCTGAGGGTGGCTGGAG